>NZ_JBWZCG010000039.1:0-27797 GCF_059383415.1 Pseudarthrobacter sp. RHLT1-30-1
GGGGGGGGGGGGGGGGGGGGGGGGGGGGGGGGGGGGGGGGGGGGGGGGGGGGCCCGGGTGGGGGGGGGGGGGGGGGGGCCAGCAAGACCCCCCCCCCGCCACCACCGTCGTCAGAAGGTAGGCCATGAGCACTACGACCAATGAAAACAGCGCCGAAACCACCGCCACGGCGGGCGGGGAACTGGCCACGCACGAGGTCGGTCTAACCGACGTCGCGGCCGGCAAAGTCCGCAGCCTGCTCGAGCAGGAAGGCCGCACCGATCTGCGCCTACGGGTGGCCGTTCAGCCCGGCGGTTGCTCCGGCCTCATCTACCAGCTCTACTTCGACGAGAGGATCCTCGACGGCGACGCTGTCCGCGACTACGACGGCGTTGAAGTTGTCGTCGACAAGATGAGCGTTCCGTACCTCAGCGGTGCCAGCATCGACTTCGAGGACACCATCTCCAAGCAGGGCTTCACCATCGACAACCCCAACGCCGGCGGCTCCTGCGCCTGCGGTGATTCCTTCCACTAAGGCCGGGCAATCTGCCCGGCCTTAGTGCCGCAGGATGCCCAACGATCGGGCCCGCCAAAAAGGTCCCGACGCACGGCGCGGACATGTGGGCGAAAACTCGCGGGGAGCGGTAAGCTCTACACCGAGTAGTAAAACTATTAGTTTGCCCTGAACGCCATTTTCCGGCCCGGGGCGACAGCAACAAGTAGGAAGGGCCGTCTGTGAGTTCGCAGAACCGAACCGGCAGCCGACGCAAACAGATCACTACGATCACTGGCTTGGCACTCGCCGGCGCGTTGGCTTTGACTGGATGTTCACCAGAGGTACAGAAAGGGTGGTTGCCCACTGAGCGTGGCACCACCAACCACACTGACCGCATCATGGACCTCTGGGTCAACTCATGGATTGCCGCTCTGGCCGTGGGTGTCATTACCTGGGGCCTGATGATCTGGTGCATCGTTGCCTACCGGCGTCGCAAAGGCACCGTGGGCTTCCCCCGCCAGAACAGCTTCAACCTCCCGCTCGAGGTCTTCTACCTGACGATCCCGCTGTTTATGGTCCTGGTGTTCTTCTACTTCACCGACCGTGACCAGCAGGCGATCGATAACCGCGCCGAGCCGGCCGACGTCGTCGTTGACGTCCGCGGCAAGCAGTGGGCGTGGGACTTCAACTACAAAAAGGGCGACGTGATCCGCGAGGATGTCCACGAAGCCGGCGTCCAGGCGCACCTCACCGGCGCGGCAGTGGACAAGGAAAAGCTGCCCACCCTGTACCTGCCGGTCAACAAATCGGTCGACGTCGAGCTGAATGCCCGCGACGTCATCCACTCCTTCTGGGTCCCCGCCTTCCTGCAGAAGCGCGACATGATCCCCGGAAAGACCAACTACATGCGGTTCACCCCCACCAAGGAGGGAACCTACGACGGCAAGTGCGCCGAACTTTGTGGCGAGTACCACTCCGAAATGCTGTTCCGCGTCAAGGTCGTCTCCGACGCCGAGTTCACGGCGCACCTGGAGAAGCTAAGCCAGGACGGCAACACCGGACTCCTCGGTGAAGAGTACGACCGCAACCCGGCCCCGACCGAAACCAAGTAAGGGGAGCGACGTGGCAACTACCTATTCACAGCCCACCGGGATCCTTGAGGCTCCCGTAGTACCGAAATCCAAGGGACGCATCGTCGTCAACTGGGTGACCACGACGGACCACAAGACCATCGGGTACATGTACCTGATCGCGTCCTTCGTGTTCTTCTGCTTCGGCGGAGTCATGGCGCTGCTGATCCGCGCCGAACTGTTCGAGCCCGGCATGCAGATCCTGCAGACCAAGGAACAGTACAACCAACTGTTCACCATGCACGGCACCGTCATGCTGCTGATGTTCGCGACGCCTCTGTTCGCAGGCTTCGCCAACGTGATGATGCCGCTGCAGATCGGCGCCCCGGATGTGGCCTTCCCCCGGCTGAACGCCCTCGCCTTCTGGTTCTTCCTCTTCGGCTCCACCATTGCGGTGTCCGGCTTCATCACCCCGCAGGGCGCCGCGTCGTTTGGCTGGTTCGCTTATGCGCCGCTGTCCAACACGACGTTCAGCCCCGGCGTAGGTGGCGACCTCTGGGTCTTCGGCCTGGCGCTTACCGGCTTCGGTACCATCCTTGGTGCGGTCAACTTCATCACTACGATCATCTGCATGCGGGCCCCGGGCATGACCATGTGGCGCATGCCGATCTTCACCTGGAACATCCTCGTCACGTCCATCCTGGTCCTGATGGCCTTCCCGCCGCTTGCCGCTGCCCTGTTCGCCCTCGGCGCGGACCGGCGCTTTGGAGCCCACATCTTCGACCCGGAGAACGGCGGCGCGGTCCTCTGGCAGCACCTGTTCTGGTTCTTCGGGCACCCGGAGGTCTACATCATCGCCCTGCCGTTCTTCGGCATCGTCTCGGAGATCTTCCCGGTCTTCAGCAGGAAGCCGATCTTCGGCTACAAGGGCTTGGTCTACGCGACGATCTCGATCGCCGCGCTGTCCGTGACCGTTTGGGCGCACCACATGTACGTCACCGGCTCGGTCCTGCTGCCGTTCTTCTCCTTCATGACGATGCTTATCGCGGTGCCAACCGGCGTGAAATTCTTCAACTGGATCGGCACCATGTGGCGGGGCTCGATCACCTTCGAAACCCCCATGCTCTGGAGCATCGGCTTCCTGGCGACGTTCCTCTTCGGCGGCCTGACCGGCATCATCCTGGCGTCGCCGCCGCTGGACTTCCACGTCTCGGACTCCTACTTCGTGGTGGCGCACTTCCACTACGTGGTCTTCGGCACCGTGGTGTTCGCGATGTTCGCCGGTTTCTACTTCTGGTGGCCGAAGTGGACCGGCAAGATGCTCAACGAGCGCCTTGGCAAGATCCACTTCTGGATGCTGTTCCTCGGCTTCCACGGCACGTTCCTCATCCAGCACTGGCTGGGCGTCGAGGGTATGCCGCGCCGCTACGCGGACTACATGCCGCAGGACAACTTCACCTGGATGAACCAGTTCTCCACCTACGCCTCGTTCCTGCTGGGCGCCTCGCTGATCCCGTTCTTCTGGAACGTCTACATCACGTGGCGCAGCAACGAACGCGTCACGGTCGATGACCCGTGGGGCTTCGGCGCCTCGCTCGAATGGGCGACCTCCTGCCCGCCGCCGCGCCACAACTTCACCTCGTTGCCGCGGATCCGGTCGGAGCGTCCTGCCCTGGACCTGCACCACCCGGAACTCTCCCAGTCATACACCGTCGATTCTCCTGCCCCGGCAGCAGCAGCGCTCGGTAACGCCGACCAGAAGGATCAAGCCCAGTGAAAATCGAATCAAGGATTTTTGGATTTGGAGCCTTCTTCTTCGTCCCGGTATCGGTGATCTACGGGTTCCTGACCGGTTGGACCGAGTGGGTCGGCATCCTCGGCGTCCTGCTGCTCGGCGGCCTCGCCGGCATGGTCGGCGCCTACCTTGCCTTCACCGGCAAGCGCGTCGGGATGCGTCCCGAGGACCGCAGCGATGCGGAGATCCACGAGGGCGCCGGTGAACAGGGCCACTTCAGTCCCTGGAGCTGGTGGCCGCTGGTCCTCGGCATGGCCAGCGCTGCAGGTTTCCTCGGCCTGGCAGTAGGGTTCTGGATCGTCTACATTGCGGCCGGTCTTGCACTCGTCGGTTTGGTCGGCTGGGTCTACGAATACAGCCGCGGAGACCACGCGCACTAACGTCCGCACGGACACACTGAGTTGAACAACGACGGCGGGCCCCACCTCTTGGTGGGGCCCGCCGTCGTAGTTGCTGCACGTACCGAGTTACCTGTCCCGCCGGACTCCGGCGTCAACCAATCCGGTTGATCCAGCCGGGGGAGCAACTCCGGGAGAAGACCGGGGTGAGCGCGCCGGCCGCCGCGGCCAGTCCGCTGGCAGGCACCTCCCGCGGGGGAGTTGCTCCGGAAGGGATCCTAGCCGCCGGAGGAGGGCCCTGGGGCCGTGGTGGCGTCCGCTCGCTCAACGGGACCGGGCGGACTCCAGCAGGGCGCGGAGGTCGTCCAGCGCCTTCTCGACGTCGGCTGGGCTGCAGGACTCCGGAACGGCGTCGGGGGCCACGGCCAGCTGCACCACGCAGCCGCAGTGGAAGTCCTCGGTCATGACTTCGAGCAGCGAGCGGGCGTCCACACCCTGCCGGCCGTCCTTGCTGATGGTGACGGGCAGGCCGGTTTCGTGCACAGCGCGGACGAAGAGCGCCGCAGGCCGTGCATGCAGTCCAATGGCGGCCTGCACGATTGCGTTCCGAACTGCCACCGGGACATCCTTGTCTCTCATGAATACTGCTGCCGGCGGGATGCCGGCGGATTAAAGCCTAGCCGCGGCACCGTTTCCGGGCGAACCAAGTCGACCGGGTGGTCTAGACCTGTTGCCCGGGTGGCTTAACCTTGAGGTATGACTCATTCGGTAAGGCCATGCTGTGGCGTCCTCTGACGCGGCAGGCATGGCCGGCGAAATCGACCGGAACAACGGTACTCCCATCTACGTCCAGCTGAGGGAAATCCTCAGGGCGCATATCGTGAGAGCCTGCCCGCCGGGGTCGGCGCTGCCGTCGGAGCGTGACCTTGCGGAGCGCTTTGGACTTGCCCGGATGACCGTGCGACAGGCCATTGATGCGCTGGTCGGCGAGGAGGTCATCGAGCGGGTGGTGGGCCTGGGCACCTTCGTGCGCAAACCCAAGCTGGACTTGCAGGTCAAGCTGACCTCGTACAGCGAGGAAATGCAGCGCCGCGGCATGGTCCCGGCCGCCAAGGTGCTCAGCTTCGAGCAGATCGGTGCGAGCGCCTTTCTGGCCCGGGAGCTCCAGCTGGAGGAGGGAACGCCGCTGGTGCGGTTCCGACGCCTCCTGCTGGCGGACAACGAACCCATGAGCGTGGACGAGAACTTCATTCCCGCCCACCGGGTGCCCGGGCTGCTCGATGGCGAGCCGCCGACGTCGCTGTACAACGTGCTCAGCGAACGTTTTGGACTGGTGATGGAGTGGGGCGAGGACATGATCGAGGCGACGGCTGCCTCGCCGTCGACGGCCCGGCTGCTCAATGTTGAAGTGGGGTCGCCGCTGCTGAAGATCCAGCGCCACGCCTTTGTGGCCCGGGCCATGGTGGACTACTCAGTGTCCTACTACCGGGCCGACCGCTACAAGCTCTGGGTGCCCCTGCAGCGGCCCGGCGTCCGCCCGACCCGCAACTATGCCTCCGGCTACCGCCCGTAACGGCAACGCGGGGTCAGCTTCGGCCCATCCGGAGGCCTGGGATGGGCGGAAGCTGACCCCGCGTTGCAGTTTGATTCCGGTCAGACGCAGAAAGGCCCGGTCCTGATGGACCGGGCCTTTCTGGTGATCACTGCAGCCGGTTAGTGGCTGAGCGTCTTCTGGGTTTCACCAGACTCGATAGCCTCGTGAGCGCCGTGGTGGCCATGGGCCGCCGCGAGCTCAGCCGGCGTTGCCGGGGCAACCCGGTCCTCGAAGAACAACTGGGAAAGCTTCGCACGGCGCTTTTCCTTGCTGTCGACGACGCCATGGGCGTTCGGCTCAGCCGGAAGCGGCAACGGCGACTCGAAACCAACCAGCTTGTAGCGCTTGTACTCGTCCAGCGGGGCGTGCACCTCGATGAACTCGCCGTGCGGCAGGCGCACGATGCGGCCGGTTTCGCGGCCGTGGAGAGCAATCTCGCGGTCCTTGCGTTGCAGCGCCAGGGCGATGCGCTTCGTGACGATGAAGGCGATGAACGGGCCAACGATGAACAGTGCACGCAGCCAGTAGGTCACATCGTTCAGCGACACGTGGAAATGCGTGGCGATGAGGTCCGAGCCGGCCGCGGCCCACATAACGCAGTACCAGACGAAACCGGCCATGCCGATCGCGGTGCGGGTCGGGGCGTTCCGCGGGCGGTCCAGGACGTGGTGCTCGCGGTCGTCCTTGGTGATCCAGCGTTCAATCCACGGGTAGGTGAACAGTGCTGTGAAGATGATTCCGGCCGGTACCAGCGCCGGAAGCAGCACGTTGAAGCTGAAGACATGACCGAACCACAGTTGCTCGATCCGCCAGTCACCGATGATGCCTGGCATCAGGCGCAGCGCGCCGTCAACGAATCCGATGTACCAGTCAGGCTGAGTGCCTGCCGAAACAGGGGAGGGGTCGTACGGGCCGTAGTTCCAGATCGGGTTGATGGTGAAGAAGCCCGCCATGAGGGCAACGACACCGAACACGATGAAGAAGAAGCCGCCGGCCTTGGCCGCGTAGACCGGGCCGAGGGGGTAGCCGACGACGTTGCCGTCGTTCCGTCCCGGGCCGGGGTACTGGGTGTGCTTGTGCACGACCACCATAAAGAGGTGCATCACGATCATCAGAAGGATGAGTGCGGGCACCAGCAGGATGTGCAGCATGTACAGGCGGCCGATGATAACCGTGCCCGGGAATTCTCCGCCGAAGAGGAAGAACGAGATGTACGTTCCGATCACCGGGATGGACTTGATCACGCCGTCGATGATGCGCAGGCCGTTGCCGGAGAGCAGGTCATCGGGGAGCGAGTAACCGGTGAAACCGGCAGCCATGGAGAGGATGAGCAGCACGCCGCCCACCACCCAGTTCATTTCGCGCGGCTTGCGGAAAGCACCGGTGAAGAACACGCGGAGCATGTGTACGGACACCGAGGCCACGAACAGCAGTGCGGACCAGTGGTGGACCTGGCGCATAAACAGACCGCCGCGGACATCGAAGGAGATGTCCAGCGAGGAGCTGTAGGCCACCGACATTTCGACGTTCTTCAGCGGGGTGTACGAGCCCTGGTAGTTCGTTTCCGCCATCGAGGGATCGAAGAAGAACGTCAGGAAGGTGCCCGAGAGCAGCAGGATGACGAAGGAATACAGCGCCACTTCGCCGAACATAAACGACCAGTGGTCCGGGAAGACTTTGCGGCCGAATTCGCGGAGGATCCCGGAACCGCCGACGCGCTCGTCAACGAAGTTGGTGATACGGCCGCCTTTGGTCTTGGCGACGAAGGCGGGGGCATTAGGCGTTGACGTTGCGCTCATGCTCATCACGCTCCCAATAGCTAGGTCCAACAGGTTCTTTGAAGTCGCTGGTGGCGACCAGGTAGCCCTCGGAGTCAACTGCGATGGGCAGCTGCGGGAGCGGACGGCTGGCCGGGCCAAAGATAACCTTGCATTCCTGGGTCAGGTCGAAGGTTGACTGGTGGCACGGGCACAGCAGGTGGTGGGTCTGCTGCTCGTACAGGGCAACAGGGCAACCGACGTGGGTGCAGATTTTGGAGTACGCAACGATGCCGTTGTAGCCCCAGTCCTCGCGGCCCTTGGACGGGTTGAGCGACTCGGGGTTCAGCCGCATGAGCAGAACGACGGCCTTGGCCTTTTCGTTCAGCTTGCCTTCGTGCAGTTCGTTCAGGCCTTCCGGAATTACATGGAAAGCCGAACCGATTGTCACATCGGAGGCCTTGATGGGCGTTCCGTCAGGATCGCGGGTGAGCCGCTTGAGCTTGCCCTCCTGGGGTGCCCACATGGTGTGCGCCAGGGCCTTGTCGGGACGCGGACCCAAGTCACCGAAGACGGCGAGGGCCGGCAGGGGAGCCAGCGCCACGGCGCCCAGAAGGGTGTTGCGGATCAGCGGGCGGCGCTTGATGCCGGTTTCCTCAACGATGTCGTCGACGATCCGGACCGCGGCCAGCCGGTCTTCCTCGGTGCGGATGGCATGACGCTCTTCCGAGACTTCATGGTCCGGCATGAGGGCCTTGGCCCAGTGCACGATTCCGGTGCCGATGCCAAGCATGGCAAAGGCGGTGCCCAGCCCCAGCAGCATGTTCTGCAGCCGGATGGTCGGGATCGTGCTGTCATCCCCCAGATCGATGGCAAAGTACGCCACCAGGAAGATCAGGGTGCCAACGACCGAAGTCCCGAATAGTAGGGCTACCTGCCGTTCTGCTCGCTTTGCGGCCTTCGGGTCCGTGTCAGCCAGGCGCAAACGATGCGGAGGAAGTCCAGGATCCTGGAACTTCTCCACCTCATTCTGACCAGCCGTAGCTACGGTGCCCGAGTGGTTCGGACTGCCGTCACTATGGTTGCCCATAATTCGCCTCATCCCTCTCTCGTCTCGGCGAGTGCCGAGTTAGCTTTCAATTCAACCTGCTGACGGGTCAGCAGAAAATTCTTACAGGTGCAACAGGTGGGGCCTAGGACGTCCGCGACGTCAGCCAGATGGTGAAGGCAACGATGACGCCCAGACCGGCGATCCAGACAAACAGACCTTCGGATACCGGACCCAAGGACCCCAGGTCGGCGCCGCCGGGTGAACCGTTGGCCTCGATCTGCTTCAGGAACGTGATGATGTCGCGCTTGCCTTCGGGGGTGACGTTGCTGTCGCTGAAGACCGGCATGTTCTGCGGGCCAGTGACCATCGCCTCGTAGATGTGCTTGCCGGACACATCAGCCAGGGCCGGAGCGAACTTGCCCCGGGTCAGCGCGCCGCCGGCAGCAGCGGCGTTGTGGCACATGGCGCAGTTTACGCGGAACAGCTCGCCACCGGCGGCGGCGTTGCCCTTCTCATCGAGGACACCTGCCTCCGGGATGGACGGGCCGGGCCCGAGTGTAGCGACATAAGCGGACAGCTGGTGCGTCTGCTCTTCGTTGAACTGGGCCGGCTTCTTGTAAGCCTGCGGGCCGTTCATCTGCATGGGCATACGACCGGTCCCGACCTGGAAGTCGACGGCGGCAGCGCCGACGCCTACCAGGGAGGGTCCGGCTTGGGACCCGCTGGCGCCCATGCCGTGGCAGGTGGCGCAGTTGGCGGCAAAGAGCTTGCCACCTTCCTCTGCGTCACTTGCGCTGAAGCTGGTGGTGGCCTTTGCCTGGTTGACGGTGCTGGCGACTGCGTACAGCCCACCAGTCAACAGGAGGCCCATCAGCAGCAGCGCAATAGCTGCCAGAGGGTGACGTCGCTTCTGCGAGAGTGCCTTCACGTGGTGGTTCCTTTTTTCGATCCTGCGTCGGCTCCGGGAGCCGTCTTTTGAAATTCTGCCTCTTATGGAAAGAGTCCAGTCTGGGCTACTTGAGGACGTAGATCACCAGGAACAGGCCGATCCAGACGACGTCGACGAAGTGCCAGTAGTACGAGGTGACAATCGCGGAGGTTGCCTCGAAGTGGCCGAACTTCTTCGCTGCGAAGGATCGGCCCATGATCAGGAGGAAGGCAACCAGGCCACCTATGACGTGCAGGCCATGGAAGCCTGTGGTGATGTAGAACGCCGAACCATAGGCGTTGGAGGAGAGCGAGACGTGCTCGGAAACGAGCAAGGCATACTCTGTCGCCTGGCCGGCCACGAAGACGGAACCCATGATGAAAGTCAGGGTGAACCATTCGTTCATACCCCAGCGGGTGAAGCTGAGGCGGCCGCCACTTCGACGCGGCTGAAGCCGCTCAGCGGCGAAGACGCCCATCTGGCAAGTAAAGGAACTTGCCACGAGGACGATCGTGTTTACGAGCGCAAAAGGAAAGTTGAGCTTGGCTGTCTCTTCGGCCCACATCAGTCCGGAAGTCGAACGGAGTGTGAAGTACATGGCGAAGAGACCGGCGAAGAACATCAACTCACTGGAAAGCCAGACAACGGTTCCAACAGAAACCATGTTCGGGCGATTCAGCGTCGGGTGCGCCGGGGTACTGGGGGCTTGGGTCGCAGATGTCACATAGACATTATGTCTATAAAACCTGCTCCTGCCCAACGCAAACGGCGTTTTCGGAGGACTTTTTCTACAAAGACGCGAATTCGCGCCGAAAAGTTCCCGGCGCCGTTCACATTGGTCATTGCAGTGCGCACCTCGATAGCATCGGATGGTGACTTCTCAGGCAACTGCACAGGCGGCAGGCAACACCTGGCCGCGGCTCATCAACGCCCTTATTAACGGTGCCGATCTGACCACCGGCAACACGGAATGGGCGATGAACTCGATCATGTCCGGGGAAGCGTCGCCCGCCCAGGTCGCCGGCTTCCTGGTGGCTCTGCGGTCCAAAGGCGAGACCGTCGACGAACTCGTGGGCCTGGTCGATGCGATGATCGCGCATGCGAGCCCTATTGATATAGCAGGGCAGAAGCTTGACATCGTCGGAACCGGCGGGGACCAGCAGAACACGGTCAACATTTCCACCATGGCCGCCCTTATCGCCGCCGGCGCCGGCGCCAAGGTCGTCAAGCACGGCAACCGCGCCGCGTCCTCCACCTCCGGATCGGCGGATGTCCTGGAGGCCCTGGGCGTCCGGCTGGACCTGCCCATTCCGCGCGTGGCCCTCAACGCCGAAGAGGCGGGCATCACCTTCTGCTTTGCCCAGGTGTTTCATCCCTCGATGCGGCATGCCGCTGTCGCCCGCCGTGAACTTGGCGTGCCCACTGCGTTCAACTTCCTGGGGCCGATGATCAACCCCGCCCACGTACAGGCCTCGGCGGTGGGTGTCGCCAACGAGCGGATGGCCCCGCTGGTGGCAGGGGTGCTGGCCAAGCGCGGCAGCCGCGGGCTGGTGTTCCGCGGGAACGACGGACTCGACGAACTGACGACAACCGGTCCGTCCCGCGTGTGGGAGATCCGCGACGGCGCGGTGCGTGAGGAAATGTTCGAACCGGGCGACCTGGGCATTCGCCGGGCAACGCTGGAGGAGCTGCGCGGCGGGGACGCGGCCGCCAATGCCGCCGTCGTCCGTTCCGTGCTCGCGGGGGGACGCGGTTCCGCGCGGGACGCCGCCCTGCTGAACGCCGCCGCCGGGCTCGTGGCTTTTGATCTGGACGCTGTTGGCCCGTTGAGCCAGCGGATGGCGGCCGCCTTCAGCCGCGCCGAACAGTCCGTCGAGTCGGGTGCGGCCGCTGCCGTACTGGACCGCTGGGTCGCGCTCTCACGCAGCTGAAGCTTCCGGCGATGCGGGCCGGACGGTCCGTTCCGCCGCAGGAGGCTGCCTGGCCGGACCGGCACCGCCCGCTGAGCCCTGCTGTCCGCTGAGCCCTACTATTCGAAGCCCAGCGCGAAGGCCGCGTCCAGGTCATGCTGGGAGTAGGCCCGGAAAGCAATCTGCGTGGTGGTGTGGACCACACCGCGGACCTTGGACAGATGGTCCGCGATGACATCCGCAAGATCGTCATGCTTGGGGACACGGGCGACCGCAATAAGATCCCACTCGCCGGTTACGGAGTAGACCTCGCTGATGCCCTGGATGGCGGAGATTTCTTCCGCGGTCTCCGGGATGCGGGAAGCGTCTGTCTTAATCAGGACGAAAGCGGTGACCACGTGTGAACCTTTCCGGATCTGTTGCGCCGTTGCCGGCCAATTGGGCCTTCCGGATAGTACTCCCGGGGCCCGGCCATGTCCCTGCCAGCCTAGTCCATCAGGCCCCGGCGCGCCGTGTGTTGCGCCGCCGGACAACAGCGGCCAGCAGTCGATAGCCGAGCAGGAATATTCCCAGACTGAGCAGCGCCACGAGCACGAACGGCAGGACCACCGTCTGCCCGGTGGCGGCACGCAGGAGCATGCCCACGGTTACTGTCCCGAGCCAGACGCCGACGCCGGCCGGCCACAGTGCCAGGGGTGAGCGCCACAGCCGCAGGGTCAGCCAGGAGAGCGCGGCGCCGACCAGGAACGGCCAGGCGGTGGCAAAGACGCCGGAGATGATGTCCCCGCGTTGGTGGGCGTCCCGGCCGATGGCGGCGAAGGTGAGAATCAGGCCCGCGTCGGCGCAGACGGCCCAGAGCGTCGTCCGTTTGGACGCTGCCGGCGCCGCTTTTTTATCGGCGGGCCGGGGGAGCGGAGGCATTGAAGAGGGCATGCCACCAAGCCTAGTCGGGCCACCGGTCGTTGCCGGAAACCCGTTGTGCCCGCCAAACGCCCGGACTAGGCTCGGGCTGAACCCCGCACTGCCGCCGGACACCGCCGCGGCACGGACCGACTGGACGAGGATGCGCAATGGCCGAGAAGATCACCACTTGCCTGTGGTTCGATACCCAGGCGGAAGAAGCCGCCGAATTCTACGTCTCCGTGTTCGACGGCGGGAAGCTGCTGGAGGTGTCCCGCTACGGGGAGGGCGGACCAGCGCCGGCGGGCCAGGCGATTACCGCGCGGTTCGAAATTGAGGGCCGGACTTTTACTGCGTTGAACGGGGGACCGGACTTCACGTTCAACGAATCGGTTTCCTTTGTCATCGACTGTTCCTCCCAGGCGGAAGTCGACCGGTACTGGGACGCGCTGAGTGCGGGTGGCTCCGAAAGCCAATGCGGCTGGCTCAAGGACCGGTACGGGGTGTCCTGGCAGGTGGTCCCCTCAGTGCTGGGCCAGCTGCTCGGCGGCCCGGACGCCGCGGGCTCGCAACGCGCCATGCAGGCCATGCTGTCAATGCAGAGGCTCGACATCGCGGCGCTGCAGGCGGCCCTCGGCGGCCGCTGAACCGACGGGCCGGGCCCGGATTTCCGGGCCGTGCCGTGTCGGCGAAGGTGACTTTTGCATCTTGCCGTCAGGTCCTTAGCGGGTGTCCAATCCAAGAAGACAGCTGCACGACGCGCGGAGGCCGGGCGGTCAGGCCGGCCAACGGATGCACACCGGGAGGTCCAGATGCCAGCGAAAGATGCCAAGGTTCCGGCCAGATCAGCAGCACGGGGGGCAGCTGAACTCCGGCGGCCCGACGCCTCCGAGACCCTGCCGCCCGACCGGCCGGCGCAGATCCGGAACGTGGCGCTGGTGGGCCATTCGGGATCCGGCAAGACGATGCTGGCCGAGGCACTGCTGGCCGCAACCGGCGCGATTGTGCGGAAAGGCTCCATTACCGAAGGCACCACGGTCAGCGACTCGGAGCCGGCCGCGATCCACCAGCAGCGCTCCGTCGCCCTGTCCGTCGTGCCAGTGCGGGCCGGCGGCATCAAAGTGAACCTGCTCGACACGCCAGGGTATCCGGACTTCATCGGCGAACTGCGCGCCGGGCTGCGCGCGGCGGACGCTGCGCTGTTCGTCGTCTCGGCAGTGGACGACATTGACGCTGCCACCACTGCCCTCTGGGCGGAATGCCAGCGCGTCGGGGTGCCCCGGGCCGTGGTAATCAGCCGGCTGGACCATCCCCGGGCGGACTTCGACGCGGCCCTCGCGCGGTGCCAGCGGGCCTTCGGCGACACGGTCCTGCCGCTCTACCTCCCGGTCGGCCTCGACGGCGGGATCACCGGCCTGCTGGGGCTGCTCTCGGGCACCGTCTCGGAACATCTTTCGGTTGACGTGGTGCCCGCATACCGGAACGCCGACGACGTCGAACGCGCCTCCTCGGAAGCGGCACGGGGTGCGCTCATCGAAGGGATCATCGCCGAGAGCGAGGACGAAACCCTGATGGAGCGCTACCTCGAAGGCGAGGTGATCCCGCCCGAGATCCTCATCAGCGACCTTGAGACCGCAGTGTCCCGGGGATCCTTTCATCCGGTGGTCGCTACCTCCGCCGAGACCGGCGTCGGGCTCGCGGAGCTCCTCGAAATGGTGACCCGGGCCTTCCCGTCGCCGGAGGAGGGTCGGCCGCCGGCCGTCTCCCACCCGGACGGGACCCCTGCGACCATCCCCGACTGCGACCCGGCCGGGCCACTGCTCGGCGAGGTGGTACGCACGACGGTTGACGCTTTTCTGGGCCGGGTTTGCCTGGTCCGCCTCTTTTCCGGCACCTTGCGGGAGGACTCGTTTGTGCACGTGGCCGGCCGCGGCCTGGTGGACCGGGGCCATCCGGACCACGACAGTGATGAGCGCGTCGCCCACCTGTATGCCCCACTGGGGGCGAGCCTCCGGCCGGTGCCGTACAGCGTCGCCGGGGACATCTGCGCCCTCACGAAACTCGGGCCTGCGGAGACCGGTGACACGATTTCTGCCCGGGAAATGCCGTTGTTAATCCGGCCATGGGAGATGCCGGATCCGCTGTTGCCTGTTGCGGTCGAAGCGGCCTCGCATGGGGATGAGGACGTTTTGGCCCGGAGCCTGGCAAGAGTCGCGGCCGGTGACCCGGCCCTCCGGGTGGAACGGAACGCGGAAACCCATCAGCTGATCCTCTGGTGCATGGGGGAGGCGCACGCGGACGTTATCCTGGGCCGGCTGGGCGAGCAGGGTGTCAAGCTGCAGACGGCCGACGTCGTCACCCCGTTGCGGGAGACGTTCGCCGCTGCGGCGGCTGGCCACGGCCGGCATGTCAAACAATCGGGAGGTCACGGCCAGTATGCCGTCTGCGACATCGAGGTAGAGCCGCTGGAACGGGGGAGTGGTTTTGAATTTGTCGACAAAACCGTCGGCGGAGTCATCCCCGGCCCCTTTATCACCTCGGTGGAGAAAGGTGTGCGGACGCAGATGCAGAAGGGCCTCTCCGCGGGCTTCCCGGTGGTGGATATCCGGGTGACTCTGCTCGGGGGCAAGGCCCACAGCGTGGACTCCTCGGATGCGGCGTTCCAGGCGGCCGGCGCGCTGGCCCTGCGGGAGGCCGCGGCAGCCGGGCGCATCCAGCTGCTGGAGCCCGTCTCGGCAGTGACCATCAGCGTTTCGGATGATCACGTGGGCGCGGTGATGGGCGACCTCTCATCGCGCCGGGCGCGTCTGACCGGCACGACGTCGACCGGTGGGGACCTGACCGAAATCACGGCCGAAGTGCCGGACCAGGAGCTCCTGCGGTATGCGATCGAGCTGCGCGCCCTGACCGCGGGAAGCGGGCGTTTTGCCCGGAAATATCTCCGCCACGACCCGGTGCCCGCGGCCGCTGCCCGGGCTGCCACGAAGGACTAAGGACCAGTTGCGGGGACCCCGGCCGGCGACCCCGCGAAGCGGCCTGTTTGAAGACGGAGCTGAGCGGAACGTATTTCAGGTCCGAGGACGTGCTGTGGCAATGAAGTTCTTTCGCAACCAAGCATCCGAGGGCGGACCTTGATAATGCATGGCGAGTCGGCGAGTTTTATGACCCGCTTCTCGGATTGCGGTTGAGGACTCCATAGAAATCAACGCCAGACCCGAATGACTCCATAAACCTCCTGGGAACCGCTTTTGGCGAGTGTCTGGTTCCGCAATCGAGCATGCAACGGGTGGTCGCGTCCGATGAGTACGGCACGCAGTTGGCCATTCCCGACGAACAGAATGATTTCTTCGTCTATCCAGCCAACCCTGTCGCAAAGCGATGGGGCTAATCGGGAGCTGGAGACTGCATCGGCGACCAGTAGCGGGGGAGTGACGGAGAGGTGTCAGGCCAAGGCGATGCTTTCGTGCACCAAGCAGTTCACGTCCCAGGCTGCGGAGCTGGAGCATTATGGTGTTCGTGGGAGCGCCATGGTTGGCCTTCGCTGGTGTGCGTGCAAGAATCTCAGCTAAGCCGCTCACCGTCGGCCTAACAGTCAACTCGGGGGGGCATTGCATATGGGCGCATGGGATGGATCGGTTTTTGGTAACGACGACGCAGCCGACTTCTCGTACGAATTCGATGACGCCAACTCCGTAGCACAAGTTGCGCCGATTATCGAAAACGCACTGGACGCTGTCCTTGAGTCCATCTCAGATGTGGAGGCGCCGGACGGGTCGATAGGGCTGGCAGCCGCCGCACTCGTTGTGGCGTGGAATGAACCGGAATTACTTGGCAGCGATGCGGCCTATGCCCCGGAACCTTGGCCACGAAGCTCCGATCCTTTGCCTCAGTACTTGCAGACGAAAGCCGCCGCCGTGCTGGACAGGATGAAAGACGCGGCAGGAAATGAACTGGCTGAACTGTGGGAGGAATCGGGACAATCGCCCGAGTTCGCAGCTGAAATTGACCGCTGGCGCTCGCGCCTGCTCTGAGGAAGTGACCGCACCGTTTTGGGTTCGACCAAGGGCCGTCCAACGGGCTCTCCTGGATATGAATCGCGAATCAGCATCGACCGGAGCAATAACGGGAAGCACGCCGAACTGAGATGATTGTCCTTGGCCTCACTAACTGGGGAGTTCAACGGCCGCTGGCAACTCACCGGCTTAGGGGGAGATATCCATGTCTAGGGTGGAAAAACCAAGGATGGTCTGGATAACCGAGTCGTAGATGCAGGCTCCGGCGTACACCTTGAATGGTTAGTAACAGGCAGCCGCTAGTCGACCGAGCTTTTCGAGCTAGTTTGTGCAAACGGGGGGATTCCCTTTACCACCTCGCGGGAATACAGTGTCGATCCCGAAACCGGGCTTAAACTCATGCTGATGAAATATATTACTTTCGGGAGCCCCCCAAGGCTCAGCGCAGAACGAAGCACCTGGTCAACCGCATCTTCTGTGATGAGGGCGAAAAGCAATAGTGGGCGGAAATTGCAGCAGAGGCGCTACCCGTCTTTGGAACTTCTTTTAATGGCATAGACGCCCCGTATAACGGATACACGCGGGTCGAACTGAATGGGCGGATCTATACTCTCGGTGATTTCGGCTATTCGCTGGATCCAAAATAGAACTTCACCGGACATTGAATTCAGATCTTGTAGACGGCGCTTTGGGAGTATCACTTCGGATGCAGTAGTCTTTGCGTTACTTGACATAATGTTGATTATCGGCGTTTCTGGAGAGTGTGCTGAGAGGGCTGCAAGCCGCGCATTCCGGGCGGCCCGCGCTGCATGTGCGGCATCCGTTCCATTGTCTTCTGCGACTGCCTCACTGAGAATGAACCATGACGGTCTACCTGAGGTCCCTGGAAACTGCTGTCCCGCCGACTGTGTTAATTCAGGCCGAGGCCCGGGACGTTTTTGCCGCCCAGCCAGGGCTCACCAGGCTTGGAACCCGGCTGGTCAGCACCTGTTTTGATTCCGCTGCCATTGATACCCGGTACACGGCTGTTGCGGAAATGACCAAGGACAGCCGGGCGGAGAACCCGCAGTTTTTCGACGCCGGGACCGGCCTGCTGCTCAGCCCCAGCACCAAGGTGCGCAATGACATCTTCGCCACCGAGGCCACCAAGCTCTTCATCGAGGCGGCCCAAAAGGCCCTGGATGCCTGTCCCGAAATCACTTTACTTGACATAACTCACCTCGTAACCGTGTCCTGCACCGGGTTCTTCAACCCCGGCCCGGACTACAAGATCGTCCGGGCCCTCGGCCTGAACCCGGCGGTCCAGCGCTACCATCTCGGATTTATGGGCTGTTACGCGGCGTTCCCCGCGCTGCGGGCGGCCAAATCGTTCTGCGAGGCGGACCCAAACGCCGTCGTCCTTGTGGTCTGTGCCGAGCTGTGCTCGCTGCACGTGCGGACATCGAACGATCCGGACACCATCATGGGTTCGGCGCTGTTCGCCGACGGTGCGGCAGCGGCTATCGTGACCGCCCGAGAGTACGCGGAGGAACCCGCCCTGCTGCAGCTGGACCACTTCGAGACCGTTCTGACGCCGGTCGGCGAGGAATCCATGGCCTGGAACATCGGCGACGAGGGTTTCGAAATGGTCCTGGGAAACTATGTCCCGCACATCATCGATGACCACATTATCGGCGCCCTGGAGCCGCTCCTGTCCCGGGATGCTTCCCTGCACGGACTCCCCTACCGCGAGATCCGGCACTGGGCCATCCACCCGGGCGGCCGGAGCATCCTGGACAAGGTCCAGTCCAGGCTGGACCTCAGCGACGAGCAGCTGGTTCCGGCCCGGGAGACCCTGCGCAATTACGGGAACATGAGCAGCGCCACCGTCCTGTTCGTGCTCCGCCACATCCTGGACCTGCCGCCGGCGGGCGGGGCCGACGACGGCGACGACAGCGACGAACGGATCTGCTCGATGGCCTTCGGCCCCGGACTGACCGTGGAAACCGCTCTTTTCACCAGAATCGGCAGCCCACGAAACCGCGGGCAGACAGCGTTGTCCGAGGACGCGGCCGCCCCATCCGCGCAGCCGGAATCGGCGCTTGCCTGAGCACCACACGGTGGATCTTCTGCGCGAACGCGCGGCGAACGCCGTGGAGGAAATGGACCGGCCCGGCTGCGATCCGGACCGGCTGGACCGAACCTACGCCCAGTTTGGCGTGGTCAATCGCGCGGTCTCCGGCTGGCGGGGCATCTATCGGACCCAACTCAGGCCGCGGCTCAGCCGTGACATCCCGTCCACCCTGCTGGACATCGGCTGCGGGGGCGGCGATGTGCCGGTCCTGTTGTCCCGCTGGGCTGCCCGGGACGGTCTCCGCCTGGAAATCACGGCCATCGACCCGGATCCGCGCGCCAGCCGCTTCGCCGCCGGACGGCATCCTGCCGCCGGCGTGGCCTTCCGCCAGGCCGCGGCCGCCGAGCTGGCCGGCGAAGGCCTGAGCTTCGACCTGGTGGTCTCCAATCATGTGCTGCACCATCTGTCCGAGGACCAGCTTCCGGCGTTCCTGACAGAGTCCGCCCGGCTCTGCCACGGCCTGGCCATCCACAACGACCTCCGGCGCAGCCCGGTCGCCTACGGTCTGTTCTTCGCCTCCTCCTGGCCCTTCACCGGCTCCTACATCCGGCAGGACGGTCTCACCTCGATCCGCAGAAGCTACACCGCGACCGAACTTCGGGCCGCCGCTCCCCCGGGCTGGACGGTTCTCCGGCACGCCCCCTTCCGCAACCTGCTGGTCCTCAACAAGGACCGGCTGCCCCGTGACTGACGTCCTGGTGATCGGCGGCGGGCCGGTGGGTCTCTTCATGGCCGCCCTGCTCCTCCAGCACGGGGTGAACGTCCGCATCCTGGAGCAGCGCACCGGCGCCGCGCCGCACTCCCGCGCCATCGGCATCCATCCCCCGTCGCTGGACGCGCTCCAGGAAATCGGCGTGGCGCCGGGCCTCGTGGCCGAGGGGATCCCGATCCGCAGCGGCTTCGCCTGCGCCGGGGGCACACGGCTCGCCGAGATGACCTTTGCCGGAGTCTCGGACACGTTTCCGTTCGTCCTCGCCCTGCCGCAGGTCCGGACGGAGGCGGTGCTGGAGGAACGCGTCCGGCAACTGGACGCCGGGGCGCTGCACCGCGGCGTCCGCGTCACCGGGCTGCAAGACGACGGCGGCCGGGTCACCGCGGAGGCCGTCGTCAACGGCAGCACCCTGCGCTACAGGGCCGCCATCGCGGTTGCCGCCGACGGCGTCCGGTCCACCGTCTGCGCGCAGCTGGGCACCGCGGTGGTGGCCAAGGATTACCCCGACAGCTACCTGATGGGCGACTTCGCCGACACCACCGGATTCGGTCCGGACGCGGCCCTGTTCCTGGAACAGGCAGGAGTTGTGGAGTCTTTTCCGCTGCCCGGAAACATGCGCCGCTGGGTCGTGCGCCGCGCGGACGCCGGGGGTGGCGGTGACGCCCGCTGGCTGGTCGAGAGGATCGGGGAACGTACCGGGATCGACGTCGACCCCGGTAGCAACAGCATGCTGAGCAGCTTCGGCGTGCGCTCCCGGCTGGCACGCAGGATGGTCACCGGCAGGATGGTGCTGATCGGCGATGCCGCCCACGAAATCAGCCCGATCGGAGGCCAAGGCATGAGCCTGGGCTGGCTCGACGCCATCGCCCTGGCTCCGGTGATTCTCGCCTCGCTGCGCGGGGCGGACGTGGGGAGGGACCTCCGGACCTTCGAGGCCAGCCGGAAGGCGGCAGCCGCCCGGGCGGGCCGCCAGGCCGAAATCAACATGGCACTGGGTCGGCCCCTGCCGGCGGTGCCATGGGCGGCGCGGAACCGGGCTATCGCCGCGGCCGCCGCCGTGCCCGCTGTCAGCCAATTCGTGGCCCGCCGGTTCACCATGCAGTGAGCGGCCAGACCTTACCGTTCAGGGAGTGGCAAGGACGCCCGGGATCCGACGCCGCAGGGCGCCCAGCCCCGCAGGAAATACGGTCAGCCGGGCAGGAAATAGCAGTCGTAGCTGTCCTGGCTGACAATCCGGCCGTCCCGGACCTCAAAGACGGTCGCGACCCGGGCGCGGATCGACTCGGCGGCGTCCCAGTGCGGCAGGTCCATCAGCAGGGTGGCGGTCCACTCTGCCTCCACGACCACCCGGGCGCCTTCACACGTTGTCCGGCGCACCTCGAAGTGCTGCCCCGAGACGACGTCGTGGGCTGCCGCCACGCCGGCCAGCGCCTCCTGCCGGTTCCGCATTGCCCCTGCCGGGGCGAGCAGGTGGGGCGCCTCGTTCAAGATGTAGTCCTCGGCCAGGAAGGGAGCGATGTCGTCCGCTCCGCCGCCGGCTTCGATGGCGCGCAACAGGCCGAGGACGCAGTCCAGAGGGGTCAATGAAGTCATGGCTCGACACTAGCTGACGGTGCCGGCGATCCGGGGTCCACGAGGTCCGCCGCCGGGAATACACTGGCGGCATGGGCTGCTCTCCTCCGCTGCTCCGGCGCCAGTCCGGCGAACCTGGGAACTCATCCATGCGTGGACCTGCAGCCGCCGCGGCCGCCCTCGCCCTGATGGCTTCGTGCAGTCCGGTGCCATCAGATGCCGGCCATCCGTCGGCCACATCGACCACCGTGGCTGCCACCGCTTCGGCTGCCACGGTCACGGCTGTCCCGGTCACGGCTGTCCCGGTCACCGCTGAGATCAACCAGCTCCGCGACAACTACGGCCGGCAGATCATTGCCATCCAGCTGACCAATACCACCTCCGCACCGGTAACCGTCCATGGGGCAGGGGTGGCCAGCCCGCTGTTTACCGGCTCCATCGAATGGCAGGCGTCGCCCAGCGGGATCGACCTGCCGCCAGGCCAGACCAAAATCCTGCCGGCACAACTGCCCGCCGCGGAATGCGGACTCCCGGCCGTAACGGTCCAACCGGAACCGCCGGCCGGAGGTCCAGGGACCGGAGGTCCGTTGACCGCCGGATCACTGACCGGAGGTCCGGTGGTGCATCTTCGCCTTTCCGAAGCTCCGGGACCGGGGTCCGCCGCGACCGTGCCCGCCACCGACCCCTACGGGGTGCTCAGCAGGAACAACGCGGAAATGTGCCTTGCCCAGTTGGTCGCCGCGGTCGCCGAAATCCGGCTGGCCCCGGAACTTGACGTGTCCGCGGACGGGCGGAGCGCGGTGCTGGCTCTCGTCATCACACCGCGGAGCACGCCAGGTACCGCCAACCCCGGTTCAACGGGGACTCTGACCATCAACAGGATCGACCGGACGCCCCTGCTCGACGAAGACCGTTCCGCCCCGTGGCCGCGCTCGGTTTCGGTCCACGCCGGCGGCGCCAGCCAGCAGTTCCGGCTGGGGATCCGGCCCGCGCGCTGCGATCCACACGCTGTCGCGGAGGACAAGGTGGGGACCCTGATGCCGCTCAGGGTGTCCGCGGGCGGACGCGACGGCATCCTGAGGATCGACGCCGGTGACTTGCTGCGGGGACGCATTCACGACTTTGTTTCGACGGCTTGCGGAGGCCAGTAGTCTGTTGCCATGTCCCCTGACGCCACGCCGACTGACTTCAGCACCGCCCGCATCCACGAAACCGTCCAACAAATACTGACCGCCGGGGTACTGCCCGCCATTGTCCAGGCGGGACATCCGGTGCTGCGGCAGGTCGCCGAGCCGTTCAACGGCCAGCTGAGCGACGCCGAGCTCGGCCAGCTGATCGACCTGATGCGCAGCCTGATGCACAAAGCACCCGGTGTGGGCCTGGCGGCACCCCAGCTCGGCATTCCGTTGCAGCTCGCCGTGCTCGAGGACCAGTTCGACGTCGATCCCACCGTCGCCGCCGTCCGCGGACGGGAGCCGCTGCCGTTCTTCGCCATGCTGAACCCGTCCTACGAGCCCACCAGCGGTTCCACCGTGGCGTTCTACGAAGGATGCCTCTCCGTGAACGGGCTCCAGGCCGCCGTCTCCCGCCACGATTCGGTGCGGTTGGATTTCACGGCACCGGACGGGACCCGGCAGCAGCGGAATTTCAGCGGCTGGCAGGCCCGGATCGTGCAGCACGAAACCGACCACGTGCACGGCATCCTCTACCTGGACCGTGCCGAACTTCGCTCCCTCAGCAGCAACGCCGAGTACGCCGCGCGCTGGTCACAGCCCGATATCAGCCTCGCCCGGCAGGAGCTCGGGTTCCTGCCCGAGGCCTGAGGCCGCTCACGCCGGACCCGCCCGCCCCGTCCGCCGCAGCGGACCGGGCGGCGGATGCTCAGGACTGCGTCGGCGCGGTGCCGGCGGGAGCGGCTGCCGGGTTTGCCGCCGTCGGAAGGTAGCGGGCCCACCACTGCAGGATCTGCTCGAAGCGCTGTTTGCGGTGGTGCGGCGTGCCGGAGCGTGACAGTTCATGGTTCTCCCCCGGGAAGACCAGGAACGCCGCCTCGACACCGAGCTGTTTGAGGGCCGTGAAATACCGCTGGCCCTGCTCCACCGGGCAACGGAGATCCTCCTCGCTGTGGATGACCAGCGCCGGGGTACGCACCTGGTCCACCCGGGCCATCGGGCTCTGCGCGGCCATCTGTTCGGCGGACCGCCCGGTGTACTCCCCGCCAAAGAACCAGCCAATATCCGAGGAACCGGTAAAGCTCACGGGATCGAGGAAGCCGCGTTCCACGATGGCGGCCCTGAAACGATGGTCATGGCTGATGGTCCAGGCGGTCAGGTAGCCGCCGTAGGAACCTCCCATGATGCCGAGCGCCCCGCCGTCGAGCTCCTCGAACTTGCCGAGCGCGCCGGCCAGGAAGGCCAGCACGTCCTGCATGTCCAGGCTGCCCATCTTTTCCTTGATGGCCCGTCCGTGGGCCGGGCCGTATCCGGCGGACCCGCGGGGGTTGCACTGCAGGACCGCGTAGCCTGCTGCGGCGTAGACCTGGGCCTCGTCGAAGAGGGCACCGGTGAACTGGGCAAACGGGCCGCCGTGGATGTTCAGCAGGACCGGGTGGGGCCCCTCGCCCGGCGGCTTCACGAGCCAGCCATGGACGGAGTAACCGTCCGCGGAAGGGACCGTGAGCTCGAGGGGTTCGATGATCGAGGCGTCGGCGCGCAGCGCTGCCGAAAAATCTGTCAGTACCCGGAGCTGGCCGCCGGCCAGGACTGCGATGTCACCCGCAGTCGCCGAGTCCGTGAAACTCACGACCAGCGATTCCCCGCCGGCGGCGGCGCCGGTGACGACCCGCCCACCGTGGAGCAGCCGGTGGTTCCCGGCCGCGTGGAACTCAAGCAGCTCGACCGTGCCCCGGGTGTTGTTCAGCAGCAGCGCCGAATCGGGGCCGCCCAGTTCAATCCTGCCGCTGCAGCCGAGGTCCATCGCCTCGGCGTCGCTCAGGCAAGTGGCGTCGCCGCCGGCCGCCGGCATCACGTACAGCGCGGTGTTGCGTGCCACGAAATCCAGGCCCGAGCTGCCGAGCTCCTGGGCGAGGAAAAACAGCCACCGTCCGTCCCCTGACTGGCGGACGGCGTGCACGGTCTGTCGGCCGACGTTGCCGGGAGCCACCGGTTCCGGCTCCCCTCCCCCGGCGCCATCCCCGACCGGAAGGCGGTAGATGCCGCTGGCGAGATCGCCGTCGCTGCCGGGGTGCAGCGCGGCCGTGAAGTAGATGGCGGTTCCGTCTGCGCTGAAACCGGCGCCGTCGTGGTCGGTGGCAGCGGTGGTGAGCTGCCGCGCGGCCGGCAACAGGCCGCCCGACAGGCCGCCCGACGTTGTGCCCGACGCGCCGGAGCTGGTGCCGGACGTGGTGCCGGAGCCGCCGCTCGCGGCGTCAGCCGCGGTGCGGGCCTTCAGCGCCCTGCCCTGCGGCGCCACCCTGGGTTCCGCCCCGAGTGCGGGAAGTTCGACGAGGAAGAGCTGGACCGGCTTGTCGGCGGTGTATCCGACGCCGTTCATCCGGTACTGGTAGTCCGTGATCAGCCGGGCGTCCTCGGATCCGGCGGTGACTCCCTCGGTGCTGCCGTAGCGGCCGTCCGCCGGAGTGCGTGCGCTGTAGACAATGCGCCGCGAGTCGGGCGACCACGCGAACGCAGACACTCCCAGCGGGGCGTCGGTGACGGGCTGGGGCTCCCCGCCGCCGGCCTCCACGATGTGCAGCTGGGGTTTGCCGCCGGCCGCGGCGCGCAGGAACCCCAGCACCTCTCCGTCCGGGGAGAAGTCCGGAGCCGTGTCGCGGAAACCGCGGGTCAGGCGGCGCGGGCGGTGTTCCGGGTCCAGCGGCACGGACCAGAGCTGGCCGACATAGGAGTCGGCGTCGAAGTCGGGCCGCAGCACCGACACCACGGCACGCGTGCCGTCCGGATGCATGGCGGGAGCGGAAACGGAATTGATCAGCGGCAGATGTTCTGGTTTCACCTGAGCGAGCCTAGCCCCAGATTCCCGGGCTGTGAAATAGCTCACCCCGGAACGCCCGGCCCGGCGGCGTCGGCGCACCCCGTGACCGGGCGTGGCACCTTTAGGATGGACACCATGCCCCCCGCCTCCACCGCCTCCCTGCTGTGCCCGGTCTGCCGGAACCGGCTCGGATTCAGCGACAGCACCGGCCGGACCCTGGTCTGCCCGTCCGGCCACAGCTTCGACGCGGCGAAACAGGGGTATTTCAACTTTCTGGTCGGTAAAGGGACCGTGTTCGAAGCGGACACCGCCGAGATGGTTGCGGCGCGCTTCGACTTCCTCGCCGCCGGCCACTACCGTCCACTCGCCGACGCCGTGGCCGAAGTGGCCGCCCCGGTGCTTTCCGGCGGTACCCCGCGCAGACCGGGGACGGTGCTGGACGCCGGAACCGGGACCGGCCACTATCTGCGTGCCGTGCTGGACCGGGCGGCACTGGACCGGACTCCCGCAGCGGCCGTCGGCCTGGATATTTCGAAGTTCGCGCTGCGCCGGGCCGCCAGGCTGAACCCTGAGGCCATGAACCTCGTCTGCGACGTCTGGCAGCCCCTGCCGCTCGACGACGACGCGGTCGACGTCGTCACCGTGGTCTTCGCGCCGCGCAACGCGGCCGAGTTCGCCCGCGTGCTCCGTCCCGGGGGCCGGCTCGTCGTGGTGACCCCCCGGCAGGGGCATCTCGAGGAGGTCGCGGGGCGCGCCGGGATGCTCGGGATCGACCCGGCAAAGGACGAGCGGCTGGCAGCCTCGCTCGAGGGACACTTTTCGGCGCTCTCCGCGGACAACCTGGACGTGCCGCTTCTGCTGGCCCCGGACGACGTCGGGCGGCTGGCCTTCATGGGCCCGGCCGGACACCATCTGGACCCCGGGGCCCTGGCATCCCTCACGGCCGCGCTTCCGCCGCTGACCGCCGTATCAGCCCGGTTCCGGATCAGCATTTTCGAGCCCCGCTAGCAGTCCCGGCGCGTACTTCAAGGTAACGACTTGGCGTCTTTCGCCGGTGTCCTTCCGCGGCCCTCGGCAGGCCTTGCCCTGCGGCTTAGGATGGAATCACAGTTACTGAGGGTCTGCGCCTGCAGCCCCCGGGGCGAAGGGGAAAATGATGTTCGAATGGCTGCCGGAAAACTGGTGGGCGATGTGGCTCACGGTCTTCCTCGTTTTCGCCGTCGTGGAGATGCTCACCCTCGACCTCTTCTTTATTATGCTCGGCGGCGGAGCCCTGGCCGGCCTGGTGGCGGCCTTCGCCGGCGCCGATCTCGGACTGCAGGTCGTGGCTTTCTGCGTGGTCTCCCTCCTGATGATCGGCTTCGTACGGCCCGTCGCGCTCAAGCACCTCCACAAGGGCCCGGCGGACCGCCGTAGCAATATCGAACGGCTGATCGGCGAGTCTGCGCTGGTGATGGAGCCGGTCAGCGAAAGCGGCGGCCTGGTCAAAATCGGCGGCGACGTCTGGAGCGCCCGGTCCGAGACCGGAGTCCTGGCACCTGGGCAGCACGCGATCGTCAGCGCCATCGATGGCGCGACCGCCGTCGTTGCCCCGCAGCCCGAGACCGCCATCCAGTAGCAGGCGCAAGAATTCCGGCGGCCGCGACCGGCCCCGGCACGCGGCGGGACACCGCCGCACACCATAGCTAGACCAATCTGGGGAATAGGTGATGTATGGATATCGCAGTCGCAATCGTGCTGCTGGTTCTCGTTGCGTTCGTAATAATCGTGCTGGTCCGGTCGGTGCGGATTGTCCCGCAGGCCCGTGCCGGCGTCGTCGAACGGCTGGGCAAATACCAGCGAACGCTGAACCCCGGCCTCACGATCCTGATCCCGTTCGTGGACCGGCTGCTGCCGCTGCTTGACCTGCGTGAACAGGTGGTTTCCTTCCCGCCGCAGCCGGTGATCACCGAGGACAACCTCGTGGTCTCGATCGACACGGTCGTTTACTTCCAGGTCACCGACGCGCGGGCAGCGACTTACGAGATCGCCAACTACATCCAGGCGGTCGAACAGCTCACCACCACGACACTCCGGAACGTCGTCGGCGGCCTGAACCTCGAGGAGGCCCTGACTTCCCGTGACCAGATCAACGGCCAACTCCGCGGAGTGCTGGACGAAGCGACCGGCCGCTGGGGCATCCGGGTCTCCCGGGTCGAGCTCAAGGCGATCGATCCGCCCCACTCCATCCAGGACTCGATGGAAAAGCAGATGCGCGCCGAACGTGACCGCCGGGCCGCGATCCTGACCGCGGAAGGCACCAAGCAGTCCGCCATCCTGACCGCCGAAGGCCAGCGGCAGTCCTCGATCCTGAAAGCCGAGGGTGACGCGAAGGCAGCGATCCTCCGGGCCGACGGCGAGGCGCAGGCCATCCAGAAGGTCTTCGACGCGATCCACAAGGGCAACCCGGACCAGAAGCTCCTCGCGTACCAGTACCTGCAGACGCTTCCCAAGATCGCCGAAGGATCAGCGAACAAGCTGTGGATCATCCCGAGTGAGGTCGGCGAAGCCCTCAAGGGCATCGGCAGCGCACTGGGCGGCAGCAAGGACGGACAGTTCAACGACGGGCTCTTCGGCCCCGGAACCGACTCCGCAGTGAAGCCTGCTGCAACCGCACCACCTGCACCCGTTGCGCCCGTAGCGCCCGGCACCGCTGCGGCGGCAGGACCCTCCGCCGGCGCCGCTGCGACAGGCTTCCCGGGCCAGCCGGACTCCTGATCGCCCCAACCGAACGGGGAGGCAGCCGCGCGGCGGTTGCCTCCCCGTTCCGTTGCCCCGTTCCCCGAGCACCCTGCACCTGGCGGCGTTCCATCGCAGGCCAGTGGCTCCGCGTACCGGAAGTCCGACGCGAGCGGACACCCCAGGCTTTGCCGGGGCGCCTGACTCCCGTATACTTGAGTATTTGTCCGGCAGGTTCAGTCCGGCGGAACAATTAAGCTTCGCGAAGCGTTTAATCAAGTGACGATTTGTCCGGTTTGGGTCCAGTGAGACAGCGCAACGCAAACAACAGTCCGGCGCGGCCTCACGGCCCCCGGCTATCGCAGGTTATAACCCTGCGAACCGAATAGAGGGAGAAAAGATGAGCGATCGCAGCCTGCGGGGTATGCGCCTCGGCGCACAGAGCATGGAGACCGAATCCGGCGTCGAACCGGCTCCGCGCCAGCGGGTTGAGTACCGTTGTGCGGACGGCGAGCAGGTATTCGTGACCTTCTCCTCCGAAGCGGAGATTCCCCCGGTATGGGTGTCGAAGACCGGCAAGGAAGCCTTGCTCGTCGATGGCGAACGCCCCGTGAACCTCAACGAAAAGGCAGTCCGCACACACTGGGACATGCTCCTGGAACGTCGCTCACTGCCCGAACTGGAGCAGATCCTCGCCGACCGCTTGACGATCCTGCGCGAACGCCGCGGCGAACGGCGCTCAGCCTAGACCGTCCGCGCACCCGCCGCTTTAAACCAACGCGGGGTCACTTCCGGCCCCCCCCGAGGAAACGGAGGGGTCGGGAGTGACCCCGCATTGTTTCGTTACAAGGCTACTTTCGG
>NZ_JBWZCG010000040.1:0-27682 GCF_059383415.1 Pseudarthrobacter sp. RHLT1-30-1
GCTTCTTTCAGCCGGTAGAACAGTGCGTCAACAACACTATTTTCCCAGCTCAGAAGCACCTTTCGTCGCTTAAACACACCCTGCGGGCCCCACCCTCATGAAAACCCCGGGCTAGCACACAATCAGGAACAGGACGGCGAGCATTGATTAAGCCTACCGGGCGGCCGGCCGACGCTGACCCGGCGTCTTCAACCGGTTCCGACTCACCATCATCTCCGCCACCTTCTGTAGGACAGCCGCTGCCAGATCGTGGTTGCAACGGACCAGCCTCCGGGCTGCCCCAGCTGCGGTGTCGTCGCGATGCGGCGGAAGGAACGGCGCTTCCATCGATGACCACCGGTTCCGGTCCGTGGGGTATTTCCCCGACCCTGACTCCAGCACATGGACCCGGAACGAACCGTGGATAACGACCGTTGTTGATCTGAACAGGGGCAGGTCCTGGGCGTAGTCGACGGCCGGGACCACCAGGACGTCGGGGACTGGCTCTTCGCCCGGCCGCTGCGTTGATGCCCGGGCGGAACGAAGTAGTCTCGTCAGGTCGTGAGTTGCGGCGAACCGGGAATCGCGTGAGTGTCCGCGGGCAAGCCAATCCGCTGTCCGCCACCTGCCTGCTTTGTCGGGGGGGTGGGGCGGCCGCGAAATCTATTCGGTCGACTTCGTGAAGGTTGGCGGGGCAGGCTGGAGCTCTAGGCGCGCCAGTTGTTGCCTCCGATCTGGAGGTCCGAGCGCTCCGCCGTGCCGCCGCCGTTGAGCCTCGGTCAGCCACGGCCTGATTGTCTCGGCGAGTAAATACTGCCAGTCAGTGATGCCCGCGTAATTCCGGGCTTTTTACCGAGTGTCCAGATCCTCGAACACCAGAAACGTTTGCGTATCCAGCACTCCTGGCATCGACTGCAACTGATCGAAGATCACCCTCCGCAGATCGACGTTATCCACGGCGCGCACCAGCAGGATGACATCGAAGTCCCCGCCCACCAATGCGATATGGTGCACTTCCGGGATGGCACGTAGCAGTTCCCGGAGCTCCCGCCAGGAATGCTGCCGTACCTTCAGTGTCACGTAAGCGGAGGACTTCAGGCCGGCCTTAATCGGATCTATCAGTGCCGTGAACTTGGTCAGCACACCCTCGCCGGTCAGCCGCGAAATCCGCGTGTAGGCGTGGGCGCGCGAGATGTGGACGTTCTCGGCGACCTGCGTGACGGACATGCGGCCGTCCCGAGTCAATTCCGCGATTATGTTTCGGTCCACACCATCCAGCGGCACCGCCGTCTGGTCCCCGTCCGTCTCTGCCATTCGTCCACAACTCCCGCCGGTATTCAGCTCACCCTTACGATCTGTCTTTCAGAGTAGGCGAATTGTTTGGACATCTCCACGATTTATCGGAGAGCTGGATACGAAACATCGTCCCGCGCCATACTTGGAATGAATAGTGGCTACAGAAGGACAGACCAATGACGATCTCCGCAGACCACACTGCCCAGCACCCGGCAAACGAGGACCAGGCACCTGGCGCTTCGGCGCCCGACTGCGCACCGGAAGACGCCGCCAGCGAGGCGGTGCGGAAGTTCGGCATCACTGTCGAGGACTACATGCTGCCGGCACGGCACCAGATCCAGATCGTCGGCCCGGACGGCACCCTGAACCCGCACTCCGAACAGGGCACGCAGCCCGGCCACGAATACACCCTCCCCGGCGACGAGGAACTGCTGGCCGCCTACGAGCAGCTCGTCGTCGGACGCCGCGTCAACGACCAGAACTCCGCCCTCGTCCGCCAGGGCCGCATGGCCGTCTACCCGTCCAGCCACGGCCAGGAGGCCTGCCAGGTCGCCGCCGCCCTCTGCCTGTCCGAGGGCGACTGGATGTTCCCCACCTACCGCGACTCCGTGGCCGTGATGGCCCGCGGCGTGGATCCCGTCCAGACCATGACGCTCTTCCGCGGCGACTGGCACGGCGGCTACGACCCGGCCAAACACAAGGTCGGCATCCAGTGCACCCCGCTGACCACTCAGCTGCTGCACGGCGTCGGCGTCGCCCACGCCGCCAAATTGCGCGGCGAGGACACCGTGGTCCTGGCCATGTGCGGCGACGGCGCCACCAGCGAGGGCGACTTTCACGAGGCACTGAACTTCGCCGCGGTGTTCCACCTGCCGGTCGTGTTCTTCGTCCAGAACAACCAGTACGCGATCTCCGTCCCACTGGCGCACCAGTCCGTCGCCCCGTCGCTCGCCCACAAGGCCGTGGGTTACGGCATGGCTGGCGAACGCGTCGACGGCAACGACATCGTCGCCCTCCTCGCCGTGCTGGGCCGCGCCGTACGGCTCGCCCGGGAAGGCTCCGGCCCCCTGCTCGTGGAGGCCCACACCTACCGCATGCAGGCCCACACCAACGCCGACGACGCCACCCGGTACCGCCAGGACAGCGAAGTCGCCGAATGGGTGACCAAAGACCCGCTGAGCCGCATGAAGTCCTACCTGACCGACCGCGGACTGCTCGACGACAAACGCGCCGCCGGGATTGCCGAGAAGGCCGAAGCCGTTGCCACCCAGCTCCGCGAGGGCCTGAGTGAGGAAGTCCCGGTGGAACCGCTGGACCTTTTCAGGTACGTCTTCTCCACTCCGACCCCGCAGCTGAAGGAACAGTTCGCCCTGGTCGCCGACGAACTCGCCCGCGACGCCGCATCGAAGACGGAGACAGCACGATGAGCCCCACCCTCACCACCTCGTCCGAGGCGAACGGCAACGTCAGCGCCGCCACCGCACGCGCCGCCGCCACGGCCGCCGCTGTCGCCGGGCAAACTGGCCCGCAGACCATCACCCTCGCGAAGGCACTGAACACGGCCATGGCCGACGCCATGCACGCGGACCCCTCGGTCCTTGTCTTCGGCGAGGACGTCGGCCTGCTCGGAGGTGTCTTCCGGATCACCGACGGGCTCACCAAGACCTTCGGTAAGAGCCGCTGCTTCGACACCCCGCTTGCCGAGTCCGGTATCGTCGGCATGGCCGTCGGCATGGCGATGAACGGCATGCGCCCGGTCATTGAAATGCAGTTCGACGCCTTCGCTTACCCGGCCTTCGAACAGATCGTCAGCCATGTCGCCAAGATGCACAACCGCACCAAGGGCGCCGTGAAACTGCCGATGGTCATCCGAGTGCCCTACGCCGGCGGCATCGGGGGGGTGGAGCACCACTGCGACTCCTCTGAGGCCTACTACGCCCACACCGCCGGGCTCAAGGTCTTCACCCCGGCCACCGTCGCCGACGGCTACCGGATGCTCCGCGAGGCCATCGACTCCGACGACCCTGTGATGTTCATGGAGCCCAAGAAGCTCTACTGGTCCAAGGACCAGGTGGACCTGGGCGCGCTCCGCGCCGAACACGCCGAGAACGCCGAACGCGGTACCTCCTCCGAGGGCAAGGCCGCCGTCGCCCGTCCCGGCACCGACGCGACGCTGATCGCCTACGGGCCCTCCGTGCCGACGGCGCTGGCCGCCGCCGCGGCGGCAGCCGAGGAAGGACGCTCGCTCGAAGTGATCGACGTCCGCTCGATCGTGCCGTTCGACGACGAGACCGTCTGCAATTCCGTGCGCAAGACCGGCCGCGCCGTGGTCATCGCCGAGGCACACGGCTTCGCCTCCGTGTCCTCCGAAATTGTCGCCCGGGTCCAGGAACGCTGTTTCCACCACCTGGCCGCGCCGATCCGCCGCGTCACCGGCTTCGACGTCCCGTACCCGGCACCGAAACTCGAGCACTACTACCTTCCCGGCGTGGACCGCATCCTCGACGCCGTTGACGACCTCCAGTGGGAAGACTGACCATGAGCGAACCGAAAGTATTCCTCCTCCCGGACCTCGGCGAAGGCCTCACCGAAGCCGAACTCGTGAACTGGCTCGTGGCCGTGGGCGACGAAATCCGCGTCGACCAGCCCATCGCCGAAGTTGAGACGGCCAAGTCCATGGTCGAGGTACCCTCCCCGTACGCCGGCACCGTCGCCGTGCTGCATGGCGAACCCGGCCAGACCCTCGACGTCGGGAAGCCGCTGATCTCGGTGACGCCCGTCGGCGCGGCGGCTGCGCCTGCCGCTGCCGCGGTGGCTGCGTCTGCCGAAACTGCTGAGGCTGCCGCCGAGGTCTACCGCGAGGAAGAGAAAGCAGGGTCCGGGAACGTCCTAATCGGGTACGGGACGCCGGGCGGGCACGGAGTTGCCCGCAGGACACGGCCGCGGAAGTCTTCGGCCGGGACTGCGATTGCTGAGCCGGAGGCTCAGGTGTCCGCCGCCGAGACGGCCGCGGATGACCTGCTCCTGAAGCACACAAGGGTTCCCGGGAAGTTGGGGGCCGTTATTTCCCCGCTAGTCCGGCGGATGGCGAGGGATCACGGGGTTGATCTGGGCGAACTCCAGGGATCCGGGGCCAGCGGACTCATCATGCGCCGCGATGTCGAGGCTGTCATCAAGCCGTCTGTGCTTGAGCATCCTGCGGCTGGACCTGCCGAAGCCACGCCGGTCCCGACCTCCGGTGACACCGATGCCCGCACCGGGCTCGGCATTACTGGGCGGACCGCCGTCCGTGGCGTCCGGAAGGCCGTTGCGGCGAACTTGACGCGCAGCCGCTCCGAGATCCCCGAGGCGACAGTCTGGGTCGATGTCGACGCCACCGCCCTCGTGGAGACGCGCGCCGCCTTGAAGAAGGCCGATCCGCACCACACCCCGGGTCTGCTGGCCTTCATCGCGCGCTTCGTCACCGCAGGGCTGAAGAAGTTCCCCGAACTGAACACCCGGATTGTTACCACCGAGGACACCACCGGCGGAACCTCCCAGGAGATTCTGGCCTTCGACGGGGTCAACCTCGGCTTCGCGGCCCAAACCGACCGCGGACTGATGGTGCCCTCAGTGCGCAACGCGGACAAACTCAGCGCGCGCGAACTGGACGCGGAAATCCGCCGGCTCACTGCCGTCGTCCGCGACGGCAAGGCCAGCCCCGCGGAACTGGGCAGCGGCACCTTCACGCTGAACAACTACGGGGTGTTCGGAGTGGACGGCTCCGCCGCGATCATCAATCACCCCGAAGTGGGAATCCTTGGCGTCGGGCGCATCATCGATAAACCCTGGGTGGTCAACGGCGCGCTGGCCGTCCGGAAGGTCACCGAACTGACACTGACTTTCGACCACCGGGTCTGCGACGGCGGAACCGCCGGCGGCTTCCTGCGTTACGTGGCTGACGCGATCGAGAACCCAGGGTCGGTGCTAGCTGACATGTGAGACGCCCGAAGTCGACCTCACGCCAGCTGATCCGGTGAAGTCGGAACATCAACTTTGGTGGCTACAGGCGGCCCCGAGATGGTTGCACCGGGCCTTGAGTTCCGGGCGTGGATCCAGCGCGCCTCGACTTGACTGGCTTAGGAAATTGCGTGCCTCAATTCGGCGCCCTTTAGCCATGCATGTCGGTGGTGAGGAGGCAACAGGTGGACCGCATAAGGTTCGACCCAGCGCGTTTTCGGGGAAGCATCGGTACTCTTCAGTGCTCATGTGCACCTGCAGCGTGGACTAGGATCGGGTTATGAGCAATCTGGGGTCACTCGTTCCTTCTTTTCTGCGCAAAGAGTTACGACTCTTCCAGGCGCGCCGTCGATTTCCCCGTGCTGGATATGTGTGGTCTGGTGACGTACTGCCCGGTGCGGCATTGGGCATCCAAGTCGGTGTGGCAGCAGACGTTGTCATTAACGGCGGCGTTACCTTGGGCGACTACTCTTACGTGAATAGGGGTGCGATCTTGTTCTCGGGTTCTATTGGCCGGTTCTGTTCTATCGCCCATTACTGCCAGATCGGGGCCGAGCAGCACCCCGCGCGTCACATCTCGACGTCGCCCTTTATATACGGCAAGGAAAACATTGTAGGCGTACACATTGACGTGGACGAGTTCCCCAGCCCGCCCGTCATTGGTTCCGACGTCTGGATCGGAAGCTCGGCAATAATCTTGCAGAGCGTCACCATCGGACATGGCGCGATTATTGCGGCCGGAGCCGTAGTCACCAAGGACGTCGAGCCGTTCAGCATTGTAGGGGGAGTCCCGGCCAGGCCAATCGGTCAGCGATTCACCGATGATGTAATTGAAAAACTCTTGGCTTTGGCGTGGTGGGACTGGCCAGCCGAACGTTTGGTCGAGCTTGGACCCCTGGTTGCCGCCGGAAAATCCTTCACCGACATGCTGGGCGAAAAAAGCCCGCCTCTCGCTGGGGCTACCATATAGATCTTCAGGTTTTTGGCCGAAGAAAGGTACCCAACGTCCGCGACATTTCGCCGCACTGGCACTACGTCGGCCATGTTCAGCAGACTGGTGAGCACTGAATAGGAGAGTATGCCTCCCAAGGAGAGGCGACTGAACGCTCACTGTCACTTAACCGAATCACTATCTGCGATGCGGGGCCCTACGGTGAACAAGCGCAGAGCGGGTCGGGGATGGGCGGCCCAGACGGATGAGACAGGTGTTAGTCTCCTGCAATGCCCAGACCACTCACATGTTCCGGGAGGTGCTTACGATCGACCGCCGCATCTGCTAGGGCGGAGCCGCAGGCCGCTTCCCATTTTGCTGCCCCGGACAGAGGTAAGGATCGGCGCCGCCGGAAAATTGAGTAAAGCCAGCGCCAAGCTAAAAGTACGTATTCCCGTACGCTTCTTGCATCCAGCTTTCGGCCAGCTCGGGTGGGTACAATCGTGGGCAGAACATCGCACCAACGACGCCGGAACAACGCCGGAATACGGAGATTCTCAATGTCACGATGGCTCGAGGTTGGCCCGGACAACCACGTCCTGACCACCCAAGGTTCGCTGCTCAACACCGGGCTGGTGGTCGGCTCCGAACGCGCTCTGGTGATCGACACCGGTTGCGGCCCTCGGCAGGGAGGCGAGATCCTTGACGCCGTGCGGGAAAAGACCCAGTTGCCGCTCGTCGTAGTCAATACTCACGCCCACTACGACCATTTCTTCGGGAATGCGGTGTTCGCCGATGCGGGCGTCACCGAGTTCTGGGCGCACGAGAACTGCGCCGCGGAGATCGACGAGAACGGCGACAACCAGCGCCGCGCCGTGGCTACCGATGAGCCGGAGATGGCTGCCGGCGACGGCAGCAACACTGAGCTCGTCGTTCCAAACGCAATCGTGAAGGACCAACCGGTCCTGGTGGATCTCGGCGGCCAGACCGTCACGCTTTTTTACCTCGGTCGCGGACACACCGATGGCGACCTTCTCGTCGGGACGACCACGACTCTCTTCGCCGGGGACTTGGTGGAGCAGGGCTCACACCCGTCCTTCGAGGATTCCTACCCCGAGGAGTGGGCAGATGTCCTCCGGCACGTCTCGGCCCTGCGTCACCGGTATGAATTCCTGATTCCCGGGCACGGCGAGCCTTGCAGCGATCAGTTCGTAAAGACCATGGCGAACACCATGACCACAGCAGTGCGGCAGGCCACCCAGGCCACGCGGGAAACCCCTGACGACGCTACCAAGGCCATTCCGATCCTGCCCTATGGACCGGAGCAGTCGCGCTGGTTTATCAAGCGCCTGCAGGAGACGCAGCAACGCTGAACAGCGGATCATTGGGCGCGTCGGTGGACAGCGCCGGTAACTCGTAAGTAACCTCGTGGAGGATCCGCAAGGGTCCAGGAACGCTAGCGTTCAGCTCGCCCGGGGGATGGGGATCCCGGGGCGCACGTCGATCCCTTCGTCTCGAAGGCCGACCGGAAACGTCCGCCCTTCAACGACAGGTACCCCAGCTTTGCCTTACATTGACATCAACCCGCACCGTAAACAACCAAAATGGTGGGCGTACGTCGGCCTCCTTGTCCTCGCTGCTGTGACAATCGCTGTCGTCGTTCTGGCGCTGACACGCCTCTGAGAAGTAGGCAAGACACCCGCACCCGATGGCCCGGGCGTCTGCGTAACTGCAACAAGCGTTGCGGCGTTTCCGGTGCAGCAGCCCCAACGCTCGCCACATCAACAGAGTAGGCCGCTGTTCAGGCACGTGGCTCCGCTGAAAAACCCGGGTAGCGAATACCCGTGTGGACTGCCTTTCTGCTTAATACGCTCAGGCTAAGTCCGGAACTGCCCGGGATCTCCTGCCGGGTTCGGGGTGTCTGCCACCGCGTCGTGATTCGTGATTAGTGTGCAGCCGCCCTAAGTCTTGAGCTCTGCTCAAGGCCAGGCCCGGTTGGCGCTGGTCATGAAGCGGGCTGATGCAGATGGTTCCGAATGAGCACGGTCTCCCGGGCAACCGCCCGACGAATCACACCTCCAAAACGCTTACCGCCGCGGGTCCGTTGCTGATTGCTTGCGTTCTGGCCGCCTCCCTGGCGCTCCAACCGCCCGCCGGGGTGACCGCAACACCAGTGGGCCAGAGCATGTCGGCACCGGAGATCTCGTCGCCGGGGGCGGCGGAACCGTCGCCCGAGCCCTCTATCGCCCAAGTTGTGGCTTCCGAACCTCCGACGGACGCGGCTCCGGAGGCTCCCGCCGCAGGTGCAGTTTCCGAACCCCAGGCGGCGGCTCCTCCGGAGGCCGCCGTGGATTCCAACCAGTATGTAGTGGTTGCCGGCGACACAGTCGGCGCGATCGCGTCGCGCTTCGGTGTCGATGTCTACGCCATGCTTGCAGCCAACGGGCTGGGCGCGTACAGCATTATCGAGCCAGGCCAGACACTGAAGCTCACGGGCCCCCCGGCGGCTCCTGCTGCGCTGGCCCCCGCGCCCGCAGCCCCGGTTCCCGCCGCTAGGGCATTGGCGGCGCCGGCCGCGCCCGCTGCGCGCACTATCTTCGTGGCAGGCTCGGGCGGGCAGGCCATGGTGGACAAGTGCATCGGCCCCATCCACTTCACCCCGACGGATGCCTATTCGCTGTTCATCACCGAACACGACTTCTGCGGTGGGTGGGCGCGGTTCTCAGGGATCGGCGTCGGCGAAACCGTGGTCATCTCCGGCTACGGCACCTACACCGCAAGTGGCCGCGGGCAGGTTGCCCAGGGCGCCACCACCAACGCCGTCGCCGCCGTCTTCGGGGGCTTCCCCCGGGCGATCCTGCAAACCTGCATTCCCGGCACCAACCAGATGCTGCTGATTGCGCTGAACTAGCCGGAACCTTCTGTGCGGGCGCTCGCTGGTCCGCTTGCCAATGCGTGTGCGCCTAGACTTGCGCTTGTACCAATTCATACGAGCACCGCAGCGGCCTGCGCTGTGAGTCCCAGGGGGGACCAATATGCCCGATCCGGTGGACAACGACACAGCCGATGCTGCCGCGGAGGCAGAACAGCCAGAGCTTCGGCGCCGGCGTGACCGCCGCCGCGGCGATGACTCCGACGCCTGGACAGGAACCATGCCCATCATCACGACCGACGGCTTCGACAGCCCGACAGTGCGCACAGCCCGCAGCGGCTCCTGGGCCGAGGCTGCCGCAGCCGCGGACGCGCCGGCCGCGCCTGGCCGTGCACCTCTCGACAGCGCCCCCATCACCTCTGTGCCAGTGGACGCCTCCACGGCTGCCTTGTCCTCCCGGACTCCTTCGCCCGCAGCCATGCCCGCCGCACCCGAAACAGCACCCTCGGTCCCACCCATGCCGCTCCGCTCCAGCCGGTCCGAAAGCCGCGCAGCGGCTCTGGCAACACCCGCTCCTGACTTCACCAACTCAGCGGGGCTCTTTGTCCGAGAGCAGAAGCCCCGCCCGGTCGGCGGTTTCCGCGGCGCCCTCTACAAGATGACCGGCGGCGGGCTGAACCTGGGCCCCAATGCCCGGCAGCGCGAGGAAGACGAACTCGCCCGGAGAATCTCCCGCCAGCTGCAGGGCAGCTACAACACCGCCGTATTGAGCCTCAAGGGCGGCATCGGCAAGACCTCCACGACCGTCGGCGTCGGACTGACCCTGGCCGAGTACCGGGGCGACCCGCCGTGCGCGATCGACGCGAACCCGGACTCCGGCGACCTCGTGGAGCGCGCCCTCGGCGAAGGCATCTACCAGCAGCAAAGCCCCCGCACCATCACCGACCTGCTGCAGAACGTCGAATCCGTCGATTCCCTCACCGGCCTGGCGCGGTACATGCACCACGCCGGCCGGCTGCACCTGATCGCAGGGGAACAGGACCCCGAGGTCTCGGACTCCCTGACGGCCGAGGAATACCTGAGGATCCGCAAGCTCATCTCCGGTTACTACTCCGTGGCCCTCACCGACTGCGGCACCGGCGTCACCCACAACGCCATGAGCGGCATCCTCCAGTCCGCCGACAACCTCATCATCGCGGCGGGCTATGCCGTGAGCGGCGCGAAACGGGCCCGCAGCACGCTGCTCTGGCTCGCCAGCCACGGCTACGAGGACTTGGCGCGCAACGCGATCGTGGTCATCACGGACAAGGACGAGGTCTCCTCCCGGGTGGACAAGGACGCCATCGAGGACCACCTCTCCGGCATCTGCCGCCAGCTGATCGCCGTCCCGCACGACCGCGGCGTGGCCGACGGCGACCTGGTCACCCTCGACGCGCTCCGCCCGGAAACCCGGCGCGCCTACAAGGAAATCGCGGCCGCCATCGTGGACGGATACGTCTAAAGGGACCTCTGCCCGCGGCGTAAGGCCCTGATCTTCCGGGCCGCTGCCGGAAGTCCAACCACGCCGCGCCCCCAGCGCGCAAGATGGACCCTTAGCAGCCCGGCAACGGAGTCGTCGAGGTGGAGGTTGCGCTCCCGCAAGGTTTCCCGTGAGGGGAAGGCCGTGCGGGCAAGCACCCGCGGTTTGTCGCGCCAAGGACTTTCCATGAGAGCGACCAGATAAGCCGACCCCGTGCCCTGTACCGAAGTGCGGTGGCGCCACTCCTCACTAACATTTTCCGGCCGGACCGACAGATCTGTAATGCCCAGATCATTCAGGAGCGGTTTCAGAGCTGCCGTCGCCCGCAGCTCTCGGCTGAGATCTGTGATCTTCTGGTGCATGCTGGCGTCGACCCGCTCGAGCAACCCTGAGTACTCGCGCTGATGGCGTGAATCGTCCAGAGCCCGGAGGCTGTGCAGGGCCTGGAAAATCACCGCTGCCGGGGTCGAGGGAACAGCCACGTTTCTGGCTGCCATCACCAGATACTGCCTGTCACGCCACAGCGTTTCGAAGGCTCTCCCGGGTGGGGCTTCTATTCCGGGAAATCTGTAGTGTGCGTCGATATCGCAGTTCCATTGCGGATGGTAAAGCGTCCGGGAATGCGAATACCGGCGAACAACTGCCACGCCGGACGGCCGTTCGAGCCAGCCTCTTGTGCCCAGGAGCTCCACCATTTTGTCCAGGTGCTCCGGGCGGACAAGCACATCCACATCCGCAGAGACGTGTTTTTCGCGCAGTCCCATCATGGTGGCGGCAGGACCTTTGATGAATAGGACCGGCACGTCAGCTGATGCTGCAACATGGCTTACCAGAGCCGTGGCGAGGAGGACTGCTTCGTTTTGGTGCAGGATCTCCGCGGGATCCATCAGCCGGCGTCCTTGTCCCGGTGAGACTGTGTGATCATTCCGCCGCGGCTCAAATCGTGGATCAGGCCCAGCACATCCCCGCGGATCGTGGAGGCATCGGAACCGTATTCGCGGGCAAGCTCCTCGATGAGGTCGTTCTCGGTTCTGGTCCCGTCCAACCCGTTCCAGACGGATGCGGCCGTTCCCACGAGGATGACGGGCACGTCCTGACTCAGATGCAGCACGGCGACGCGGCCGCCGTCGGGACTCTGAACAAAAGCGACGTCAGAACTGACTCGCCACACCTGTTCTGTCAAAAGCCCTCCACCGGCACTAGAAAGGCCAGAACTTACCGCCGGCCCTCGCGAAGCTTCATGCTACCGCGCAGCAGGGCAGTTGTTTCGCGCCGGGGCCCGACTTAGATTTAGGCATGACCAACAACGCCGGGGACGAAGCCGCCCTGCAACTGCAGGACCTGCTGATGGGAACCGAGAACGTTGAGGACTTCCTCGGCCAACTCGCTGGATTCTCCGCGGCCACGCTCAGCTCCGCAGCCGCCGCCGAGATCGAATGCGGCGTGACGTTGCAGCGCCGGAAGAGGACCATGACGGTGGCCGGGAGCAGCCCCCGGGCCATCATCCTGGACCGCATCGAGCAAGCCATGGGCGACGGCCCCTGCATCGAGGCGCTCCGAACGAAGTCCGTAGTCCTGCTCGCCGACGTCGCCACTGATCCGCGCTGGCCGGACTACCAGCAGCAGCTCGCGGCCCAGGGCATCCGCAGCACGCTCGGCGTACCCCTGGAAATCGGCGACAACGCAGCCGCCGCGCTGAACTTCTTCGGCGCGGACACCGGGATCTTCACCCCGGACATTGTTGCCGAGGCCGCCGGCTTCGCCGACCTGGCCGGCCGCTCCCTCCGCCTGGCCGTCCGGATCGGCACCGAACAATCCCGGGCCGAGGACCTGAAGGCCGCCATGGAGCACCGCACGTCGATTGACCTGGCCTGCGGCGTCATCATGGCACAGAACCGCTGCACCCAGGAAGAGGCCATGGGCATCCTCACCCAGGTCTCCAGCAACCGGAACCAGAAGCTCCGCGACGTCGCCGCCGACGTCCTGCGGAATCTCACCGACGGGACCGTCCGGACGCACTTCGAGCCCTGAGCGCCCCGGCGACATGACGGCTCCCGCCGACTGGGTCTAGTGCAGAGTTGAGCGCCCGATGGCTTGTCCCGGGGCCACCTTGGACAGCAGGGTACGGGCGGCCATTTGGGCCATCTTTCGGGTTGCGGGTGACAGGTACGCGCCCTCGCGCTGAATCAGCGCGATCGTGTCGTACAAAGGTTCCGCAAAGGGGACGGCATGGATGTTTTTCGGAAAGCCCGGTCCGCTGGCGATGGCCTGGGGAACGAAGGTGCCCGCCGCCCCGGTGGCGACTAACCCAAGGGCGGTATCGACGTGTTCCACCTCGATGGCCGGTTCAATTTTCAGCCCTCTGAGGCGGGCCCGCTCGAGAATCTGCCGGCGGGTGGGGTCACGCCAGCCGGCGAAGGCGTCGTAGAGCACAAGCTTTGACTCAGCGAGTTCCTCGATGGTCATGGGACCGCGCGAGGGCGGCCGGGTAGCCGATACGAAAAAGACTTCGTCCCGGAAAAGCGGCCTGACCTGCAGGCCCGCTTCTGCCACCGGCAGGACGATGAGCCCGGCCTCGATTTCACCCGACGCCACGGACTCGGCCACCGTCACGGAGTTCAAACCCACCAGGCGAACCTTCACTTGGGGATACCGGCGGTGGAAGCGCTGGACCAGGTCGGCAAGGTCGTAGTGGGCCCCGTACCGCAGCACTCCGAAGGTGCAGACACCGCCTTCCAGCGACGACATAGCTTTCAGCGCCTCCACGCCGTTGTCGAACGATGTGACCGCCTGCAGTGCGTGCACCTGCAACTCAACAGCCGCCGTCGTGGGAATGAGTTGCCGCCCGCCACGGATGAAAAGGCTGTGCTCCAGTTCGTGTTCGAGCCTGCTGATGAGCTCAGAGACAGAGGCCTGGCTTGTTTCCAGTTTTCTTGCCGCGGCCGTGAAGGAACCCAGCTCATAGGCCGCAAGGAAGGCCCGGAGCTGCGCGAGCGTCATGGTTTCTCCCCTGCAATCGGAACGAAACCGGCGCGTTGTAATCGTTTTTCAGGCGTAGAACGGCGCGGTTATCTTGAAGTATTCCGCCACTTCCGGCATAGGGCAACCCTATGGCAGACCCCTGTTTAGGTCCCGTTGTGCTGTAACCCAAAGGGCCAGTAGCTTGTTTTCCATGCACATAACCGAACGTGACAGAGCCCACATCCCGGGGACCTTCGTCACCCTCAAGGGCCCTGCGGTCGAGAGCGTTCCGGCACAAAGGCTTCCCGAAGTCGTGGCGACGGTCTCCGCGATGCTCGCCGACATCGAGACCAGCGGGATGGACGCGGTCCTCAAATACGCCCGGGAGCTGGACGGGTGGCAGGGTGCGAGTCTGGAGATCGGTCAGAAAGAGCTGGCCAGGACCGGTGATTCCCTCTCCCCGGAACTCCGGGAGGCCCTGATGGCCAGTGCCGAGCGGACCAGGCTGTTCGCGGTTGAGCAGCGTGAACACCTCAGCGACTTTGAAGTCGAACTTATCCCCGGAGTCTTCACAGGGCAGAAGTACGTCCCGGTGTCACGCGTCGGAGCCTATCTTCCGGCCGGCCGATTTCCGATTCTTGCCAGCGCCTTCATGACCGTAGGAGTCGCCAAGGCCGCGGGCGTCCGTAACGTCCTGGCCTGCACGCCGCCAACCGGTTCGGGTGTTGGCAACCCCGCAGTGCTGTATGCCGCGTACCTGGCCGGCGTCGACAGGGCGTTCGCCCTCGGCGGGGTGCAGGCCATGGCCGCCATGGCCTTCGGACTGCTGGGGGAGCAGCCGGCCGACATCCTGGTCGGCGCAGGAAACGCCTACGTTACAGAGGCCAAGCGGCAACTGTTCGGTCGCGTCGGCATCGACCTCCTGGCTGGCCCGTCCGAGGTCGCCGTGATCGCCGATGAATCCGCCGACGCCGAACTTGTGGCTGCTGATCTCCTCGGCCAGGCAGAACACGGCCCGCAGTCGCCGGCGTCGCTGGTAACCACCTCCCACGAGCTTGGCGGAGAGGTCATCCGGCACATCAACAAGCAGTTGAAGACGTTGGCCACCCGGGACATCGCCGGACCCGCCTGGCGGGACTACGGCACCGTCTACGTGGCCGAGGACCGGGAGACGGCGGTGCGGATCATGGACCTGCTGGCGCCGGAGCACCTGGAAATCCAGACCTCGGACGACTCGTACTATCACGAGAACCTGCAGAACTACGGCTCGATCTTCCTTGGGCCGTGGTCAACGGTGGCCTACTCGGACAAGGGATCATCAGGCACCAACCACGTGCTGCCTACCGGCGGGGGCGCCCGGTCATCGGCAGGGCTCTCCGTAGCCCGGTTCCTCAAACCCCTCACCTTCCAGCGCGTCGAAAGAAGTGCGACGCCGCGTCTGGCAAATTACGTCACCACCATCTCCGACACCGAGGGAATGGCAGCCCATAAAGCCACTGCCACCCTTCGGCTCGACCGCTTCAACCGATAGAAATCCATCCCTAGCAAAAGGCACCCCATCATGAAAACAAAAATCCTCCGCAAGCGTTTCGCTGCATTGGTGCCCATGGGCGTTGCAGTGGCCCTCGCCATGACAGCCTGTGGCTCAACAGGCGGAGGGGGCGGGGCCGCCGGCGGCGGTGACCAGAAGACCATCACGATCGCAACCTCCAACGATGCTCCCTTCTCCTTCACGGACCAGGCCACCGGCGAGCTCAAAGGCATCGACGGGGAGATGATCAACGCCATCGCCCAGGCGAAGGGCTGGAAGATCAAGGTCTTCACCTCCGAGTATGCGACCCTGATCGCGGCGCTCAATGCCAAGAAGGCCGACGCGATCGTCGACGCCATGTACATCACCGATGACCGGAAGAAGCAGATCAACTTCACCGACCCGTGGTACACCGAGGGCGAAGCCATGGTGGTCCCGGCCGATTCAACGCTGGCTTCACGCGACGATGTCAAGGGCAAGGTTCTCGGCGCACAGACCGGCACCGTGTTCAAGGACCTCGTTGACAGCCTTGGCGGCAGCCAGGTCAAGCTGTTCGACTCGCAGGCTGCCCTGCTCGCGGCGGTGGAAAACAAACAGGTTGATGCAGTCTTCACCGACAGTGCCGTGATCGGCTACAGCCTCGTCCAGAAGCCGAACCCCAAGCTGAAGCTCGTCTCACCCTACGAGCCGTTCTACCCGGGCATCATCGGGGCCGGCGTGCGCAAGGACGACACTCAGCTGCTGCAGGACCTGAACTCCGGGCTGGCAGACCTGAAGAAGACACCCAAGTACCTCGAGATCCTCAAGAAGTACGGGCTGGGCGAAGCCAACACGGCCAAATAGGTTCCAGATTCCATGCAGGCTCGGCGGGCATCCGCTTATTGATCGCGGTGCCCGCTGACCCCTGCCCGACCCTAACTTAGGGATTCCCAGTGGACTTTATTACCAACACCCTGGCTGTGTTCCCGGCCCTCCTGCAGGCCGTGCCCATCGTCGTTCAACTCGCACTCGGCGCCATGGCGATCGCCCTGGTGCTGGGGCTGCTGGTTGCTCTGGCGCGCATTTCCTCGTTCAAAATCCTCCGCGGCATTGCCACTTTCTATCTGGAGGTTATCCGCGGCACTCCGCTGCTGGTGCAGTTGGTCTACATCTTCTTCGTGCTGCCCAGCATCGGCATAAGCATCGAACCGGTGCCGGCCGGCATCCTGGGCCTGGGCCTCAACTACGCCGCCTATCTGTCCGAGGTCTTTCGATCCGCCATCCTCTCCGTGGAGCACGGCCAGACAGAAGCCGCGCTGTCCCTGGGCTACACGCCCAGCAAGACCCTGTGGAAAGTGGTGATTCCCCAATCCTTCGTGGTCTCCATGGGGCCGATCGGCAACTACTTCATTGCCATGATCAAGGACACCGCACTGACTTCGGTGATCGCGGTGACCGAGATCCTGAAGACCGCCAACATCCTCAATAGCCAGACGTTCCAGACCACTGCCATCTACACCGCAGCGGCCATTCTCTATCTGATCATCAGCCTTCCACTCTCGCGCGTCGTGGTTGTGCTTGAACGAAAGGCACGGGCCAGTGGCTGACGAGACCATTATTGACGTCCGCGACGTTCACAAGACCTTCGTCTCCGAGACGAAGCCGACCTTGTGGAAAAGGCTTACCGGCAAGCCCCACGTGCAGCGAAGGGTGGAAGTACTCAAGGGCGTGGACCTTGTGGTCCACCGCGGCGAAACGATTGCCATCCTCGGCTCCAGCGGATCCGGCAAAAGCACCCTGCTGCGCTGCATCAACAAGCTTGAGACCATCGATGCCGGCCGCATCTACGTCAACGGCCACCTGATTGGCTATGACGAACGCGACGGGGAACTGTTCGCCGAGAAAGCGTCGGTGACGGCCCAGAAGCGGACCGACATCGGCTTCGTCTTCCAGCACTTCAACCTGTTCCTGAACAAGACGGCTCTGGGAAACGTGATGGCGCCGCTGCGCGACGTGAAAAAGCTGTCTGCGGCCGACGCCAGGGCCATTGCCGTCCCGAACCTGGAGATGGTGGGCCTGGGGGACAAGATGGAGAACTACCCCAGCAAGCTCTCCGGCGGCCAGAAGCAGCGGGTGGCCATTGCCCGGGCCCTGGCCATGAATCCAAGTGTCATGCTCTTCGATGAGCCGACGTCCGCCTTGGATCCTGAGCTCGTGGGCGAAGTTCTGTCGGTCATCAAGAAAATCGCCCAGCAGGGAACCACGATGGTGATCGTCACCCATGAAATGCAGTTCGCGCGGGACATCGCCGACCGCATCGTCGTCATGGACCAGGGGGTCATCGTGGAAGAGGGCCCGCCCAGCCGGATCTTCACTGCCCCCCAGCATCCGAAAACCCAAGCGCTGCTCAGCCGCTCGGGTATCCTGCCGGGGTGAGGTTGAGCGCCCCGGCGCGCCGCCCGTCCTAGGATAAAGGGGATGACCACCACACGCCCCGCCGCCTTCAGCCTCCGCAACATCGCCGTTCCCGCCTTCGGCCCGGCCCTGCTGTTCGGCATCGGCGAGGGCGCGATCCTGCCCGTGGTGGCGCTGTCCGCCCGCGAGCGTCTTCAGCCTGGCCCGGCAGAAGTACCTGACCTCGTGGACCAAGGCCATCATGTCCCCGTGGATGGCGGCAGCGTCGGTCCGTAGTCGCGGGCCAGCTCCTCGATGAGTTCGGTCTCGGATCTGGTGCCGTCCAGCACGTTCCAAACGGACGCCGCCGTGCCTGGACCTCCTGATGGGAACTGAGAACGTTGAGGACTTCCTCGGCCAGCTCGCTGAATTCTCGGCGGCCACGCTCGGCTCCGCTGCCGGCGCCGAGATCGAATGCGGTGTGACGCAACAGCGCCGGAAGAAGACCATGACGGTGGCCGGGAGCAGCCCCCGGGCCATCGTCCTGGACCGGATCGAGCAAGCCATCAGTGAAGGCCCCTGCATCGAGGCGCTCCGCATAAAGTCCGTGGTCCTGCTCGCCGACGTCGACACCGATCCGCGCTGGCCGGACTACCAGCTGCAGCTCGCGGCCCAGGGAGTCCGCAGCACGCTCGGCGTCCCTCTGGAAATCGGCGACAGCGCGGCCGCCGCGCTGAACTTCTTCGGCTCCGACACCGGGATCTTCACCCCAGACATTGTTGCCGAGGCCGCCGGCTTCGCCGACCTGGCCGGCCGTTCCCTCCGCCTGGCCGTCCGGATCGGCACCGAACAGTCCCGGGCCGAGGACCTGAGGGCCGCTCTGGAGCACCGCACCTCGATCGACCTGGCCTGCGGCGTCTGATGGCGCAGAACCGCTGCACCCAGGAGGAGGCCATGGGCATCCTCACCAAGGTCTCCAGCAACCGGAACCAGAAGCTCCGCGACGTGGCCGCCGACGTCCTGCGCAATCTCACCGACGGGGAGGTCCGGACGCACTTCGAGGCCTGAGCGCCCGGCGGCACGTGGCCCTAGGTGGTGCGGCGGTTGTTCTTTCCTTCGCCATGTGGCCGAAGCGATCGAAGACCGCGAGCGTCCTCGCGGACCCCTTAGCGATCCGCCCAAGGGATAGGGCTATGGTCCGGATCACCCGGGCGGGGGACCATGGTTCGCGATGTGTGGGCCGGAGTCAAAGGGCCCGTGCTGCAGCCCAAACGGCGAAGGCGCCTGCTGAAAGCTTCGCGACTTGCGAGGGAGAACTTGACCGCAGTCTGCGGGCTATCAGCAGCCCAGCGCCCGCGGCGACTGGCAGGGACATTACCCCAGCCAGGCGGCTGACGCTCGCAAACCACTCGACGGTTCCTCTTGTGGGAGCGGCACTAGCCACTTCCATATCCGGGTTGTCGTTGCGGAGAAAATCGGCGATGGCTTCAATACGTGCTTGACTAGCGGCTGCCAGTGCCACATTGTGTTCGAGAACGTCTTGGCGCCTAAACCTTGCGAGCGGTGAAGGCCAGGGTATGTTCGGGGCGAAGGCCGCACCGTGGCCGCCGTCGAACGATTTTGGATGTTCGAAAAGCGCCGCGATTGACTGGTCGAATCCGTCGTAACCTCCTGTTCCAACGTCCCGCATACCGAGACCATTGAGCGCCGAACACAACCAGCCGACGGGGACGTCCTTGCTGCCACGATCGCAGTGGATCACTCCGATGGCTGTGGAACCGTCATGCCTGTCGGAGCGACTCACATAGGGGCCCACCTGGTTGCGATCGACAACGGTCGACCAAGGAAAATCACGGGGCAAGACCGAGGCTGCCAAATAGATCCTCCGGAAATGGACCGACGGTACCTGAAGCAGCGCGCGGCCGAGCATGTACGTACCGTTGCTGTGACCTGCAAAGTGCATATTGTCGGGGTGGTGCGAAACAAAGTAGTTCCCATACCAGTGGAGGAAATGGCGCATATTTTTCCTCCGAATGGCGGGCACCGCAAATTGTGCGGCGCTAAAGAACCCGTTAGACGGCCTATAGATCACCGGATTGGGGACTTCCCGTCCATCGTCGTCGTGCCGAGTCACGCTGAGCGCATCGGAGACTCTTTGGATCCAATCGGCATAGCGAGATGACCGGATGCCGTGAAGTAGAAAATAGACTGGCTCATCACGCCTCTCACGTGCCGCGCTTTCATCTTGGGAGAACTTACCGAGCACCGAATGTCGCAAAAGCAAATACCTGCAGTCCGGGTCCGCCGCGGACTTGAGATCAACGAGATCACCGTGGTGAGCCCCAGCCACTTCCATGTGCGCTGTGTTGGGCAGGAACCTAGCGTCCAGGACGTCGCCTGCGCTGATCAAACTGTCATTGGTGCCGAGGACCTGGACGACTTGAGGGAGTGGTGAGACGGACCCCATGGCTGCTTGGCTGTCAGTCCAGAGTGCAAACCACCGTAGGCGAAGTTCTGTGATGAAATCGGAACCAGCCTCAAGTTGCTCTGCTGTTCGTGTGGGCCCGAACCTCACTGCTGTAAGAACTAACCGGAGGTGCCATGGGAGGTTCTCGCGCCGGAAGCCGGCGTTGGGTGACGCCAGCAAGACGATTCGCCTGACCTTACTCGTCCAGGGCTTTGGGGGAATTCCGTCGGCTTCAACCCCTTTATCCAAGAGGAAAGCCTCACGCGCCAGTAACCCACCCAGGCTGTGACCGACCAGAATTATTTCGGAGGGGCCTTCTGTCGCCACGGCATCCCCTGCCCAGGTTCGAATCTGCGCCGCCAGTTGACGCGCCGAATTATTCAGATCCGCGCGGCTCCAGATCCCGATCTTGTGCTCGAAGATACGGAGGCTCCACCCACTAAGTTCGGGCTCAGAGCTTAGTACCCGCAGGAAGTCGGAGTGCCGATCATTTTGACTCTTCATGTCGACCGACGGGACATAGATTAACAGTCCAGGCATCACCCCCACCGGGGTCTGGGATCGAAGACGTTCATGTTCCCTCGGGTCGTTCACTGCGGAAACATCAATTCAGTTCCGGCAACCCACTTTGTTTCATTGTCCTTAGCCACTAGATATTTGGACGATCCGTTTGGTACCTGTGAGCTGACCTCCACTGCCAGGACGCTCCACTGGCTATCCTCTCCGGTCGTGTATTTAGCCACTATCCCCGTCGGAAGCCTGACAACAGTCGGTCGCGTAGAGGCCGTCGCAATGCCGCGCGCGATGGAATCGGCAGCGACGACGACTGCCCAGATGGCCCCAGTTGCGAGCACAAAGGTCAGTTTGCTTTCCCCGGATAGGTCCTTCCAGGGCTGCAGACCAGTTGCGTCCATGAATATGAAAGTCCCGATTAGGGCAATTGCAATTACCCCAGTTCCCCTTGTCGTGACCAAGGTCCCCGACTTGATTGTTTCAGTAGATTTATCGCCTCGGAATGCTTTTTCTAGACTTTCGAATGCCGTCATCGGATGCTCCGCTCCTAGAGGAATGGCCGCATCGTAGCACCGACAGAGGCTGGCGCACCATGGCATCGGAAGGGGCGACGCGGTTTCATTGAGTTCGCAGATTAAAGGATCCGTTAGAACAGAACCGCAGCACCCAGGAAGAGGCCATGGGCATCCTCACCCGGGTGTCCAGCAACCGTAACCAAAAACTGCGCGACGTCGCCGCCGACGTCCTGCGGAATCTCACCGACGCGACCATCTGAACATATCTCGAGGCATGAGCCGCGCCGGCCCTGGCAAACGCGACGTTGTTTACCCGCACCGGCGCCAGTGATATACCAGTGGATACTGCGCGGGCCGAGCCGCCAGCACCAGGAGGCTGGCGTGCGACACCCGCGGGATTCCAAATTCAGACTTGTCGCGCTGGTCCTCGCGGCGTTGCTCGTGGTAGCTAGCGCGTGCAGCAGCTCGGCGGACGACATCGCCCGAGCTTACGCAGCCGAGCTGGCACAGGCAGTAGGGAACTCGGGGTCGAAGATTAAGAACCCCATGCCATGGATGCAGCCGGGCAAGACTGCAGCGTCACAAACCGACGACCTCACGCGGTCGCTGGCGAAGGCTCCCGACGGAATGTCTGAGGAGTCCAGAAGACTCCCTGACCTGATCGCCGTAATGCAGCGGGCCCAGGCCACCAAAGCCGCGCTCCAGGAAGTGGACGCCGCCGCCGTCGTGGCTGAGAATATCGGCGCCGGGCTGGCCTCGGACGCGGCGTTGAGCGTTGGTCGACACGCCACTATCAGAAGTTCCGGTGATGAGCAGACGGTGGCCGCGCTCGGCCGGGAAGTCCTGAAAGACCTCGTCTGTTCCATGGCGACAGACGTGGTGGCCCCAGACGAAAAGACCGAGATCGATCAAAACACCTCAGCATTTACCTACACGGCGGATAAGTCGGCTGAAGCAATTCGCCGCGCCCTGTTTAGTAAGGCAGCCTTTCGCGTCGGCGCGGCATTCTACCGGGGTTACCAATGGGGCTCCTATGGTGCGGACCTGGCGAAGGACGCAAACCGGCATCTGGCGTCCATTAACGGACAGATCCGGAGCCCGGATTGGCAGATCACAAGGGCCTACGTTTTCGTTGTCAAGACCTGCATGGCGCCGCCGACACGGTGACGCATCCCTCCTAGGATGATGGGGATGACTACGACACGCCCCGCCGCCTTCAGCCTCCGCAGCATCGCCGTTCCCGCCTTCGGCCCGGCCCTGCTGTTCAGCATCGGCGAGGGCGCAATTTTGCCCGTGGTGGCCCTGTCCGCCCGCGACCTCGGCGCCTCGGTCGCCGTCGCCGCCCTGGTGGTCACCGTGATCGGGCTCGGCTCCTGGTTCTTCAACCTGCCCGCCTCGGTCATCACCATGAAGTTCGGCGAACGCTGGGCGATGGTCGGGGCCGCGGCGGCCAGCGCCGTCGCCCTCGCCGCCGTCGCACTCGCACCGCTGCTGCCGGAAGGGCTCTGGCTGCTCGCCGCGGCGATGCTCGTCGTCGGCATGGCCGCGAGCGTCTTCAGCCTGGCCCGGCAGAAGTACCTGACCGAGGCCGTGCCGGTGGTCCTCCGGGCGCGGGCGCTGTCCACGCTCGGTGGCGTGACCCGGATCGGCATCTTCATCGGCCCCTTCATCGGTGCAGCCGTGATGCAGTTCGCCGGCATCACCGGCGCCTACTGGGTCGGCGTCGTCGCCATGGTGGCGGCCGCGGCCCTGTCGGTAACCATTCCGGACCTCGTGGCCAAACCCGCGCCCGACGACGGCGACCCCGTCAAGCAGGCGACGCTGCGCAGCGTCGCCGTCTCGCACGCCGGGGTCTTCCTGAGCGTGGGCATGGGGGTGCTGCTGCTCAGTGCGCTGCGCGCGTCCCGGCAGGTGGTGATCCCGCTCTGGGCCGAGCACCTTGGGATGGACGCGACGCAGGCGTCGCTGATCTACGGGCTCTCCGGCGCCATCGACATGCTGGTCTTCTATCCGGCCGGCAAGCTGATGGACCGCAAGGGCCGCCAGTGGGTGGCCGTCCCGTCGACCCTAATCATGGGCACGGCCATGCTGCTGATCCCGCTCAGCGCCGGCTTTGTGGGCCTGCTGCTCGGGGCGCTGCTGATCGGCTTCGGCAACGGCATCAGCTCCGGCCTGAACATGACGCTGGGCGCCGACTTCTCACCCGACAACGGCCGCGGCCAGTTCCTGGGCATCTGGCGGTTCCTGGCCGACGCCGGGGCCACCGGCGGGCCGGTGCTGCTCTCCGGCGTGACCGCCATGGCCTCGCTCGGGGCCGGGGTGGCCGCCACCGGAGCGCTCGGCTTCGCGGCCGCCGCGGTCTTCGCCGTCACGATTCCGCGGCTGAAGCACCGGCGGAACTACTGAGCGTTACGGCACGATGGCGGGGCTGCCGGCGTCGGCGTTGCCGCCGCCGAAGGTGGGCTGCCGCCGTCGAACATGGCTCGACGGCGAGGGCCAATCGTGGCTGAGGCAGAATGGCTACTGATGAGTGAAACAAATATACGGATTCTCAAACCCAGCCGTAAGAAGCCTGCTTCCGGTGACATCTTTGCGCTACAGCTGCCCGACGAGCGGTACTTGTTTGGCCGGGTCATTTCCGCGGACCTTCCCGCCGATATGGCACCCATGCCCGGCGCGTATCTGATCTACATTTATGGTCATGTTTCGCCGGTGACGATTCCCCCGCTGGATCAGCTCAGGCCGGACCTTCTACTCCTCCCGCCCCTGTTCATAAACCGCATGCCCTGGACGAAAGGCTACTTCCTGACCGTTGGCACGCAGCCGCTGTCGGGCGAAGACCTACTGGCACAGCACTGTTTCCGTCGATGGACCGGAGAGTACAGAGATGAACAAGGTCACCCTATGCCTGCGCCCGTGGAACCCTGCGGGGACTGGGCTCTTGCCAGCTATCGGTGGCTGGATGACCAGATCAGCGACAAACTGGGATTCCCGCGGACACCCGAGTGAGCGATATGGCCAAAAGCCCGAAGGAGGTAGGGGTGGAAAATGATCCTATGAGGATAGAGCTGCTCCACATCGACGACTGCCCCAACACGGCCACGGCACAGGAGCGCCTGGAATCTTCCCTGGCCGCCCTGGGTCACGGCGACCTTCCAGTGCAGACCCGGCTGCTCGAGTCCGCGTCCGATATCGCGGGCAGCGGATTCGCGGGTTCCCCAACGATCACGGTCAACGGGGCAGACATCTTCCCGACCGGCGCGCCCGCAGGCGACCTTGCCTGCCGGATCTACGCGACACCCAGCGGACTGGCGGGCCTGCCGACCCTGGACCAGATAACCGAAGCGCTCAAGAACCACGGACTCTGACGCTCCCGGCAGCTGCACCTGCCGCGTCAGCGCTGGGGCACTCCGTATCGGCCGCTGCTGCGAGTCGCATGGGATTCCTCACTATGCTGTGAACAACTGCACCGAGACTTCGAGGAAGGCCCGACATGGCGCAAGGCACGAAGGAAGATCGCTGGCAGCTTGTGACTGCTCCCGGCACCTCCGAGTACAGCATGTACCGCGACGAGGCGGCCGACCCTCCCGCCCTCGTCTGCCAGGTCGGAGCCACCACGCTGAAGTACCATCTCAGCGCCGTCGAGGACCTGCATCAATGGCTCACGGATCAGGGCGGCTGGGTTCCGCTCGGCGCCGCCGACGAGAAGAAACCTGCGGCTGAGGGAACCGTCGAGGCCTGGGGCCGGGACGCCTCAAACCCGGTGCACGGCTGGTACGGGCTCCGCAACGGCTACCGCGGCCGGTTCGGCATGTACCTGCCGCCCCTGCTGGAGGCGCTGGGCCTGGCCGAACTCACTCACGAAAAGCGGAACAACAGCATCCGCTCGCTCAGCCCGGCCGCCGGCGGAAGGTAGTACTGCCGCAAGCTCGGGTGCCCGAAGCCGTGCTACCCAACATAGACGCCGCCGTCAAAGAGCCGGCGGGTGGTGCGCACAATGGAGGCGTACTCGGCCCGGTAGCCTCCGTTGTCCTGTGCGACGATGGCGGTTGCAGAGAAGACGCCTGAGGGCGTCCCGATACGGATCTCCCTGCCCCCGACAGTGCCGCCAAGCGCGGTGTGCACCAGTGTGCCATCGAGGCGCGCCGCGACCGCCGTGCAGAGCCCCCCGGTGACCGGAATGGCGCGGTGGACCCTGCCGCTGGAGACGAAACGGGCCAGAACATCCATGGCCGCCGGCCCAATTTCTTCCCCGGACAGCGTGCGGTAGGGCCGGGGAGCGGCAACCAGGGCTATCAGGGGCATGGCACGGCTCCCGGCAGCCTCCTCGTAGGATGACGCGATGCCCATGGCTACCGACACCTGCCGTCGCGCATCCTCCAAACGTTCCAGCATGCCGTCGATGGTCTCAATTTGCTCCGGTAGCTCGACCCCGGTCAGGCCGAAGTCCTCTGCGCGGAAGAAGCCGCACGGATTGGCGGCATCCACCAGTGAGGACGCCAGGGCCGTGCCCGCGGCGCAGTCGATGTGATTGACGACGTCGCCGGTGGGCAGCAGCCTGCCAGTGGCGGCACCGCCGGGGTCCAGGAAGTCCAACCGCACCGGCGCTGCGGAGCCGTGGACGCCGCTCATCGTGTACTCACCGGTCTTGACGCTGCCACCGTTCCTGACTTCGAAAACCGATCTTATGATCTTGCCCGTGTTTACGTTGTGGATCCGCACGCTGGCGGGGCCGTCGCGTACCTGGACCAGGCCCTCGTCCACGGCGAAGGGGCCAATTGCCGATGACATGTTGCCGCAGTTTCCGCCATAGTCCACCGAAGCGTGCGCCACCTGGACCTGAGCGAACAAGTAGTCGATGTCCGCGTCTGGACGGGTCGGCGGGCTGACGACGCAGACCTTTGAAAGCGATGAAATTCCACCGCCCATACCGTCGAGTTGCCGGCCGTAGGGGTCCGGGCTGCCCATCGCCTGCAGGAAGATCCCGTCCCACTCCGAACGATCCGAGGGTAGATCTTCGGCGCGAAAGATCAACCCCTTGCTGGTCCCGCCGCGGACGAATGCGGCCTTGATTCTCCGACGCATCGTTATCATTCCTTTTGTTTCAGGGCACTGTGTCTAAAGTGCCGGCTGATCAGCGGAGATCTGGCGCAGTACGTACTGCAGGATGCCGCCGTTGCGGTAGTAGTCTGCCTCGCCCGGGGTATCGATGCGCAGGACCGCATCGAAGGACGTGACAGTGCCGTCTTCGGCGGTGGCGGTGACCTTGAGCGTCTTGGGCGTGGTGCCTTCGTTCAGGGCGGTGACGCCCTCAACTGCGAAGCTTTCCGTGCCGGTCAGCCCGAGGCTGGCAGCGTTCTGGCCGGCCGGGTACTGCAGCGGCAGGACGCCCATGCCGATCAGGTTGGAGCGGTGGATGCGCTCGTAGCTTTCGGCCACAACCGCCTTGACGCCCAGCAGTGCGGTGCCCTTGGCTGCCCAGTCACGGGACGAGCCGGAGCCGTATTCCTTGCCGGCGAGGACGACCAGCGGGGTGCCGGCGGCCTGGTAGTTCTGCGCGGCATCGTAGACGTAGGCCTGCGGGCCGTCCGGCTGGGAGAAGTCGCGGGTGAAGCCACCCTCGACGCCGTCCAGGAGCTGGTTCTTGATCCGGATGTTCGCGAACGTTCCGCGGATCATGACCTCGTGGTTGCCACGGCGTGAGCCATAGGAGTTGAAATCCTTGCGCTCCACGCCGTTGGCCAGCAGGTACTGTCCCGCCGGGGTGTCCGACTTGAAGGAACCTGCCGGTGAGATGTGGTCCGTAGTGACCGAATCGCCCAGCTTCAACAGCACACGCGCGCCGGTGATGTCCGTGACGGGGTCCGGCTGCGCCTTCATGCCGTCGAAGTACGGCGGCTTCCGGACGTAGGTGGACTTCGGATCCCAGGCGAAGGTATCGCCGGCCGGGGTGGAGAGAGCCTTCCAGCGGTCGTCGCCTTCGAAGACGCCCTCGTAGCCGCGGGCGAACATTTCCTTGTCGATCGAGGAATCGATGACCTGCTGGACCTCGACCGGGTCCGGCCAGATGTCCTTCAGGAAGATGTCGTTGCCGGCCTCGTCCTGTCCCAGGGCGTCGGCTTCGAAATCGAAGTCCATGGTTCCGGCCAGGGCGTAAGCGATGACCAGCGGCGGGGAAGCCAGGTAGTTCATCTTCACGTCCGGGTTGATCCGGCCCTCGAAGTTGCGGTTACCGGACAGCACGGCGGTGACGGAAAGGTCGTTGGCCTGGATGGCCTCGGAGATTTCGGCGTCAAGCGGGCCGGCATTCCCCACGCACGCAGCGCATCCGTACGCGGCGATGTAGAAGCCGAGCTTCTCCAGGTACGGGGTCAGGCCCGACTTGTTGTAGTAGTCGGTGACAACCTTGGATCCCGGTGCCACGGAGGTCTGGATGCCGGGCCGGACGTTGAGCCCCTTGTGTACGGCGTTGCGGGCCAGCAGCCCTGCGGCCAGCATCACGGACGGGTTGGACGTGTTCGTGCAGGATGTGATCGCGGCAATAACCACGGTGCCCTGGTTCAACAACACCTCGGAACCACTCTCCAGGTGCACACTGACGGAGCCGTCCAGGGGCTCGTCCACGCTGCCGCCGACCAGTTCTTCCTTCACGTAGTTGCGCAGGTCCTGGCGGAACTGGTCCTTGGACTCCGTGAGGATGATGCGGTCCTGCGGGCGCTTCGGGCC
>NZ_JBWZCG010000041.1:0-27364 GCF_059383415.1 Pseudarthrobacter sp. RHLT1-30-1
TACAGACCCCGACTTCCCCCTCCCCTCGTACGCCCCACTTCCGGCTGTAACCGTTTGTGTCCTGCCCCACAGGCGCCACTAGACTCTAGGTGAGCTCAGCGTGGCGCTCTGCCTGTAACCCTTCGAGCCAGGATTTGAGCCGAGACATGAAAATTGGAATCCTCACCAGTGGCGGGGACTGCCCCGGGCTGAACGCCGTCATCCGCGGCATCGTCCTGAAGGGCATCGCCGTCCATGGCCACGAATTCGCCGGATTCCTGGACGGCTGGCGCGGCGTCGTCGAGGGCGACACCATCGAGCTCCCCCGCACCATGGTCCGCGGCATCGCCAAGCAGGGCGGAACCATCCTCGGCACCTCCCGCACCAACCCGTTCGAAAACAACGGCGGGCCCGAGGTCATCAAAGCCAACATGGACCGGCTGGGCATCGACGCCCTGATCGCCATCGGCGGCGAAGGAACCCTCGCGGCGGCCAAGCGGCTCACCGACGCCGGACTGAAAATCGTCGGCGTCCCGAAGACAGTCGACAACGACCTTGACGCGACCGACTACACCTTCGGCTTCGACACCGCCGTCGAGATCGCCACCGAAGCAATCGACCGCCTGCGCACCACCGGAGAATCCCACCACCGCTGCATGATCGCCGAGGTGATGGGCCGCCACGTCGGCTGGATCGCCCTGCACGCCGGGATGGCCTCCGGCGCCCACGCCATCCTGATCCCGGAGCAGAAGGCCTCGATGGAGCAGATCACCGAGTGGGTCATCTCGGCCCACGACCGAGGCCGCGCCCCGCTCGTTGTGGTCGCGGAGGGCTTCGTGCCGGACGGCCAGGAAACGCCGCACTCCGAACGCGGTCTGGACACCTTCGGCCGCCCGCGGCTGGGCGGAATTTCCGAAATGCTTGCCCCGGAACTGGAGGCCAGGACCGGCATTGAAACCCGTGCAACTGTCCTCGGCCACATCCAGCGCGGCGGGGTTCCCACCGCGTTCGACCGGGTGCTCGCAACACGACTGGGCATGGCCGCCGTCGACTCGGTAGTCGAGGGACGCTGGGGCACCATGGTCTCGCTCAACGGCACCGACATCGTCCACGTCGGCTTCGACGCCGCGCTCGGAAACCTCAAGACAGTCCCGCAGCACCGCTACGACGAGGCCGCGGTCCTCTTCGGCTGATCCGCCTGATCCGCTTGACCGCCGGGTCCTCCGCACTGGGGCCGCTACGCCCGTGGGTAGGGTGGAGGTATGACACTTGAGCCCGGTTCGGTCGACATCATCCAGCTCGCGTGGGCGCGTCGCCTGGGGCTCGACGACGGCGCCTTCGCGGCCGCCGCCGGCGAACGCATCCTGCATGCCGATGAGGCGGCCCGGGCGGTGCAGTTCGTCCGGCTGTTCGGCAATTCCGCCCTGGTGGGCCCGCAATGGGCGCTGGACGCCGCCGTTGGGCTGTCCGACGGCGAACTCGCGCAGCACGTCACCATGTTGACCATCACCCGTGACCATGGTGGCCACGGCCTCGGCGCCGCCGCTCTGTTCTTCGCCGACGACCTGCCGCTGCGACAGCCCTCGGAGGAGCTCACCGTTTCGCATGGCAATCCGGAGGCGATCGAGCTGGAAAGCGCTTGCCCGCCGGACGATGTGAATGAAGTGGGCCTCTCGGACCTCGAGCACCGCTTTACGATCATGCACGAGGAGGACGGGCTGCGGACCCCCGTGGCCTGCGGCGCCTACTCCGAATGGGAAGGCCTCATCGCGCACATGGGTGTGTTGGTCGCGCCGGAGTGGCGCCGCCGCGGCCTGGGCTCGCTGGCGGCCTCGATTGCGGCGCACGAGGCACTCGCCTCCGGACTGACGCTGCAGTGGCGCTCCGACGTCAGCAACCAGGGCTCGCTGGCCATCGCCCGGAGCTTGGGCTTCACCGCCGGCGGCATCCAGACCAGCGTGCTGCTGGGCTGACCCCGCAGCACACCGGCCGCACGTCAGCGGGCCCGCGCCCCGGCGCCCTTGGTACCGGCGGACGCCGCCGGCGCGGTGCCGGGAGTCCCCCACGCCTGCATCGGCTGGGGCTTGGCAAAGAACAGCGCCACCGCCACGCCAATCAGGATGACAGCAGCGGGCAGCAGCATGGACTGGCCCATCGCCGTCGAGAATCCCTCCTTCAGGGCGTCGGGAAGCGCGCCGCCAAACGACATCGGGCTTGCCTCGCCGGCGCCTCCCGGGACGGCCGGGAGTTCCGCCGCGAGCCGGGCCTGGATCAGCACCGCAATTGCGGCGCTGCCCAGCACAGCCCCGATCTGGCGCGTGGTGTTGTACACGCCCGAGCCCGCGCCGGCCTGCCGTGGGGGCAGGTTGCGGGTGGCAGTGGTGCTCAGCGGCGCCCAGATGCCGGCGTTCGCGATACCGAGCACGGCGCTCGGCAGCAGGAACATCAGGATCGGGGTGTCCGGATGCATCAGCCATCCATTCCAGAACAGCGCGACGGACATCAGGAACAGGCCGGCTGCGGTGATGAATTTCGGATTGACCCGGTCAATGATCTTGCCCACCACGGGCGCCAGGCCGCCGGAAATGAGCGCCATGGGCACCATCATCAGGGCGGACTGGGTCGGGGTCAGGCCGCGGACGATCTGAAAGTAGAAGATCAGCGGCAGGGTGAAGGAGGTGATGGCGAAGCCGACGGTGGTGATGCCGATGTTCGCCAGGGAAAAGTTGCGGTCCTTGAACAGCGACAACGGCAGCAGCGGTTCACCCTTGTTGTAGTGCTGCCACAGCACAAACGCCACCAGCACGACGATCCCGGCGATGATGAGCCCCCACACCGAAATAGGTCCGGTGATGGTGCCCCAGTTGTAGGTCTCACCTTCCTGGATGCCGAAAACCAGCAGGAACAGCCCGACGGCGCTGAGCAGCACGCCGGGGATATCGAACTTGTGCGGGTGGGTGGTGAGGGACGGCACATAGCGCAGTGCCAGGAAGAACCCGACGAGGCCGACCGGGAGGTTGATGAAGAAGATCCACTCCCAGCCGAGGCCGTCGACCAGGACGCCGCCGAGGATCGGCCCGACCAGGGTGGCAACGCCGGCGGTGGCGCCCCAGATTCCCATCGCGGCTCCGCGCCGGTCCGGCGGGAAGATCCGGGTGATGACGGCCATGGTCTGGGGTGTCATCAGTGCGGCGCCGAAACCCTGGAACACGCGGGCCACGATCAGCATCTGGACGTCGCCGGAAAGGCCGCACCAGAGCGAGGCCAGGGTGAAGACGACCAGGCCGGTCAGGTAGAGCCGCTTCGGGCCGAAGCGGTCACCCAGCCGGCCGGTGATCAGCAGCGGCACGGCGTAGGCGAGCAGGTAGGCGCTGGTCACCCAGATCACCGAGTTGATGTCGGCGTCGAGGCTCTCCATGATGCGGGGGTTGGCCACCGACACGATGGTCGTGTCGATCAGGATCATAAAGAACCCGATCACGAGGGACCAGAGTGCCGGCCACGGCCTGGCGACGTTTTCCATAAGATTCCTTGCGGGTTGAGAGGACGGCTGTCGTATTACGAAGAGTGTTCGTCGGGTTACTAAGGATGTTCGTCGGGTTACAAAAGAGTCTTCGTCGGGGCCCAAGCACCGGATGGGCTACCAGGCAAGCTGGCCGCTGCCGAGCCGGTCCTGGAAGTTCCGGATCCAGCTGACCTCGGCGTGCAGCATCGCCTGCTGGTACTCCATGTCGATCCAGTACTTGCGCTCGATGTTTTTGGCGCTAACCAGTTCCTGCGCCGAGGCCAAGGCACCCAGCTGCTGTTGCAGGCCGACGAGCCTGCGGTCCAGCAGTTCAATCACGACGCCGGCGGGCAGGTTGTAGGCCTCCGAGACGGCCAGCGGGAACCACGGATACTCGTTGACGGGGCTGGCCAGCATGTCCTGGAGCCTTTGGGTGAGGGCTTCCGTGCCGGCGCCGGTGATCTCATAGGTGGTGCGTTCGGGACGGTTGCCCTCCCGGTCGGTGCCGGTGGCTGCGACAAGTCCCTGCTCGGCCAGCCGACCGACTGCGTGGTACAGGGTCCCCGGGCGGACCTTCACGAGCCGGTCCTCATGCCGTGCGATCAGAAGCTGGAACATCTCGTAGGGGTGCATGGGCGCCTCGACCAGCAGGGACAGCGCGGCGACACCCAGCGGCGTCAGGGGTGCGTTCCGGGCCATGCTGCGTTGTCCTTCCCACGGTCTGTGGCATGGCGGGCCAAACCCCGCGGCGGTTATTCCACTAGAACTATTCCACATGGAGTATTAGCGAGCAAGATTTCAACTGTCACCGGGGGCCGCCGGACGGCACCCCATGGCTCCCGGCCTCAGCCCAGCAGGGCCAGAATGTCTTTCCGTTCGAACATCTGCGCGGCGGCCCGGGCGGAGGGTGTGCCGGCGTCGGGATCCGCGCCTGCGCCGACGAGTACCTGCACCACTTCCGTGTAGCCCTTGAAGACGGCCCCGGCGAGCGGGGTCTGGCCGCGGTCGTTGGCGGTGTTGGCCTCTCCGCCGTGCGCCAGGATCAGCCGGACCGTGTCGGGGTGGCCGTGATAGGCGGCCAGCATCAGCAGCGTATCCCCGGCGGCGGTCGTCATGGTTGCCGGGGCACCGGCGGACAGATACCGGCCGAGCAGCGCGTCGTTGCCTTCGCGGGCCGCATCGAACAGGGTGTGGGCCAGGGCCAGCGTCTCCTCGTCCGGCACGCCCGGCGTCGGCCCGCTCATCGGGTGCCCGCTCATCGGGTGCCCCGCAGGAAGCCGGTCTGGCGCCCCACGACCTGGCCGGCGTCGGGGGCGACGATGACTTCCTGCGCGGCAGTGTAGGGCTCGTCGCCGTCGAGGACGGTCAGGGTTTCCTCGGGCGGGACCGAGCGCTTGACGACGGCCAGGGCCACCGGCCCCATTTCGTAGTGCTGCGCCACAGAGGTCACGGTGCCGACTTTACGGTCTCCGGACCGGACCTCGCTGCCGACGGCAGGCATCGTGTGCTGCGAGCCGTCGAGCTGCAGGAACACCAGCCGGCGCGGCGGATGGCCCAGGTTGTGGACGCGCGCCACGGTTTCCTGGCCCTTGTAGCAGCCCTTGTTCAGGTGCACGGCAGTGCGGAGCAGGTCCAGTTCGTGCGGGATGGTCTTGTCGTCGGTTTCGGCGCCCCACCGGGGCCGCCAGGCGGCGATGCGCAGCGCTTCGGCGGCCCAGATCCCGGCGAGGGGCCGGTCCCCCACCGTGGCCTCCAGCTCAGCGGCCGGGACGAGGTACTCGAACCAGGGCCGCTCCAGCCCGGGGTGGGCGTCCTCGCCCACCACCGCATAGGAGTAGCCGCCGGCGCCGACATGCGGCCAGGGATCCTCCCAGACCAGGCGGCCGGAGAATTCCGGGATCCGGCGCGTGGTTCCCAGCACGGACCAGTCCGCCGACACATCGGCGATTTCGACCCGAAGCATGAACTTCATCTTGTTGAGCCACTCGGCCAGCGGACCGGCCTCCGCGGCCTCCACGATCAGCCAGGTTGTCCCGCCGTCGTCGACCACGCGCGCGTCGAATTCGATCCGGCCCTGCACGCTGAGCAGCAACAGTTCGCTGGACTGTCCCGGCGCCAGGTTGGTCAGCTGCTGCGAGGACAGGGTGTTGAGCCAGCTCAGCCGGTCCGGCCCGGCGACGGTGACGACGCCTCGGTGGGACAGGTCCACGACGGCGGTGCCGGCGGCCAGCGCACGCTGTTCGCGGAGCGGTTCGCCGTAGTGGGAGGCGACGCCGGCGTCAGCGCCGCCGGCTTCGACGGCGCCAGGGCGCGCCAGCAGGGGGCTCTTAGTAGTCATATGTAGTAGAAGTCCTTCGGGGTTAGCGGTATTCCGGATTTTCGAAGTCAAACCGGGTGCCGGCTTTCCAGGCGGCGGGCAGGTTTCCGTAGGCGGGAATGCCGCCGGCGTCCTTCAGCATCCGGGCCAGGTGCAGCAGGTTCCAGGTCATGAAGGTGGTGTTGCGGTTGGTGAAGTCGCTTTCCGGACCGCCTGAGCCTTCATCGAGGTAGCTCGGGCCCGGCCCGACGGCGCCGATCCAGCCGGCGTCGGCCTGCGGCGGGACCGTGAAGCCCACGTGCTGGAGGCTGTAGAGGACGTTCATCGCGCAGTGCTTGATTCCGTCCTCATTGCCGGTGATCAGGCAGCCGCCCACCTTGGGGTAGAACGCCCACTGACCCTTGTCGTTGAGTTCGCCGGAATGCGCATAGAGGCGTTCGATCAGCTTCTTGGTCTGTGAGGAGTTGTCGCCCAGCCAGATCGGCCCGGCCACGACGACGATGTCGGCGTCCCGCACGGCCGGATAGAGCTCCGGCCAGTCGTCGGTCTTCCAGCCGTGCTCGCGCATGTCCGGATAGACGCCGGCGGCGATGTCGTGGTCCACCGTCCGGATGACCCTTGTGCTGACGCCGTGTTTCTCCATGATCCGGCGGCTGACCTCAATCAGGCCCTGGGTATTGGAAATCTCCGGGGACTTCTTGAGGGTGCCGTTGAAGTACACGGCCTTGAGGTCGCTGAAGTCGGCTGGAACGGTGGGTGTGGCGGCTGTGGCATTCACTGTGGTGCTCCCTGCGGTCGCTGCGGACAACGGAAATTCAGTGAGACCCCAAGACCAGGCTGCGGTTCTGCGGCGCGGGGCGCCGCTGATTCAGCTGACCTTGGAAAGGATAGCGGACGCGTGCGCCTCCAAGCCGTTGCCCTCCTCGGGACCTTTGCCGGTGGCAACGTCCCAGCGCCAGAGCAGATTGCCGTCCACGAGTCCAAAAATCCGGGTGGCTGCGGTGTACTCCTTGGAGTGGCTGCCGCGCATGACCATGTCGGTGCTGAGCTGGATCTGCGGGCCCTTGATCTGGCCGTAGTACAGCTCGGAGATTCCGCCGGGGTGGGCGATCGAAACAGAAATGTCGAAGCCGCCGTCTTTGTTACGCAGCGCCTCGACCTCGTCGGCGCTCTTGAGCACGGGAACGATGTCGGCCGGGATCAGTCCCGGGCCGCCGTCCTCTTCACGCTGCTTGCGCTCCAGGGCCCAGAACCCGGTTTCGACGGTCAACGGACGGAGCCTGGTGCCTTCGTCGTCGGTCAGCCAGCTCTCGGCGCGGTACTGCAGGTAGGGCAGGCCGTTGTGCGTGAACGACACCCGCTGCAGGAAGTGCTCGGAATCCTCTTCCCCGGCCCCGAGCCTGCCCCGGCCCTCCCACTCACCAATGAGCCAGGACAGCGGAACAATTTCGGGGGTCAGGTCTGTCGGTATTTCAATCGGCACAGTAGCTACCTTTGGAAACGAAGACGGCTAATGGATTCTGGCTGTTACTTCTGGCCCTTGTAAAGGCGGTAGACAACAAAGCCGGCGAACCACGCCATGGCCAGGCTGGCAACACCGAGCAGGACAAGGAAGAAGATTTCAAATGCAAGTACGGACATGATGCCATCCTAGCGGGTTAGTAGATGAGTAGTTTGTCTATGAAGTAGGCCAGCGAACCGACCGCCGCGACCGGGCCCAGCCCTATTCCGAGCGCTGCCGCCAAGCTTAGCGATTCACCCCGGAGGATCACCAACCGGCGGAAACTTACCAGGACGGCACCCACCACCACCCCGACAATGGCGGCGGGGAGCACGGCAATGTCGGAAAACACGAGCCCGGCGAGCGGTCCTGCCAGCCCGGCCCCGACGACGCCCAGCGGCGCCACCACGCGGTCCGGCCAGCGGATCAGGCCCGCGAGCAGGGCGATCGCGGCGCTGATCGCCGCGACCAGGAGCATCTCCCGCACCCCGTTGAAGCGGGCGCAGGCGATCCACCCGGCGCCCAGGCAGGACAACATCACGCCGGCACTGGACCCGAGGGTGGACTCCAGGCGCTGCGCCTGTCCCGTTCCGCGGATCAGCTGCATCACGAAGATCGCCATCAGGCCCGTGGCCATAAACGCCGGCGTCCAGTCCAGGAACCCCGGGGCCGGCAGGTAGGTGGCGGCGATGGCGGCGCCAATGCCGGGGAGGCCGATCAGGACGCCGAGGGTCTTCCGGGCCGGGATTCCCAGGAAGTGCGGCCAGCCGATCCCGACGCCGGCGGCGGTGAGCACGCCAACAGCCAGGAGTGCCTCCGGCGAGGCATAGGACGCGCCAACAATAGCGGCGAGTCCGGCCAGTCCGACGATGCCGATGGTCCAGGACTTCACTGTTCACCCGACATCTGTGGTTTCGTCATCCGTCTTCCGGTCATCGTCGTACCTTCGCTCACTGCGGACCCCAATTCGACCTGATCTCCGTCAGGGGGCTGCGGGCCCCGACGGATCAATCCTGCCCTATGTGACCGTTTTGTGTCGCACAGGAAACGGCCGAAGGTAGCTGCATCATGTCCGGGAAGGGTGCTTTGGGTATACTCAAAGTCAGCTACAGACGCCCAACGATGCGCGGACACCCCTTGGAGGAAACATGTCGCACATCCTGTTACTGACGAACAGCGCCGGCTCATCGGTGGACGTCCTGCCTGCGCTGGAACTGCTGAACCACCGGGTGCATATTCTCCCGGCCGAGCCGACAGCCCTGCTGGAGACCGACCCCTGCGACATCGTCCTGCTGGACGCCCGCAAGGACCTCGTAGGCGCGCGTTCCCTGACCCAACTGCTCAAGGCCACCGGCCTGAGCGCCCCCCTGATGCTGATCCTCACCGAGGGTGGCATGGCCGCCGTCTCCTCGGCGTGGGCCGTCGATGACATTCTGCTGGACTCCGCCGGGCCGGCCGAGGTCGAGGCCCGCATCCGGCTGGGCGTCGCCCGGGCGGCAACGGAGCAGGACGATGCCCCGACCGAGATCCGGGCGGCCGGCGTCGTCATCGACGAGGCCAGTTACACCGCCCGGGTCAACGGCGCGCCGCTGAACCTGACTTTCAAGGAATTCGAGCTGCTCAAGTATCTGGCGCAGCACCCCGGCCGGGTCTTTACCCGCCAGCAGCTGCTGACCGAGGTCTGGGGCTACGACTATTACGGCGGCACGCGCACGGTGGACGTCCACGTCCGGCGGCTGCGCGCCAAGCTCGGTGCCGACCACGAGAACCTGATCAGCACCGTCCGCAACGTGGGCTACCGCCTGACACTGGTCCGGCACCCCGAGGAAGAACTCACCGAAGCATAAGCAAAAAAGCCCCGGACATCGGTCCGGGGCTTTTTGCTGCTGCAATGCGTGCTGCGTCAGTGGAGGACATACGGGTCGAACGTATCGAGGCCACCCCAGTGGTGGATCCCCCTCGTATCTGGCCAACCGGATCCAGGAACAAGCCCTGGACCGAACAGCCGGATGAGTTACCGACTATACGTAACACTTCCGGAAACCACAAAATCGGCCCCGCCGTGCCCGCACCGTATAGCCTTGCACCATGAGTCCCGCGCATCCCGAAAACTGGCCCGTCCTCGCCGTCCACGGAGCCGCGGATGCGCAGCTCCTGAAGGACATCCAGGCTCTCGCGGCAGCCGCCGAGGAGTCCGATGGCAATCCGCCGCTGTCCGAGCAGACGCTCGTGACGCTGCGTGCCGCCGGCACCAGCGGGGCCGCCGGTCCGGCAGAGGCCGCCGATACCAAGTCAGTGCTGACACTCGCCCTGTACAGCCCCGATGAGAAATCCGGCCCGGCAACGGCGCAGGACCTGGCCGGCGTCGCCGTCGTCATCGGCGAACCCGACGGGACGGGCGTGCTGGAAATCGCGGTCCACCCCAGCTACCGCAACCAGGGCGTGGCGGACCGGCTGGTCGGTGAGCTTCGGGCCACGCGCGGCTTCGCCGGCCTCAAGGCCTGGTCGCACGGCAACCACGAGGCCGCTGCTGACCTCGCCGCGCGCTACGGCTACGCACCCGTCCGCGAGTTGTGGAAGATGCGGCTTACCAGCGCGGCGGCTGAGCTGCCCGACGTCCCCGTGCCCGCCGGGGTGACACTGCGTGCCTTCGTCCCGGGCCGGGATGAGGACGCCTGGCTCGCAGCGAACCGGGCTGCGTTCGCCGGCCACGCCGAGCAGGGCAACATGACACGCGCCGACCTGGACGCCAGGATGGCCGAGCCGTGGTTCGATCCCGCCGGCTTCCTGCTGGCCGTCGATGCCTCGGACCGGATCCTCGGCTTCCACTGGACCAAAGTGCACCCCCGGCACGGGGAGCACCCCGCGATCGGCGAGGTGTACGTCGTGGGCGTGACACCCGACGCCCAGGGCACCGGGCTGGGCAAGGCGCTGACGGTCGCCGGCATCCGGCACCTGCAGCACCAGGGCCTGCACGCCGTCATGCTCTACGTCGATGCGGACAACATTCCGGCCGTGGCGCTGTACCGGCGGCTGGGCTTCACCCGCTGGGATGTCGACGTCATGTACGCCCCGCTGGACGGGCGCTGAGCCACCGGTCGGACAGCCGGCACCACCCGGCACGCAGCCGCCACCACCCATTCGGAGACCGCCCGGCGACGCTTCGGCGTCCAACCGGCGACGCCCCGGCGGGCGCCCGGGAAATCCGCACTCCCCGAAAGCTGACCGCCGGATAATTGCTTGTAAGGTTGAAGCAAAATCGCGCCAGTATTTAGGAGAGACCATGCAACGGGATTCTGCCCGGACCGCCACGTCCGGGGCCGCCATGCCGGACGCGAAAGCTCCCAGCGCGCGTACCCAGTTCGGCTCCTCCGAAGTACCTGCCTCACGGGCCACCCAGGACCGGATTGACATTCCTGAGTTCGAGCCGAGCGTGGAGCCGGCAGGCGATTTCAGCCCGGACCGCTTTCTGGACCGTGAATTGAGCTGGCTCTCGTTCAACGCCCGCGTGCTGGAGCTCGCCGAGGACCCGAACCTGCACCTGCTGGAGCGCGTCAGCTTCCTCTCCATTTTCGCGTCCAACCTGGACGAGTTCTTTATGGTCCGGGTCGCCGGTCTCAAGCGCCGGATCGCCACCGGCCTGGCCGTCCCCTCCCCCGCGGGGCTCAGCCCGGTGCAGGTCCTGGAGCAGATCGGTGACGAGGCCCACCGGCTGGCGCAGCGCCACGCCCGCGTCTACGCCGAGCAGATCCGTCCGGCGCTGGCCTACGAGCACATCCACCTGATGCACTGGGACGACCTTGATTCCCAGGCCCAGGACCAGCTCAGTGCCATGTTCGCGGAGAAGGTCTTTCCTATCCTGACCCCGCTGGCCGTGGATCCCGCCCACCCCTTCCCCTACATCTCCGGGCTCTCGCTGAACCTCGCTGTCATCGTCCGCAACCCCGTCAGCGACAAGGAACTCTTCGCCCGGCTCAAGGTCCCGGACCAGCTCCCCCGGCTGGTCTCGGTCGACGGCCCCCGCGCCGGCTCCGTCCCGGGCCGGGTGGCCCGCTTCATCGCCCTCGAGGAAGTCATCGCGGTCCACCTGGACCAGCTCTTCGCCGGAATGGAGGTGCTGGAGCACCACACCTTCCGCGTCACCCGCAACGAGGACCTCGAAGTCGAAGAGGACGACGCCGAGAACCTGCTGCAGGCGCTCGAAAAGGAACTCCTGCGACGCCGGTTCGGCCCGCCGGTCCGGCTCGAAGTCACCAACGACATCAACCCAAACATCCGGGCGCTGCTGATCCGCGAACTCGGGGTGGAGGAATCAGAGGTCTACACGGTCCCCGCACCACTGGACCTCCGTGGCCTCTCCGTCATTGCCGGCATCGACCGGGCTGACCTGCACTACCCCAAGCACGTCCCGCACACCTCCCGGTACCTCAACGAATCGGAAACCTCCAAGGCGGCGAACGTCTTCGCGGCCATGCGGCGGCGAGACATCCTGCTGCACCACCCTTACGACTCCTTCTCCACCTCGGTGCAGGCGTTCCTGGAGCAGGCGGCCTCGGACCCGAAGGTCCAGGCCATCAAGCAGACGCTGTACCGCACCTCCGGCGACTCCCCGATCGTCGACGCCCTGATCGACGCCGCCGAAGCCGGCAAGCAGGTCCTGGCCCTGGTGGAGATCAAGGCACGCTTCGATGAGCAGGCCAACATCTCCTGGGCCCGGAAGCTGGAACAGGCCGGCGTCCACGTGGTCTACGGCATCGTGGGCCTCAAGACGCACTGCAAACTCTCCCTGGTGGTGCGCCAGGAAGTGGACGGACTCCGCCGCTACTGCCACATCGGCACCGGCAACTACCACCCCCGCACGGCCCGGTACTACGAGGACCTGGGCCTGCTCACGGCCAACGAGCAGGTGGGCGAGGACCTCTCCAAGCTGTTCAACCAGCTCTCCGGCTATGCCCCGAAGTCGACCTTCAAGCGGCTCCTGGTCGCCCCCCGGTCGGTGCGTTCAGGCCTGATCGACCGGATCGAAACCGAGATCCGGAACGCCAGGGCGGGCCTCACCGCCCGGGTCCAGATCAAGGTCAACTCGATGGTGGACGAAGCCATCATCGACTCCCTGTACCGGGCGTCGCAGGCGGGCGTTCCCGTCGACATCATCGTCCGCGGCATCTGCTCACTGCGGCCGGGCGTGCCGGGCCTCAGCGAGAACATCACGGTCCGCTCCGTGCTGGGCCGGTTCCTGGAACACTCCCGCGTCTTCGCCTTCGCCAACGCCGGGGACCCGGTGGTCTACATCGGTTCGGCGGACATGATGCACCGCAATCTGGACCGCCGTGTGGAAGCGCTCGTCCAGCTCACCAGCGGGGACGACACCACCTACGTCATGGATCTGCTGCGCCGGTACATGGATCCGGGCACCGCGAGCTGGCACCTGGACAACGAGGCGGAGTGGACCCGCCACCACCTTGCCGAAGACGGGCGCGAACTCGAGGACATCCAGTCCTGGCTGCTCAATTCCCGCTCCCGGCAGCGCTCGTCCGGGCTGCGCTAGGGGCTCTGGCATTGAGTAGCGATACACCGGTCGCCGACCAGACCGACCATCCAGGCGAAGCGATCGCGGTGGTGGCCGCCGGCGCCGTCCCCTGGCGCATCGCCCCGGGCGAAAAGGACAGACTCGAGGTCCTGCTGATCCACCGGCCGCGTTATGACGACTGGTCCTGGCCCAAGGGCAAGATCGATCCCGGGGAGACGGTGCCCGAGTGCGCCGCCCGCGAGGTTGAAGAGGAAATCGGGTTGAGTGCGCCGCTGGGCATCCCGCTGCCTGCCATCCACTACCATGTCCCGGCCGGACTGAAGGTGGTCCACTACTGGGCTGTCGACGTCAACGGGGCCGCGCTCCTGCCGGACGGCAAGGAAGTGGACAGCGTGATGTGGTGCTCGCCGGAAAAGGCGGCGCGGCTGCTGAGCAATCCGAGCGATGTCGCCCCGCTGGAGCATCTGGCCACCGCGCATGCCCGCGGCGAACTGAAAACGTGGCCGCTCGTGATCGTGCGCCACGCCAAGGCCAAGCCGCGCTCCTCCTGGTCCAAAGCCGAAGGGGACCGGCCACTGGCTATCACCGGGATGCGGCAGGCGCAGGCAGTGGGGCGGCTGCTGCAAGCCTGGAAACCGATGCGCATCCTCTCCAGCCCGTGGCTCAGGTGTGTCGCCACCATCGCCCCCTACGCCAAGGCGTCTGACGCGAAGGTGAAGCTGACCGAAGCCCTCACCGAGCACCGGCACGGCCGCCATCCGCACAAGACGGCCGCCGCCGTCGAGGGCCTGTTCGACAAGCAGCGGGCCGTGGTGCTGTGCACGCACCGCCCGGCCCTGCCCACGGTGTTCGCCCAGCTCGCAAAGCACATGGGTGCCCGCCTGCGCGCCCAACTGCCCGCCTCCGACCCGTTCCTGGCCCCCGGTGAGATCGTGGTGTGCCATGTGGCCCACCACAGCAATGACAAAGTGGTCGCGATTGAGCGGTTCAGGCCGTTCGACGACTGAGCCGCCGGGCGGGCGGGGACCTCCGGTCGGCGCTCGCCCGGGACCACGGTTAATGAGCAGGGGCCCCGGTTAAGTAGACTGGGACGGTGAGCATTCCAACGCCCTATGAAGACCTGTTGCGAGACGTCCTGGCGCACGGCACGCACAAATCGGACCGCACCGGGACCGGAACGCTCAGTGTGTTCGGCCGCCAGTTACGTTTCGACCTGGGCAAGAGCTTCCCGCTGATCACCACCAAGCGCGTGCATTTCAAGTCCGTCGCCGTGGAGCTGCTCTGGTTCCTCCGCGGCGACTCGAACGTGAAGTGGATGCAGGACCAGGGTGTCACCATCTGGAACGAATGGGCCGACGCCGACGGCGAACTCGGTCCGGTCTACGGCGTCCAGTGGCGCTCCTGGCCGACCCCCGACGGCGGCCACATCGACCAGATCGCCGAACTCATCGAGAACCTCAAGACCAACCCGGATTCCCGCCGACACATCATCTCGGCCTGGAACGTCGCCGAACTCAAGGACATGGCCCTCCCGCCGTGCCACGCTTTCTTCCAGTTCTACGTGGCCGACGGCAAGCTCTCCTGCCAGCTCTACCAGCGCTCCGCGGACACCTTCCTGGGCGTGCCGTTCAACATCGCCTCCTACGCCCTGCTGACCTGCATGATCGCCCAGCAGACCGGCCTGGAACCCGGCGAATTCGTCTGGACCGGAGGTGACGTCCACATCTACGACAACCACATGGACCAGGTCCTCAAGCAGCTCGCCCGGGACCCCTACGACTACCCGCAGCTCAAGATCACCCGCAAGCCGGTCTCCATCTTCGACTACACCCTCGATGACTTCGAAGTGGTCGGATACCAGCACCACCCGACGATTAAGGCCCCGATAGCCGTATGAGCAACGACACCACCCCGGGCGCACAGCCCGCCGACTTCACCGGCACCCTGGACGCCCTCACCGGGCTCGGCGTCGTCTGGGTCCAGACCAGCACCGGCGTCATCGGCAAGGACGGCGGCATGCCATGGCGCCTGCCCGAGGACATGCAGCACTTCACCCGGCTCACCACCGGCCACCCGGTGATCATGGGCCGCAAGACCTGGGAATCCTTTCCGGACAAATACCGCCCCCTGCCCGGCAGGACGAACATTGTCATCACCCGCCAGGAGGAGTGGGGCGGCACGCCGGCGGCTGAAGGCGCCCTCGCGGTCAAGTCCCTGGACGAAGCACTCCTGGAGTCCCAGTTTGCGCCGGGCAACGACATGGTCTGGATCATCGGCGGCGGTAACATCTACGCCCAGTCCATGGACCTCGCAAACGTCGCAGTGGTCACCACAATCGACGCCACGACGGAGGGTGACACGTTCGCCCCGGACCTCGGCTACGACTGGACCATGGGCGCGAGCCTGCCGGCCGACGGCTGGGAGACCGCCGACAACGGCACCCGCTACCGCATCACCGTGTGGCGCCGGACGGAGCACTAAGAAATGCTGAAGAAACCCGAAACCCTCTTTGTCCTTGGCTACATGCTGCTGCCACTCCTGGCGCTGCTCTCTGCGATCGTGGGGCTGACCATGATCCTGGGCGGCAACAAGATCGTCGGCGCCATCGTGCTCGTGGTCATCACCCAGGCCTTCGCTCTCGGGGCGTTCTTTGCCCTGCGGAGGCGGAAACACGCGCTTCTCACGGAAACCCGCGGCGAATAACGTCCCTGCTGCCCTCGGCTGAAGCCGGATGGGGACATCACCCCATCGCCGGTTGCCCCGGTTCCGGCTACGTTGGGGCCGGATAGATACTCACACCGGAATGCACCGTGTCCCGGTCGCAGCCGGTTAGGCTGATGCAGGTCAAAGGGGGATGCCGGGATGGCAGGAAACTTATGGGGCGCCGACGTCGCCCAGTTGCGCACATTGGCGCAGCAGTTCGGCAAGACGTCCGAGACGCTCCAGCAACAGTCGACAACGCTGACGTCGGCCATCAACGGGAACACAGTGTGGAAGGGTGCCGACGGAGCCCGGTTCACGTCGGAATGGAACAGCAGCCACCGAGCCCTGATCCAGAAGACAGCGCTGGCCCTCAAAGCAGAGTCCAAGCGGCTGATGACCCACGCCGACCAGCAGGAGAAGGCCAGCAACACCGGCGCCGGGGCAGGCGGCGAGCCGCTCCTCAGCCCCGGCGGTTCCGGCGGCAACTGGGCGCTCCTCGGCGGAGCGGCCGCCGTCGGCGGAATCCGGGCGGCGATGGACATCCAGAAAAACATCAAAGCGCCGCTCACCCTGGCCAAGCACCTGGGACAGTACGGCTGGGTCCTCAAGAAACAGCCCACCGACTTCGTCAAGACAATGTTGACCAAGGGCCGCCACCGCCTGGGCGGACCGGTCTTCGACGGCCGGCATCTGGTGCAGACGACCATGGGAAACAAGGCCCTTGAGGCTCTGCTGAAGACGTCAACGAAGAACCCCGTCCTCAAGCTGATCGACAAAGCCTCCGACATTGCCTCACTGAAAAACCTCAACAACTATACTGATCCGCTCGCCAAGTACATTGGTCCGCTCGCCAAGTTAAAGCCGCTCCTGGAGGAAAAAGCCTGGCTTGGGGCCGGCTCCAAGGCTGAGTGGCTCGGCAAATCCGGGCTCGCGCGCGGGCTAGGCTGGGCCGGGGTGGTTTTCAACTCAGTGGACTCGGTGCAAAGCTTTGCGAAGGGGGACATCGAGGCCGGTGTTGGCAGTGCGCTCAAGGCCGGTCTCGGCGTCGGCTGCTTCCTGCCGCCGCCGGCGGGAACCGTCTGCCAGGTCGCCAGTGTGGGTATCGCCGTCTACGAAAACTGGGACACGATCAGCGCCGTGGGCAAGAACGTTGGCGAAGGAATCGTCAGCGCGGTCAAGGATCCGGGCAAGTTCGTCAACGATGCCGCGGATAACATCAAAGATGCCGGAAAGTCCGTGGCCAATTTCCTTGGCTTCGGGAATTAGGAGACTCACATGACTGTCCAGGACGAGACCCAGCGGGAGCCACGGCTTGGAGTCGACGTTATCGGCTTCGGGGTCGGCGAATTTGCCTACCTGCTCAACGTGTTCGAGGGCCCGGCGCGTGACCGTTCGGTCAGCGTCTTCCGCGCCGAGGACCTGGTGGACGATGTCACGCTATCCACGGCCGGCGCGTCGTCGCTGATGGCACGGGATCTGGCGACCGTCGACGACGACGGCGACCCGGGGGTGAAGGGCGTGGCTGCCGCCGTCGCCACGGCCTTTGGGCAGGCCTCACACTGGACCGAGTTTTCCCTGCTGACTAAAGACAGCATGGACAACGTGGTGCTGGTCGAAGCGCCCGGTGTCGCCCTGATGCTGCAGCCCCGGCTGTTGGGAACCTGGTTCGTATTCGCCCAGGATCCTGCGATCAGCTCGGCCGAGGCAACCCTCCGTGTGGTCCGCCATCACGTCGAGGAGAATCCCGGCGGCTCCGCCTATCTCGTGTTCAAGACCCTCGACGCCGAGAAGCATCTGCTGATCCGTAGCGAAGACAAGGACTCCTGGGCCACCGGCATCCCAAATTTCGACACTGACGAAGTCGCTGAAACCGAAGGCCTGGACGATGCCGCCCTGCTGCGGGCCATCGAGGAGTCCCGTGGCTAGGCGCAGCCGGGACGTGCCCCAGGACCCCGGCTATGTAGAGTCCCGGCCGGCAGCCGACGGCCAGCTCCACCGCCGTGCCGAGAACGGCGAACTTGTCGCTTACACCGCCGAGGAGTACGGCGTCCGCAAGGACGACGGCCTGGGCGTCATCAAACCCGTGAACAGCTCGGGCGGTCTGCTCTTCCTCGCCGTCCTGATCACCATCGCGTTCGGGGGGATGCTTTATGGGCTGGTACAAATCGCCATTACCGACCAATGGGAGATTCTGGGCAGGATCTGGTGGATGTATCTGGTGATCCTGTATCCGCTGATCGCCGGCTGGTCCAGCTATTTCTCCGAGCACAAGGCCGAAAAGCTGCGCAAGGCCCGCAACCTCCCCCGGCCCGTTGAGTAGTCCCAGGTGCCCGACGCCTTTCGCCGTCCGTGCCTGTTTCAGAGCGCGGTGACGTAACCGGCTGCGCCCCTCTGCCAACAAAGTCTAAACTGGGCCCATGACTACAGCAGCTACTCCGTCCGTTGGACTGGTCGGTTGGCGTGGCATGGTCGGCTCCGTCCTGATGCAGCGCATGCAGGATGAGGGCGACTTCGCCAACATCAACCCGGTATTTTTCTCCACCTCGAACGCGGGGGGTGCGGCGCCCGCGGTCGCTGGTCCTGCCGGCGGCGACGCGGGCAAGCTCGAGGACGCGTTCGACGTCGACGCCCTGGCGAAGCTGCCCATTATCGTCACCGCCCAGGGCGGGGACTACACAAAAAAGGTCCACGGCGAACTGCGCAGCCGCGGCTGGGACGGTCTCTGGATCGACGCCGCGTCCACCCTGCGGATGAACGACGACTCGATCATTGTGCTGGACCCGATCAACCGCGATGTCATCGATGCCGGGCTCTCCGGCGGCGTGAAGGACTTCATCGGCGGCAACTGCACCGTCTCGTGCATGCTCATGGGCCTCGGCGGGCTGTTCAAGAATGGCCTCGTCGAGTGGGGCACCGCGATGACTTACCAGGCCGCCTCCGGCGGCGGCGCCCGGCACATGCGCGAACTGCTCAGCCAGTTCGGCACGCTCAACGCCCAGGTCAGCACGGAACTGGACGACCCGGCGTCGGCCATCCTGGAGATCGACCGCAAGGTTCTGGCCCACCAGCGCGACGGCATCGACGTCACCCAGTTCGGCGTCCCGCTGGCCGGATCGCTGATCCCGTGGATCGACGCGGACCTCGGCAACGGCCAGTCCAAGGAGGAGTGGAAGGCCGGCGTGGAGACCAACAAGATCCTCGGCACCTCCGGCGCTGAGCACATCATCATGGACGGGCTCTGCGTCCGGATCGGCGCCATGCGTTCGCACTCCCAGGCGCTCACGCTCAAGCTCCGCGAGGATCTTTCCGTCGCCGAGATCGAGAAGCTCCTGGCCTCGGACAACGAGTGGGCCAAGGTGGTGCCCAACACCAAGGACGCGTCCATGGCCGAACTCACCCCCGTGGCGGCGTCCGGCACCCTGGACATCCCGGTGGGCCGGATCCGCAAGCTGGAGATGGGCCCGGAGTACATCAGCGCGTTCACTGTCGGCGACCAGCTCCTGTGGGGTGCGGCCGAGCCGCTGCGCCGCATGCTCAGAATCGCGACCGGCAACCTGTAGCGACAAAACAGAACCCAAGCCGGGCCGACGCCGCATCCACACCGAACCCCAGCGCACCGGTTCAGGTGCGCCGGACGCCACCGCACCGGTTCAGGTGCGCCGGTTCAACGGCCGAGGAATCTGCGGTACTTCGCGGCCTGCAGCTCAAAGGATCTTTGGGCGGCAGGCCGCAGTCCGTTAACGCCGTCGAAGGGCTCAGGGACGGCGGCAGCAGCGCCGGCGCCGCCGCCTCGGGCTGCCTCCCAGGTGCCGACCACCTGGCCGCCCGCGACGATCGTTTTCCGGAAGACGCCATTGCCGCCCGGCACGATCCTGTCCGCATGCTCCGGCGGCAGCACAAGCGAGCGGTCCTTGTAGCCCAGCAGGAACTCATCGAATCCGGGCAGCGCCAGCACCAGGCGCCCGGCGGGGACGCCGGTGTCGAGCAGCGCGGCCGTCTCCGCGGACAGCCAGTAGCTGGTCCCCTCAAACGTGATCTCCGCCAGCTGGTCCTTCACCGTGGCCAGGGCGGCGCGGACCTCGGTCAGGGGAATGCCGGACCACCAGGAGAAGTCACGCTCCGTGGCCGGCCCGTGGCTGCGCAGGTAGCGCAGCAGCCACTCGGCGATGCCCTCGGCACGGTCCAGGCTGCGCGATGAGGTAATCCAGTCGTCGAAGGCCAGCACCACCTGCTGGTTGCCGGCCAGCGGGCCCTGCACCAGCAGGCCCCGCTGGCAGAGGACCCCGAGCAGGTGGATACCGCGCTGCCCGGCCGTGGACTGACCGGCCCGTTCGAAGGCCTGGAACAGCTCTGCCCGGCTGGCGGCTGCCCCGCCGGAGACCAGCTGCAACGCCGTTCCGGCAGCGGCGTCGACATCCGCGGCGGAGATTCCCAGCTCGCGGTGGCGCCCGGCCATGCCCCGGATCAGCCGGTCTGCGGTGATTGCCAGCATCCATTTCAGGTCCTCGGGGGCCACCAGGTGCAGCGTGCCCCGCATCGGCCAGGAGCGGACGATCTCGCCCCGGTCCAGGGCGCTCCGGACATCCCCGACGCGGGAGCCCGGAACCCGCTGGCCGACGGCCCAGAGGGCGGCGCCGAGGTCCTGCGCCTGCATGGCCGTCATCCAGCGTACGGCGGCCGCGGCGTCGCCGAATCCGGTTCCGGCCAGGCCCTGCGCGGCCAGCCGCAGCCGGCCCAGCACCGCCCGGCTCAGCCGGGCACGAGGCGTTCCTGTCATGCCTCCAATGCTAGGACGCCGGGCGGGTGGTTCCCAGCCACCTTCCAGCCGGACTCTTTACCCTTGATGGATGACCATGAGCGAGATGTGGCCGCTGCTGCGGCCCCTGAGCAGGAGGCTGGCCGTGCTCGGCTGGGCTTCCAGCGCCGTCGGCATGGCCGCGGGACTCGCCATTGCGATTGCCAGCGGAACGCGGCTCTCCCCCATGATGAGTTCGTTGCAGTTCGTGGCCGCGGTATCGATGGCCGTGGTGGTGGCCAGTTTCGTCACGGCCGCCGTGGTGCAACCACGCACCCCCGCACGGGACGACGGTGATCACCCGGACGCCCGGCAACCCGGGGATCTCCCGGACACCGTGCAGAGCCTGCTGCTTGGCTCGCTGGCGCTGCTGGCCGGGGCGGCCGTGTTTGCCTTCGCGGGTCTTTGGCTCCGCGGAGGCCCCAGCAACCAGTCCGTGGCGTTTTGCGAGGTCTTCCTCCTGGGCGCCGCCGCGTCCGGCTTCACCTTCCTACTGTTCAGCCGGGTCGCGCCGCACCGCGGCAGGGGCTGAAGGCAGCCGGCTGGGACTCTCCGGCTGCTGCCTGACCGGGGCCTGCAGCCGCACGCCGCAGCACCTACAGAACCTGCCGCCCCTGCAGAATCCGCTTCCTAAAGTTCGACGCCGATCAGCAGCGGTTCCGGGTGCAGTTCAATTCCGAAGCGTTCGACGACGCCGCGGCGCACCTCACGCGCGATCGCCAGCAGGTCCGCGGTGCTGGCGTTTCCCCTGTTGGTGATGGCCAGCGTGTGTTTGGTGGACAGCGAGGCCCGGCCACCAGAAACGCTGTCCGGTTCCAGCCCGTACCCCTTGCCGTAGCCGGCCTGGTCGATCAGCCAGGCCGCCGAGAGCTTCGTCAGCCCGTCCGCGCCGCCGGGGTAGCGCGGCGCGCCCTCCGGCAGCCCGGCGGCCACCTCTGCCGGCACGATCGGGTTGGTGAAGAAGGAACCGGTCGAGTAGGTGTCCCGGTCCGCCGCGTCCCACACCATGCCCTTGGACGCCCGAAGCCGGAGCACCTCGCGCCGGACATCGTTGGCATAGGCCCGCTTGCCGGCCTCGACGCCCAGCACGCGGGCGAGTTCGGCATAGCGGATGGGGGCGCTCATCCGGCCCAGCGGCAGCTGGAATTCGACCGTAAGCACCACGTAGCGGGGCGAGCCGTTGACGGTGGTCTGCTTGAGGACCGAATCCCGGTAGCCGAACTTCAGTTCGGAATTGGCGAAGGTCCGCACGGCATTGTTTTCCCGGTCCCAGGTCCGCACCGTAGCGATGGTCTGGGAGACGTCCGAGCCGTAAGCGCCAACATTCTGCACCGGCGTGGCGCCGCTGGCGCCCGGGATGCCGGAGAGCGCCTCGATCCCGGACCAGGCGTGCCGCACCGCGTGCTCGACCAGGGCGTCCCAGTTGTGGCCGGCCTGGACCACGACGGCGACGCCGCCGCAGGAGTCCTCCGCGTTGACTTCGAACCCTTCGGAGGCGATTTTCAGCACGGTGCCGGGGAACCCGGCGTCGGACACCAGCAGGTTGGAGCCGCCGCCGAGGATCAGGAGGGGCTCACCGGCCGAGTCCGCTGAGCGGACGGCCTCGATGATCTCGGCCTCCGTGCGGGCCTCGATGAAGCGGCCGGCGGGGCCGCCAACGGCGGCTGTGGTCAGGGCGGAAAGCAGTGTCTGGGTCACCCCACCAGCCTAGCCGGGGATGGCGGGGCTCCGTTAAGCGGGTCGGTCGCCAGTCGGGAATGGCGGGGCTCGGTTAGGCAGTGGCCGCTAGCCGGGTTTCCGGGCAACCGGGGAAAGAAGGAAGCTGACCACGAGCATCACCATCACGGCCAGCAGGGAGTGCAGGATACCGACGTGCTCTGCCAGCAGGCCCAGCAGGGGCGGGCCGCAGAGGAACGCCCCGTAGCCGATCGTGGAGACCACCGAGACCCGGGCGGCGGCCTTGGCCGGGTCGTCGGCGGCGGCGGACATGCCCACCGGGAAGCCCAGCGAGGCGCCCAGTCCCCAGATGGCCAGAGCCACATAGGCCAACCACGGAACCGGCGCGAAGACGAACAGGCCCAGTCCCAGCACGGCGAGGGCGGCGCACCAGCGCATCACCGGGACGCGGCCGAAGCGGTCCAGGACCACGGTGCCGGTGAAGCGTCCAATGGTCATAAAGGTGACGAAGAGCCCATACCCGGCGGCACCGGCGGCGTCGGACTGGCCGTGGCCATCGGCCAGCGCCAGGGCTACCCAGTCCCCCGCCGCGCCCTCGGCGAGGGCCAGCCCCAGCACGAGCACGCCCAGCAGGAGCGTCCGGCGGTCACGCCAGGCCAGCGCGATCTGCCGCTTGTTGTCCAGCGGCTCGTCGTGCCGTTCCGTGCCTGTGTCTGTGTCTGGCAGTAGGACCGGAATGGGTCCGGTGGACGGATCCTCGAAGGTGTCGGGACCGGCCGGCTTGAATGCCGGGCCGCCGTCCGCCGGAGTGATGTCGGCCCGGAACCAGGACGCGGCGGTGGCCACGGACCCGGCGACGAGGAGCCCCACGGCGGCGAAGTGCCAGAACACGGGCATCCCGGCCCCGGCGGCCCAGGCTCCTGCCGCCGCGCCCGCGACGGTGCCGAGGCTGAACGATCCATGCAGCCGGGGCATGATGTGCCGGCGGACGGCGCGTTCCACCGCGGCACCCTCAACGTTGGAGGCGGTGTTCCAGCTGGCCGTGCCGAGGCCGATCACGGCCAGCCCCGCCGCCGCGACGGGCGGACTGACCAGGACCGATGTGCCCAGACCGGAGAAGACCAGCCCGGCGCCGACCAGGATGCTGCCGATCCGGATGGTCTGCTTCGAGCCGAACCGCAGCACGATCAGACCGGACGCCGAGACTGAAATGAAGGAGCCCAGTGTCATGCAAAGCAGCAGCAGCCCGACATTCCCCGGCGTGAGGTCCAGCCCGTCCCGAATGGCCGGCAGCCGGGACACCCAGGTGGCGAACGCGATGCCGCTGACTGCGTAGGCGGTCACGACGGCGTTACGCCAGTGCGTGACCTCCGCGGCCTGGCCGGTGCGCAGGTTCACCGCATCGCCATGCGGTCTAGCCCAGCCTGACGACGGCCTGCGCCTTGACCAGCACCTTCTGGCTGGCGCTGGTGACGGTCAGGTCCACGCGGGCGGTGCCCTTGTCGGCGTCGAGCGCTCCGATGGCGCCGCTGATCTCGATTACGGCGCCGGCCTCGGCCGTCCCCGTGGTGTCGGACACCGGGACCGGTTTTGTGAAGCGGGTCTGGAAGTCGACGACGGCGGCGGGGTCGCCGGCCCAGTCGGTCACCAACTGCACGGCTGAGCCCATGGTGAACATGCCGTGCGCGATCACGCCCGGCAGGCCCACGCTGGTGGCGAAGGCCTCGTTCCAGTGGATCGGGTTGAAATCGCCGGAGGCACCGGCGTACTTGACGAGGTCAGAGCGGGTGACGGTGATGCTGCGGCTGCCGATGTCCTGGCCGACGGCGAGTTCCGAAAATGTGGGTGTCATGATTACTGTCCCTCTCCGCGGACGAGAATGGACGAGGTGGCGGTGGCGACGGCCTCGCGTGCGTCGTTGCCGGCCGCGCCGGCCCGGTCGGAGGCCACGCCAACGCCTGCGTCGGCGTCGGCGTCGGCGTCGGGCAGGGCGAAGATTTCCGAGCGGGTGGTGATCATCGCACCCCCGCCCATGGCGCGGACGCCGTCGACGTGCAGTTCGGCCACGAGCCGGTCCCCCGCGACGATGGGCCGGTGGTGGATGAAGCGCTGGTCCGCGTGAACCACCCGGGAGAAGTCGATGCCGGAGTCCGGGTCCTCGATCAGCTGCGCGTCGGCCCGTTGCGCCACGATGATGGCGAAGGTCGGGGGCGCCACGAGGTCGCTGTGTCCCAGCGCCCGGGCGGCGTCAACCTCATAGTGGGCCGGGTGGGTGGCCTTGACGGCGCGGGCGAACTCGCGGATCTTCTCGCGGCCGACGTCGTACACCTCTTGGGCAGGGTAACTGCGCCCCTGCAGATCCGGGTTAATAGTCATGGTTCCAGCCTAGCGTCAGGCCTCCGGCGGCCGTTGCCAATGACAGCGGGCTGACCAGAATGACGGAACGCGGTATGATGAAAACATCATTTCATCAATCCATTGTCCCGTTACGGCGTCCGCGGGCCAGAAAGCGCAGGCAGCGATGATTTCGGCAGCGCAAACCCCCTTGTACGAGATCAAGGCGAACCTGTTCAAGGCCCTCGCCCACCCGGCACGGATCCGCGTGCTCGAATTGCTGTCCGCGGCGCCCGACAACTCGGCCCCTGTCAGCTACTTGCTGGCCGAGACGGGCCTCGAAGCATCGCATCTGTCCCAGCACCTCGCCACGCTGCGCCGGCACGGGGTGGTGGTTTCCTCCCGCTCTGCCAACGCCGTGACCTACCGGCTGGCCCATCCGAAGATCGCTGAACTGCTCGCCATTGCACGGACCTTCCTCCTGGACAGCCTGGCCGATTCCAACGAACAGCTTAAACTCGCCCACGACCTGCCCAGCGACCATCTGCAGGGTTCCAATTCATGAGCGCCGTCCGGGCGCATCTCAGCCGGTTCCTGCCGTCCCGCCGTGACTATGACGGGCTCCGCTCCTCCTGGAAAACGGATCTGCTCGCGGGCATCACCGTGGGGATCGTGGCCCTGCCGCTGGCACTGGCGTTCGGGGTGAGTTCCGGCGTCGGCGCCGAAGCGGGACTCATCACCGCCGTCGTGGCCGGACTGGTCGCCGCAGTGATGGGCGGCTCGCACGTGCAGGTCTCCGGTCCGACCGGCGCGATGGTGGTGGTGCTGGCCCCGGTTGTCGCCGCCCACGGCGCCGGCAGCATCGCGCTGGTGTCCCTGATGGCCGGGCTGCTGGTGGTCCTCCTGGGCATCAGCGGGCTCGGCCGGGCTGTGGCCTTCATCCCGTGGCCGGTGGTGGAGGGGTTCACTCTCGGCATCGCCGCGATCATCTTCCTCCAGCAGGTCCCGATGGCCACCGGCACCGTGGGCATACCCGGCCACAACACCCTGCTCGCCGCCGTCGAAAGCGCCTCCCAGGCCACCTCGCCCGCCGTGCTTCAGACGCTCGGCGTCGTGGTGGGAGTGGCGGCCGTGATGCTTCTGCTGCCGAAGCTGAACAAGGCTCTGCCCGCGAGCCTGATCGCGGTCCTGTTGGCCACCGTGGCCGCCGAACTGCTTCGACTGGAGATTCCGCGGATCGGCGAGCTGCCGCATTCCCTGTCAGCACCGTCGCTGCCTGCTTTGGATCCAGCAGCGCTGGGCGGGCTGCTGATGCCCGCGGTGTCCATCGCGATGCTCGCGGCCATCGAGTCGCTGCTTTCCGCCCGGGTGGCGGCCGGCATGGTTGGCCCGGACGGGAGGCCCTCCGGCGCCTACAGCCCGGACCGGGAGCTCACCGGGCAGGGACTCGCCTCCGTCGCTGCCGGGCTGTTCGGCGGCATGCCGGCCACCGGTGCCATCGCCCGCACCGCCGTCAACGTCCGCTCCGGCGCCAAGACCCGGCTCTCCGCGATCGTTCACGCGCTGGTGCTGCTGGCCATCATCTACCTGGCCGCCGGGCTGGTCGGCAGGATCCCGCTCGCGGTCCTGGCCGGGATCCTGATGGTCACGGCCACCCGCATGGTGTCACGGCGAACGGTGCAGGCCATTATGCACTCCACCCGGGCCGATGCCTTCGTGTTCATCCTGACCGCCCTGATCACCGTGGCCTTCGACCTGATCGTGGCCATCGAGATCGGACTGGTCGCCGCGGCCCTCTTCACGCTGCGGAAGTTCGCCTCGCTCAGCGGAGTGAACCGCGAGGAGGTTCCGGGGCCCCGCGTTGAAGGGGACGAGCACATCGCCATCTTCCGGCTCGACGGGGCCATGTTCTTCGGGGCGGCGGAGCGCGTTCTGCAGGAAATCAGCCAGGTCAAGAACATCCAGGTGGCCATCATCCGGCTGTCCCAGGTGCGGATGCTCGACGCGACCGGGGCCCACACGCTGGTCGAGGTCATCTCGGCGCTGGAGCTGCGCGGCGTGACCGTCCTGCTGAAGGGGGTCCAGCCGCAACACCTTGAGCTGGTGACCAACGTCGGGGTGATCCGTTCGCTGCGGCACCACAAGCACCTGTTCACGTCGCTGCCCGAGGCTGTGGAGCACGCCCGCAGCCATGTGCTGCGGAACGCTGCCGCTGAGGTAACTGCCGGCTAAATGTGCCTCCGGGCCAGGGCTTCTTTGGGCTAACGCCGGAGGTTCTTCCGGATCGTCTGGCCGCGGACCACAATCCCGGCAATGTGCAGGACGAGGCCAAGGCCGATCACCGCGAGCGACGCGACCGCCAGGCCCTGGTTGCCGGTGGTGTTCCCCACCAGGTTCAGGCCGATGCCGACGGCGAGCAGGCCCATCGCGCTGAAAACCAGCACCTTGTAGGTGGTTGAGGCGGAGTCCCAGAATTCTTTCAGCACCGTGCCAGTCTACGGGGCCGGGGGCGCCGCGCCAGGTCCGCCCGCGGGGCGCTGGAACCTTTGTGGACCTGACCTTCATACCCGTAGCGCTGTTCGATTTTGGCCGCGGAAAGAGTTGACCCCGGGGTTGCCGCCCCGATTTCCCATGGTCGAAGAGTGTCCGCCACAGGCCCGCGCCACCCGGCAGCCTGGTGCGTGAAAAGTGTCGCAGGTAACTGACAGTCTTGGTCCATGGATATCTCGGCCTTGAGTGTGGAGAGCAGGGAGGCTTTGGCGGCGGTCGGGGCGGCGACGGCGGCGCTGTTTGCCTTCCCGGGCTTCGCTGCTGAGGCCGGCGCTGACCGCGCTGGATCATCCGGCATTGGCGGCCCTGATCCGCTGCGGGATGATCCGATGCGGGACCGGGTGGATGGTTCCCTGGACGCTCTGGCCCTGGTGGTCGCGGTGGACGGCCCGCTGGCTGCGCTGAAGGTGCAGCTGGCCGCGGACATCGTGAAGGACACGCAGGCGCTGGCGCCCCCGGCGGCGTCGCTGCGG
>NZ_JBWZCG010000042.1:0-23572 GCF_059383415.1 Pseudarthrobacter sp. RHLT1-30-1
AGGGTGTGGGAGAGTAGGTCACCGCCGGAACATCATTACACGGTCGAGAGCCCCAACCACACAGGTCGGGGCTCTCCCGCATTTAACCCCCAAACACCGAACCCGGGGCCCCGCCACGCCGCGGGTAGAGTTGTTGACCATGGATAACCTCTTCAGCCACGCAGGGTCAGACGCCGCCGAGACGCCAGAGCCGGCACCAGCAGACAGCCTGGACCCCGTTGTCTACACCGTCACCGTGCCGGGGGCGGTGGCCCGGACCTTCGTTGGTTTTACCGAACACACGCACCTTTGGTGGCCGCTCGAAGAGCACGGCGTCTTCGGCGCGGGGTCCTATGTGGAGTTCGAGGAGAACCTGATCCTGGAGACCGCGGACGACGGCAGGACAGCCATCTGGGGGTCCATTGATGACTGGCAGCCGCCGCTGTCCTTCCATGCCAGCTGGCACCCCGGAACCTCCGCCGTCTGGTCAACGGAACTACGCGTCGCGTTCCGGGCCGTGGAGGGCGGCACGGAGCTTCGCCTCGTCCACAGCGGATGGGAAGGCGCCGAGGACCCTGCGGCAACCCGGGCCGACTACGCCGCCGGCTGGCCGGCCGTGCTGGAGCGGTTCGTACGGTTTATGGGTACCGGCGGCTGAACCTGCCGGTTCCGCGTCAAGCGGCACCGTGTCCCCGGGCGGAGCAGCCGTTCACGCCCCCGGCACCCGGTCCCACCAGCCCAGGCCAAACGGTATTGCCCTTCCCTGGACCCCACGCCAGAATGAACGCCGCAATTCAGGGCGCTCGAAAGCTGCGGCTTAGACTGAAGGCTGGATTCGATGAACTGGAGACCGCATGAGCATCATTGACGAGCTCACCTCTGCCCTGGGCCCGGCGAAGATCGCCCGGGATGCCCCCACGCTGTCTGTCTATGCCGTGGACCAGGGTCCCGTGCTGGACTTACAGGTGCCGCAGGCCGTCGTCTGGGCTGAATCCGTCGAGGACGTCCAGGTCACTGTCCGCGCCTGCGCGGCCCACGCGATCCCGCTGGTGGCCCGCGGCGCCGGGACCGGCGTCTCGGGTGGTGCACACGCGAGCAGGGACTGCATCGTACTAAGCCTGGAACGGATGAACCGCCTCCTGGACCTCAACCCTGACGACGAGACGGCCGTCGTCGAACCCGGGGTCATCAACGCCGACCTCAACGCCGCCGCCGCCGTCCACGGGCTCATGTATGCCCCCGACCCCGCGAGCTTCAAGCTCTCCACCATCGGCGGGAACGTCGCCACCAACGCCGGCGGCCTGCGGTGCGCCAAGTACGGGGTGACCCGCGACTCGGTGCTGGCCCTCGACGTCGTGCTGGCGGACGGCTCGCTCATCCACACCGGCCACCAGACGTTCAAAGGTGTCGCCGGCTACGACCTCACCGGCCTGTTTGTCGGATCCGAGGGGACACTGGGGATCGTCGTCGGGATCACCGTCCGGCTGAAATACCTCCCGCAGGACGTGCACACGATCGCCGCTTTCTACCCGGACTTCCGCAGCGCCGCGGCGGGCGTCCTCGCCGTGGGGAAGGCGCGGGTGCAGCCGGCCATCATGGAACTTCTGGACAGCGGCACCCTGGCCCAGCTTGACGAGATCCACGGCTCGGACCTGGCCTCCAGGGGACAGTCCCTGCTGCTGATCCAGACTGACGGCTTCGGCGCCGCGGCCGAGGCGGCGGCGATCCGCCCCGTGCTCGTGGCCGGCGGCGCGGTCGTAACCATGGAAGCCAGCGCGGAGGCGGAGCAACTGGTGGAACTGCGGCGCAACAGCCGCGGAGTGGAGGTCGACGACGAATACCGCGTCGGCGAGGACGTCGCGGTACCCCGCTCCCGGCTGGTCGACTATGTCGAAGCCCTCGAGACCATGGCGGCGACCCACCGGGTCAAGCTCAAGGTGGTGGCGCACGCCGGCGACGGCAACCTGCACCCCACGTTCTGGGTCGACCGGGTGGACAAGGCCGTCGCTGCGGACGCCATGGAGCGCCTCGGTGCAGCCCTGGATGAATCCATCACCGTGGCCCTGGCCATCGGCGGCACGATCACCGGGGAACACGGGATCGGCCAGTACAAGCTGCGCTGGCTCGGGCTCGAACAAAAAGAACCGGTGCGCGAACTGCAGCGCCGGATCAAGGAACTCTTCGACCCGGCCGGCATCCTGAACCCCGGGAAGGCGATCTAGCAAGAACCCCGGCTGGGCGATCCAGGGCGCAAGGCGATCTAGCGCGGGTGTGCCACAACCCGGTGTCCCGGTCCCTTCGGGAGCCTAATCGTCGGAGTCCGGGTATTCGTCGATGGACTCGTCGCCGCCGTAGCGGGATTCCTCGGTCTCCACCTCGAGGATCTTGAGCAGCTCCGTGTCCGGGTTCAGCATGATGGCGGCCTCGTCGCGGCGGTGGCGCAGTTCGGAGTCAATGTAGGACTGCACGGCCTCGGCCAGCGGGATGTGGCGGTTTTCCTCCTCCGACATGTACCAGCGGTGTTCAAGGATTTCGTGCACCGCCTCCGCCGGCTCCAGCTTCCCCGACAGGTCACGGGGGATGGAACGGACAATCGGCTCAAAGATCTGGCTGACCCACAGGTGGGCGCTGTATTCCTCGTCCATTCCGGGGTTGTTGTCCGCCCGGAAGGTGTCCATGTCGTTCAGGAGCCGGCGTGCCTGGTTCTCCTGTGCGTCCAGGCCGGTCAGGCGCAGCAGCCGGCGCTGGTGGTGCCCGGCGTCGACGACTTTGGGCTGAAGCTGGATAGTGGAGCCGTTCTGCGTCGTCTTGATCGCGTATTCCTCGACGTCGAACCCCAGGTCGTTGAGCTTCCGGATGCGGGCGGCCACGCGCCAGCGCTCACCGATCTCGAACGATTCCTTCTCGGTCAGCTCGGTCCAGAGCCGCCGGTAGCTGTCCATGATGAGCTCGCTGGTGGCCACGGGATCGACTTTTTCCTCGATCAGGCCACCGTCGAGGAGGTCCATCAGTTCTCCGGCGATGTTGACGCGGGCGATCTCCAGATCGTATTCGCGCTGCCCCGTGGAGAGATCGGGATACAGTTCGCCGGTCTCCGCGTCCACGAGATAGGCCGCGAAGGCACCGGCGTCACGGCGGAACAGCGTGTTGGACAGCGAGACGTCGCCCCAGTAGAACCCGATCAGGTGCAGGCGGACCAGCAGCAGGGCTTGGGCGTCGATCAGGCGGGTCAGGGTGTCTTTGCGCAGCATCTGCGAGAAGAGGGCGCGGTAGGGCATGGAGAACTTCAGGTGCCGGGTGACCAGCACGGGGTTCAGCGGTCGCCCGTCAGGGGTGGTCCGTCCCGTGATGACGGCGACCGGTTCGACGCAGGGCACGTCCAGGCGGGCTAGCTTGCGGAGCATGTGGTACTCGTGGCGGGCCACATGTTCCGAGGTTTCCTTGATGGCGATGACGGAGCCGCCAAGGTGGGCGAAACGGACGATGTGGCGGGAGATGCCGCGGGGGAGTGCGGCGAGGTGTTCGGCCGGCCAGTCCTCCAGGGCAACCTGCCACGGCAGGTCCAGGAGCTCCGGCTCGGTGGCGGCGGCGGTGATACTCAGCGAACTCGAGGCCACGGAGCCTTTGCTGTCATTGGCGCTGGCGGCTTCGAACCGGGGCAGTTTGCCGATCTGACCGTAGTCGGTGGGTTCGTCGTGCCACTGGGCACCGTTGTCCTCGATCTTGGGGTTTTCCTCGGTCATGAACCAATTCTTCCGTACGGAGGGCGGGGGCCCTAACGAATGCGTGCGGCCGGGCAGTTAAAGCCCGACGGCGGCCCTCCAGTGGGGAGGACCGCCGTCGGATGCGTCAAGCCGGTGGTGGGTGGGCCCACGCCGGCAGGGTTCCCAAACCGACGCGGAGCGAGGTTAGGGGGTCGGTGGGGACTAGTCGCCCAGGCGCAGGCCCGTCTGGGTGTCGAACAGGTGGATGTGGCCCGACTGGGGGCGGACCCAGATGGACTCGCCCTTCATCGGGGGACGGCGCCCGTCGACGCGGGCCACGATGTCGTGGCTCTGGCCGTCCAGCGTGGTGTGGCCGTAGACGTAGGCGTCGGCGCCGAGCTCTTCGACGACATCGACCTCGACCTGGAGGCCTTCACCCTGCGGTGCCGTCTCGAGGTCTTCCGGGCGGGACCCGACCGTGACGGTGTTGCCCTTGGTTTCCTGGAGGATGTCGCGCGGTACCGGGTACACGGTGCCGCCGAACTGCACGCCGCCGTCGACGACGGGCAGCTCCAGCAGGTTCATGGCGGGTGAGCCGATGAAGCCAGCCACGAAAACATTTTTCGGCTTGTCGTAGAGGTTGCGCGGGGTGTCGACCTGCATCAGCAGGCCGTCCTTCAGCACGGCGACGCGGTCGCCCATGGTCATCGCCTCAACCTGGTCGTGGGTCACGTAGACCGTGGTGACGCCCAGCCGGCGGGTCAGTGACGCGATCTGCGTGCGGGTCTGCACACGGAGCTTCGCGTCAAGGTTGGACAGCGGCTCGTCCATGAGGAACACCTGCGGGTTACGCACGATCGCGCGGCCCATGGCAACACGCTGGCGCTGGCCGCCGGAGAGTGCCTTCGGCTTGCGGTCCAGGTACGGCTCGAGGTCCAGGAGTTTGGCGGCTTCACGGACACGCTCTGCGCGTTCTTCCTTGCTGACGCCGGCAATCTTCAGTGCGAAGCCCATGTTGTCCGCGACCGTCATGTGCGGGTAGAGGGCGTAGTTCTGGAAAACCATGGCGATGTCGCGGTCCTTGGGGGGAACGTCCGTGACGTCGCGGTCGCCAATCAGGATGCGGCCGGAGTTGACGTCCTCGAGACCTGCAAGCATTCGCAGGGAGGTCGACTTTCCACAGCCGGACGGTCCAACGAGGACCAGAAACTCGCCGTCGGCGATTTCAATGTTGAGCTTGTCAACAGCGGGCTTATCCGTGCCCGGGTACAAACGTGTCGCATTATCAAAAGTAACTGTAGCCACAGTTATCAATCCCTTCACCGGCAGGTACGTGCCGGACGATCCGTAGTGAATGGTCTTATTATTCGATTGTTAATTCAGTTGTCCGCACTTAATCGTGCGCATACTCCCCGGCCGAGGCCGAGGAGTATCCAATGACGCCGCACGGTAGTTGTGCGCCACATCACAACCAGAGTATGTCAGATTTTCCCCAAATGGTGCGAAATGTTACAGATGTCACAGGTGATTCGACTTACATGCTGGCGGGCGCGGGGATGAGCAACCCGGCCGCCGCGGCCATCGAGAGGGCGGCGCGGACGTGGTTGGCCGGAATCCAGGATCGTTGGAAGGCGTGCCACTGCCGGTCCGGCTGCCCACCTGCACTGTCCTGCTGGGCCAGGCGGTTGTTCAGCGGAACGTTGACCAGCATGGTTGAGGCCCACCCCGCCAGATAGGCCACCGCCCCCGCGGCTCTGAGTGGTGAGTGGTTCGCCGGGTCGGTGGCCGCGGCGACGGCGACTGCCCCGCAAGCGGCGGCGGTGCCAAAGAACAGGATCATGAACGGCGGACGGACGGCCTGCTGATTGATCGAAACCATCGTCGCGATCGCCTCCGAGGCCGGCCGGCGTCGGAGGGCGGGCATCACCACGGCGGAGAACGCGAAGTAGAAGCCGCCGGCCGCAACGGAGCCGGCGCCGGCGAGCACCGGCAGCCACCCGTTCACCCGTGGTCCAAACCGGAGACGTCCAAACTGGAGACGTCCGAACTGGCGGGGTCCGGACTGGCAGGAGCAGGTGCTGGATTCAAGGTCATAGCCCCATCCTGCCCGTGTTTGGTTGGACGTTGAATGTCCAGGGATCGCCGAAGCATATGGGATCGTCTAATATTGGCAGCGTGGATCCCCTGTCGCAGTTCCTCACCGGTCCCCGCGCGCAGGCCGCGTTTACCTTGCGGGTGGTGATGGACCCGCCATTCGCCATTGATGTTCAGGACGGCGCCGCACTCACCGTGATCGTCGCAGTCCGCGGACTTGCTTGGATCTGCGCCGAGGGAAGTGCCCCGCTGTCCCTGGAGCCCGGACAGGCAGCCACTGTCCGCGGCCCTGCCCCCTACCTGGTCGCGGATACCCCGGGCCGGGCACCGACCGTGGTGATCGACGCCGGCCAGTCGTGTCGGACGCCATCCGGGGACCATCTCGAGCTCACGTTGTCCCGGGGTCTGCGAACCTGGGGCAACAGCCCCGACGGGGACACGGTCCTGCTGATCGGCAGCTACCAGACCGAGGCTGCGGCCGGCCAGTTGGTTACCTCGGCCCTACCGGCCCTGGCGGTCTTCACCAACAAGGAGGTCGATCCGGTCCTGCTGGGACTCCTCGAGGGCGAGCTCGGCTGCCCGGGGCTGGGGCAGGAGAGCGCCCTGGACCGAATTCTGGATTTGCTGCTGCTGCATCTGGTGCGGGTCAGTGTGCGCCGTGCCGGGTACGAGGTCCCGAGCTGGGCGGCTGGCACCCGCGACCCCATAGTGGCCCTGGCCTTGCAGCTCCTGCATGAGGAACCGGCCGCGCGCTGGACCGTTGCAGAACTGGCGCGGCGTGCGCACGTCTCCCGGGCCACTATGGCGGCCCGCTTCCACGCCGCCGTCGGGCAGCCACCCATGACCTACCTGGCCACCTGGCGCCTGGCGCTGGCCGCGGACAGGCTGGCGGCCAGCAACGCCACCACCGCCGTTATCGCCGAAGAGGTTGGCTACAGCAACGCCTTCACCTTCAGTGCTGCCTTCACCCGGGTTTACGGCACCAGCCCGACCAGCTACCGGCGGTCCCCGCACCGCTCGAGTCGTCCCGCTGACCGGATAGTGGCTCCACCCAACCCAACTGCGAAAGATACGGTCCCCGGCTGAGCTTGGCAGCGCTCGTCCGGGCGCCCGTTACAGGCCCAGCGCGCGCTTCCGTTCCCGCAGCAGGGCCTCCAGCAGTTCGGACACGTGCGCCGGGGCTTCGATCCGGAACTGCGCCTGGGTGAAATCGAGACCGACCTTCACGCCGAGGTCCCCGGGGAGCAGACTGGCCAGGGCGTCCTCGTCGGTGGTGTCATCGCCAGCGAAGACGGTGGCGGTGGCACCGGTTGCCTGGCGCAGGAACGTGACACCTTCCCCTTTCGAGGCGTGGACTACGGACGCCTCCAGGACGCGGTTGCCGCTCTTTAGGAAGACCCCGGGGTGGTCCTGCAGGACGGCCCGGGCTGCTGCGACGGCGTCCGCGGCCACGTCGTCGGCGGCCAGCCGGGTGTGGAGCACGACGCCGGCGGGCTTGTCCTCCAGCAGGGTGCCCGGCGCTTCCTCCACAATTCCCTCGAGCTCGTGCCGGACTGCCGTGAGCAATTCCCGGCGGTCATCGTCGAGTTCCAGTTTCGCGGACCCCGGACCCATCCAGACTTCAGCGCCGTGGCTGCCGATCAGCAGGGTCTTCTCCGGGGGGAAGGCTACTGCCCGCAGGCTGTCCAGGGCGCGGCCGGAGATAAGCGCCGTCGTCGTCCGCGGAAGTTCCGTGAGGGCAGCGAAGGCGGCAGCCGAGCGGGGCAGCGCGCGGGCGTCTCCCGCGTGGTCCACCAGTGGTGCCATGGTGCCGTCAAAATCCATCGCGACCAGCAGGTGCTCAGTTGCCGCGATACGGCGCAGGGCGTCCAGCAGTTCCGGAGAGAGGGACAGCGGCGCCTGCTGCGGCAAGTGCTCAGGAGTCATCACGGACCACCTTTTCTTCCAGCGCAGACAGGAAATCGGACGACCACCGGTCGACGTCGTGGTCCAGGATCTGCTTGCGCATCGACCGCATGCGCCGGGCGGACTCCGCCGGCTGCATGTTCACGGCTTTCATGATGGTTTCCTTGAGGCCGTCAATGTCGTGCGGGTTCATTAGCAGGGCCTGCTTGAGCTGGTCCGCGGCACCGGCAAACTCGCTCAGCACCAGGGCGCCGTCGTTGTTGGTCCGGGCCGTGACGTATTCCTTGGCCACGAGGTTCATGCCGTCCCGCAGCGCGGTGACAAGCATGACGTCCGCGGCCAGGTACAGCGCCACCATCTCCTCGACCGGATAGTTGTGGTTCAGGTAGCGGACCGCGGTGTTTTGCAGTGTGTCATAGGTGCCATTGATGTGGCCGACGGTTCCCTCGACTTCCTCGCGCAGCAGGCGGTAGTGCTCCACCCGCTCCCGGCTGGGACTGGCGACCTGGATCAGTGCGGCATCCTCCACGGTCACTTTGCCGTCGGCAAGGAGTTCCTCATAGGCCTTGAGACGGTGCGGGATGCCTTTGGTGTAATCGAGGCGGTCGACGCCGAGCAGGACCGTCTTGGGGCTGCCGAGATCCTGCCGGATCTGGCGGGCGCGCTCGATGATTTCCGGGTTACGCGCCAGATCACTGATCTGCTTGACATCGATCGAGATCGGGAATGCCTGGGCGCGGGCGATATGCGTCGGCTCGCCGTCCGTGCCCTTGACGTGAACCTGCTGCTGTTTGACGCTGGCGCCGAGGAAGCGGCGCGCGGAGCGCATGAAGTTGCCGGCGTCGCTGGTGCGTTGGAACCCGACAAGGTCGGCGCCGAGCAGCCCGTCGATGATGGCTCGGCGCCACGGCAGCTGCGCGAAGATCTCAGGAGGCGGGAAGGGGATGTGGTTAAAGAACCCGATCTTCAGGTCCGGACGTGCCTCGCGCAGCATCTTCGGGACCAGCTGGAGCTGGTAGTCCTGCACCCAGACCGTGGCGCGGGGATTGGCATGGCGGATGACCGCGTCCGCGAACCGGCGGTTGACCTTGCGGTAGGAGTCCCACCAGGTCCGGTGGAACTCGGGCGGGGCAATGACGTCGTGGTAGAGCGGCCACAGGGTGGAGTTGGAGAAGCCCTCATAGAAGAATTCGATGTCGTTGGTGCTGAGCTGGACCGGAACGAGATCGATGCCGCCGTGGCTGAACGGCTGGAGTTGCTCGTCCGGTGCGCCGTGCCAGCCCACCCACGCGCCGTCGGTCTTCGTCATCATCGGCGCCAGAGCTGTGACCAGGCCGCCGGGGGAGCGGCGCCAGCCGCCCTCGCAGCCCGGCTCGTCCGGGGAGCAGCGGTCGACCGGCAGGCGGTTGGACACCACCATGAAATCATAAAGCGAGTCGTGATCCGTGTCGCGGGTGCCTTGCGCGGCGGTGCGCTCGGTTCCTGGATCCGATTCGGCGTGTGTGGTGGCCTGCATTGGTGCTCCCTGGGGTTCGCTCGTGGCTCCTATCCACCCTAACCGGGCGGAATCTCCTGTGCTATTCATCCCGCCGGGCGGCAGGCGCGAAGGTTGAAAGCGCAAGTTCCCAGTTTTCTCGCCTAAAATGATGAATTGCCACCCAGTGGAGACCACCGGCCGATCGACCCGAGGAACCAATGAGCCCCGCCAACGAACCCCGCCAGTCCAAATCAGAGCGAACTGCCGCGGCCCGCGATAAAGCCCGTGAAATCCGCGAGGTGCAGCTGAAGAAAGACAAACGTAACAAGCTGCTCATCGGCTGGGGCATCGTCGCCGCCGTCATCGCCATCATTGTTGTGGTGGCGCTCGTCGTGACCGCGAACATTCAGAAGAGCGCCCCCGTTGCGGACCAGGGTCCCACCCCGGCGAACGGCAACGTATACGGCGGCGTCACGCTTTTGGCCAACGCCGACGTCGCGAAGAGCGAACCGGCCACCGTCAACGTCGCCGACGTTCCCGCGCCGGCGGCAACCGCGCCTGCGGAGGTGACCGCGCCCGGTGCCGAGGCCGAAGCCGGCAAGCCGGTCAAGGTGGTCCTGTACATCGACTTCATCTGCCCGGTGTGCAAGAACTTTGAGACCCAGTACAACGAGACCCTGACGAACCTCCGCAATGAAGGCAAGATCTCGGTGGAATACCGCCCGCTGGGCTTCCTGGACACCCGTTCCACCACGAACTACTCCTCCCGCGCCGCCAACGCGGCTGCCTGCGTTGTGAACGAATCGCCAGAGAAGTACGCCGACTTCGTCAACGCGCTCTTCGAGAAGCAGCCCAAGGAAGGCAGCGCCGGCATCTCGGATGCGGACCTGAAGAAGATGGCCACCGACGTCGGGGCCAAGAGCATCGAAACCTGCGTGGACGAGAAGACCTACCGCCCGTGGGTGAAGTACACCACCCAGCAGGCTGCCTCCATCGGGGTCAGCGGTACGCCGACGGTGTTCGTTGAGGGCAAGCAGTGGGGCAAGGGCGAGAGCGCCCAGACTCCGTTCGATCAGTTCCTCCAGGCTGCCATCGCCGCCAAGCAGTAGGCGGGACAACTATCTGGCAAGGCTGCAGGCCCGGTTCCGGATTTCCGGAGCCGGGCCTGTTTTTATCACCGGGCTTCCGTGGGCTAACCTTATCTAGCGCCGTGGCGCCGGCCCCCTCGTTGCGGTCCGGCTCCTTCCGGCGCACAGGAATGCCTCCTTAGCTCAGTTGGCCAGAGCACCGCTCTTGTAAAGCGGGGGTCGTCGGTTCGAATCCGACAGGGGGCCCAATCAACCCCTCCGTTCAGGTGATTTGCCCCGAACGGAGGGGTTTTCTTATGCCCGAAATGGGGCTCGACGCGGTTACGACACGCTTTCAGGGGAACGCGTTACGGCCGTCGGCTCTCGGGCTGCAGAGGGAAGTCAGGCAGATCAGCAGAACGGGTTTGGCGTCGCGGCGCTCGCGGTGGCCGGCCTCCTGTCAGGCTGCTCGGCAGGGCCCGGAGGAAAAATGGATTCCCGACCTGTCCGTGCTCGATTGAAAGCCGGCCGGCGGCCAACCCCAGCCGCTGGCCAGGGAACAGGGACAGACGCCGGATCTGGAGGGACGTTAGGCCCTAGACCACAAAAACCGCACGGCGGAGTCTTGGCCTATGACTGCAACGAATCCGGAAAAGACGCCGGACATCAAGTCCACCCAACTCCACGAACAGCCCACCGCGGTGCTCCGCGAGACCGTTCCCATGAACGAGCTGCGTGCGTTTTTCAGCCGCGCCTACCAGTCGGTGATGAGCGCGACCGAGCAACAGCACGTCCAGCTGGCCGGCCCGCCATTCGCGCTGTATCGCGGAATGCCGACCGACGTCGTCGACGTCGAGGCGGGCTTTCCGGTCGCGGCGCCCTTTTCCGGCGGCGACAGCAGCGTGACCTCGGGGTCCCTGCCTGCCGGCCAAGCCCTCGAAGCGATGCATGTTGGCCCCTACGAGACGCTCCCCGAAACGTACGGGGCGATCATGGGCAAGATGCAGGCCGAAGGCCTGACGCCGGGGAATGCGATGTGGGAGTACTACCTCAGTGACCCGGCCGCGGAGCCCGACCCGGCAAAATGGAAGACGCTCATCGTTTGGCCGGTGGCCTGAGCGGGCCCCACCAACCTCGCTGGCCACCCGCCGTCGACCGTTTGAGCAGCAACTCGCTGCCTTCTGTTCGGCCCGTTTGCGGGGGCCTTGCGACGCAATCTGTCGGATTCGCCACACTATTACTCGGCTGCGCGCATAATGTCCTAAACTGCTTCACTGAGGTGCCTGAAATGGTGCTGCGCAGCAACGAAAGTGAACCCCCACATGGCTACCGATTACGACGCACCACGCAAGACTGAGGAAGAGTCTCCGGCTGAGTCGCTCGAGGCGCTTCAGGCTTCCCGCAGCGGCGGCGCCCAGACTGCCGTTATCGACGTCGATGAGAACGACACGGCTGAAGGCATCGATCTTCCGGGTGCTGATCTGTCCGGCGAGGAACTGACTGTCACTGTTGTTCCCGAGCAGTCTGACGAATTCACCTGCTCCTCCTGCTTCCTGGTCCGGCACCGGTCCCAGGTGGCCAAGGAGAAGGACGGCCTGAAGTACTGCCGCGACTGCGAAGGCTAGGGGACCGTCCACCGCGCAGCGCCACTTCAGCACAAGCCAGCCAGGCGGCAGGCCCCACGAAGCGCCGGAACCCGACGGGGACCGGCGCTTCTCCGTTCCCCGGATTTGCCGCTTCGCCGCCGCTTGCCGGCGCTTCGCCGCCGCTTCGCCGCCGCTTCGCCGCCGCTTCGCCGCCGCTTGCCGGCGGCGGCGGACGACGGCGGCGCAACCGTCTTGTGACCGTGCCGCGGCGCGGCTTACGGTTTAGGCGCAGATCCCCCCGGCCCCTCGATTCGCACGGTCATCCGCTCTATTCTGGAGCTATCTCATCGTGTGAGGGGGCGGCCCAAATGAAGAAGTTCCGGGTGTGGCTGATAGCTGTCCTGCTGGCTGTCGGGTCAGGGCTGGTGGCGCCTGGTCCCGCGTCAGCGGAGCCCTACTGCGGGCTGGTGTGGGGGTCGCTGGCCAAGGCCGATCCGGCGCTGAGCCAGGCCAAGGTAACGAATGTCCGCACGGGGCAGCACTACTGTTTCGACCGGCTGGTCATTGACCTCAACGGACCCGTCGGCGGCTACACCGTCCGCTACGTTCCGCAGGTGACGCAGGACGGATCGGGGTTTCCGGTCGGCCTGCGGGGACAGGCGTTCCTCCAGCTCACGGCAAACGCTCCGGCCTATGACAACGGCGACGCCACCTACAAGCCGGGAAACCAGAGCGAGCTGAGCGACGTTAGCGGGTACCAGACGTTCCGGCAGGTGGCGTGGGCCGGCAGCTTCGAAGGATACTCCAGCCTCGGACTCGGGGTACGCGCCCGGCTGCCGTTCCGTGTGTTCACCCTGGCCGGCCCGGACGCGGGCTCGCGGCTCGTGATCGACGTCGCGCATTATTGGTGATTTCCGGCGGTCCGGGCAGTGGCCGGACCGGTGCTAAGCCGACTTAGTAAGCTGACTGAGAAATTCTCCCGGGACCATCGCAGTCCTGCCTCGCCCTGCGGTAGCGTCGGAAGAACCGGATCCAGAGATATCGGACGCACAGCAGCGTGCCCAACGGTATCGACCTACTCAGGAGGACGCATGAAAGCTTCACCGACGCTCACGACGAACCTGCAGGCCGTGCTAGTGGACCTGATTGAGCTCCACATTCAGGGCAAGCAGGCGCACTGGAACATCGTCGGGACCAACTTCCGGGATCTGCACCTGCAGCTGGACGAGATTATCGAGGCTGCCCGCGAGTTTGCCGATGACCTGGCCGAGCGCATGCGCGCCCTCCACGCCCTTCCGGACGGCCGCAGCGCAACCGTGGCCAAGTCCACCTCGCTCGCCCAGTTCCCGGCTGGCCTGATCAACACCAAGGACGCCATCGAGCGCATCGTCGCGGCACTTGAGGCCGCCGTCGGAACCATGCGCAAAGTCCACGACGAAGTAGACGAAGAAGACCCCACGACGGCGGACCTGCTGCACGCGTTCATCGCCAAGTTCGAGCAGTACGCGTGGATGGTCAACGCGGAGACCATGCGCGCCAACACCAGTGTCACGACGGCGGACAGCAAGTAGCGTCCAGCAACGGGTTTGAGCGCCCGGCTCCGGTACCCCCGGCGTCGGGCGCTCGGCCTTTAAGCAGCCGGCAGGGGCCGTCGCCGCGGCCGCCGGCCCGCGCCGGTGACCCCGGCGGGTTACGAGGCGGTCGGAACCTTCCGGAGGACGACGGCGGCGAGGACTGACGCCCCGGCCATGAGCACCAGCGTGATCGTGGCCGTGATGTGGACGCCGGAATCGAAGGCCGTGCGGGCGGCCGCCATCACGGACTCTGCCAGCGGCCCGGGCATGGCCTGCGCCAACTCCACGGCCCCGGCGAGCGTCTCGCCCGCCTGGGCGGACGCCTCCGCAGGGAAAGCTCCGGCTGCGCCGGCAGGGAGGTGCAGATTGCCCTGATAGGAGGCCGTGAGGATGGACCCGAGGATTGCGGTGCCCAGCAGGGAGCCGATTTCGTAGCCGGTTTCCGAAATGGCGGCGGCCGCCCCGGACTTCTCCGCCGGGGCCGCGCCGAGAATCAGGTCGTTGGAGATGGTTTCCGCGGCGCCGACGCCAAGGCACAGCACCAGCAGTGCCGCCAGCAGCAGCGCCGGGCCATTGCCGTGGTCCCCGAAGGCCACCAGGAAGTAGCCCGCGGCGCTGAGGAGCAGGCCGCCGGCCACCACGAAGCCGGGGCGGACCTTCTTCACCAGGGGCACCACCAGCAGGCCGGCAAGGACGGTGGCGATGAGGGCGGGGACCATGGCCACTCCGGATTCCGACGGGGACTGTCCCTCGATCAACTGCAGGTGCTGGGCGAGGAACAGGATGAAGCCGTTGAAGGAGAACAATGCCAGTACGTTCGCGATGATCGCGGTGCTGAAGACCCGATTGCCGAACAGGCCGATATCCAACAGCGGTGCGGCGCGGTTTCCGGTCCCGTCGGCCAGGAGGGACCGCTGGCGACGGATGAAGACGTACCCCATCAGCAGGCCAAAGACGATGGCGGCCAGCGGTTCCAGGGCGAGTCCCTCCGTGGCCAGCACTTTGATGCCGTAGACCACGGGCACCATGACCAGCAGCGACAGGAAGATGCTGGGCAGGTCGACCCGGCCCGGGTTCGGGTCACGGGACTCCGGAATTAACGCGGGCCCCAGAACCAGCAACGGCAGGATGATGGGGACGGCCACGAGCAGGATCGCGCCCCACCAGAACTGCTCCACGAGCCAGCCGCCGAAGATGGGGCCCAGCGCGGCGCCGCCGGAGAAGCCGGCGGCCCAGATGGCCACGGCCAGCCGCCGCCGGTTGGGCTCCGGGAAGATGTTGCGGATCAGGGACAGCGTGGAAGGCATCAGCATGGCGCCGAAGAATCCCAGCCCGGCGCGCCCGGCGATCAGCCATTCGGCACTCGGTGCGAAGGCTGTGATTGCGGAGATAACGGCGAAGCCCGTGCTGCCGATGAAGAGCAGCCGGCGCCGGCCGATCCTGTCGCCGAGGCTGCCCATCGCTACGAGCAGCCCGGCGAGCACCAGGGGATAGGTGTCCACGATCCACAGCAGCTCCACCCCGGAGGCGTCGAGGCCGCGCGCGATGGCCGGCAGCGCGAAGGTCAGGGCCGTGTTGTCGACTGCCACGAGCAGCACCGGAAACATCAGCAGTGCCAGGGCCAGCCAGTCGCGCCAGGGGGCACGCGGCGTGGGGTGCGACGGGGCGCCCGCGGCGTGGTGGCCCGGTGTGCCCGCGGCGTGGTGGCCCGGTGTGCCCGCGGCGGAGAGGCCCGGTGTGCCCGCGGCGGACCTGCCGAGGGCGCCGAGGGTGCCGAGGGTGCTGTTGCTGTTGCTGCTGGTCGTATTGGTGGAGGAAGTCTCGCGCATCTTCTTAACTATACCGTCTGGACGGTATAGTTAAGAAGCGGCCCGTAAAACCCCCGCCCCTCCGCGGGGCATGATTGGAACCATGGCTAGAAAACCCGTCGCCCGCGAAGCCGTCCTTGACGCCTTCGAATCCCTGCTGATCGATGAGGGCGAACGCGCCGCGACCCTTGATGCGGTAGCGAAGCTGGCCGGCGTCTCCAAGGGCGGGCTGCTCTACCACTTCCCGAATAAGGAAGCGATGATCTCGGTCCTGCTGGAACGGCTGGACCGACTGCTCGCCGACGACCTTGCCGCCATGGCCGCCGCCGCGGAAGGCGCTGCCGCGTACTTCATCACGTCCTCGGTGTGGGCGGACACACCGCTGGACCGCGCCTTCGTCGCCGCCACCCGGCTGGCGGAGGTGGCCCACCAGGAAACCCTGCGGCGGATGGCCGCCGCGCAGGCTGGCTGGCTGGAACTGCTGTCGGCCGACGTCGGGCCGGCCATGGCCAAGCCCGTGCTCTACATGGGTGACGGGCTGTATTTCAACGCCATGCTGGCGCGCGGCCCGGACGGACCGCTGCCGGCGGTCGGCCCCGACGTCGAAAGCCTGCTCGCCGCACTCGGGCGGCTCCGCGGCTGACACTCGGCTGGACGCCCCCCGCGGCGGCCGCCGAGATCGCCGGAGACCTGCGAACCGCCCGCCGAACTCGCCCGAAACCTGCGAACTCGCAGGGTACGTTACGGCGACCCTGCAGCTGTCCCGCGAATTCGTCGAGATCGCCGGAGACCTGCGCGCCGCACGCCCCGCACCCGGGACGCCCCTCGCGCCGCACGTCGAAGCCCCCGGACGCCCCGTGCGCCGGTGGACTCCTGCGAGCCGCCCGTGGAGATCGCCGGAGACCTGCGAGCCGCCCGTCGAACTCGCCCGAGACCTGCGAACTCGCAGGATACGTTACAGCGACCCCGCAGGTGTCCCGCGAATTCGCCGGGCGCCCGGGGCGGCGGGGCGCCCGGGGCGGCGGGACCTGCGCTTAACGCTCGCCAGTGCGGGGTCACTAGTTTGCGGACGCGGGCCGGACATAGGACAATGATTGCTGTGACTGTTGTCACGCCAACTTAATATGCCTTTGATCTGCGGCGGGAGAGTTCTGCAAGTAGGTACAAGCAGGCGCCGTAGGAGCAAATCCTCCCCAGGAATCTCTCAGGCCCACGTACCGCCGCGGCAAGGCAACTCTGGAAAGTAGCAGGCTGTTTTCGGACACGTTATGCTCACCGACGGTGCAAGCGGAGCCATGCGAGAGCAGGGCAGCGCGGAAACTCTCAGGTCCAATACAGAGTGGGGAGGAACCCGAATCAATGTGGCGCACCCTGCGCCGCCTTAGTTATGGAGTTCCTTGTGACTGTTACCTCAGCCTCCACGTCTTTCGTTGACCGGCACATCGGTGCCCGCCGACAGGCCGACGTCGACGCCATGTTGAAGGCTGTCGGCTACGACACCGTCGACGCGCTCGTTGACACGGCCGTACCGAAGAACATCCGGCAGGATTCCCCGCTGCAGCTCACCGAAGCACTCAGCGAGGTCGAGGTCCTGGCCGAACTGCGCAAGCTCGCCGCCAAGAACCGGACCGCGGTCCAGATGATCGGGCAGGGCTACTACGACACGCTCACCCCGCCGGTGATCCGCCGCAACATTCTTGAGGCCCCGGCCTGGTACACCGCGTACACGCCGTACCAGCCGGAGATTTCCCAGGGCCGGCTTGAGGCGCTGCTGAACTTCCAGACCATGGTCCAGGACCTCGTTGGGCTGCCGATCGCGAACGCCTCGCTGCTGGACGAAGCCACCGCCGTCGCCGAAGCCGTGCTGATGATGCGCCGGGCCAACAAGAACAAGGCGGCGCATGACGGCAAGACCGTCCTGGACGCCGACGTTCTGCCGCAGACCATTGCGATCGTCAAGGGCCGCGCCGAGGCCCTCGGCTTCGAGGTCGAGGTCGCCGACCTGTCCCAGGGCCTGCCCGACGGCGACATCAACGGCATCGTCCTGCAGCAGCCGGGCGTCTCCGGCCGCGTCTGGGACCAGTCCGGCGTGATCGCCGCCGCCAAGGACCGCGGCGCGCTCGTCACTGTCGCGGCAGACCTGCTGGCGCTGACCCTGATCACCCCTCCGGGCGAGCAGGGCGCCGACATCGCCGTCGGCTCGACCCAGCGCATGGGCGTGCCGCTGTTCTTCGGCGGCCCGCACGCCGCCTACATGGCCGTCCAGAAGGGCCTGGAACGGTCCATGCCCGGCCGCCTTGTCGGCGTCTCCAAGGACAACGCCGGTGTCCCGGCGTACCGGCTGGCGCTGCAGACCCGCGAGCAGCACATCCGCCGCGAAAAGGCCACGTCCAACATCTGCACCGCGCAGGCGCTGCTGGCCATCGTGTCCTCCTTCTACGCCGTCTACCACGGCCCGGACGGTCTGAAGGCGATCGCTGAGACCGCCAGCGGCCATGCCAAAACCATCGCCGCCTCGCTGAAGGCTGCGGGTCTGGACGTCCTGCACACCAGCTTCTTCGACACGGTCACCGTCTCGGTGCCGGGCAACGCCGCGGAGATCCTTGCCGCTGCCGAGGCGCGCGGCATCAACCTGCGCGCCATCGACGCGGACACCGTCGGCATCTCCACGGATGAAGCCACGACGGCGGCCATCGTCGCCGACGTCGTCGCCGCGTTCGGCGCCAGCGTGACCGCCGCAGGCACGGACTCAGCGTTTGCGCTGGACGCCGCCGTCGAGCGCACCTCCGATTACCTGCAGCACCCGGTGTTCAACACGCACCGTTCCGAGACCCAGCTGCTGCGGTACATCCGCCGCCTCTCGGACCGGGACCTGTCCCTGGACCGGACCATGATCCCGCTGGGCTCGTGCACCATGAAGCTGAACGCGACCGCGGAAATGGAAGCCATTTCCTGGCCGGAGTTCGCGTCCATCCACCCGTTCGCCCCGGAGTCGCAGACCGCGGGCTGGCGTGAACTGATCGGGGACCTCGAAGCCCAGCTGACCGAGATCACCGGCTACGACCAGGTCTCCATCCAGCCCAATGCAGGGTCCCAGGGCGAGCTCGCCGGCCTGCTCGCGATCCGCGGTTACCACCTCTCCCGAGGCGACGTCCAGCGCAATGTCTGCCTGATCCCGGCCTCCGCGCACGGTACCAACGCCGCCTCCGCGGTGCTGGCCGGCATGAAGGTCGTTGTGGTGGCCACCGCCGCCGACGGCACGATCGACCACGCCGACCTGCAGGCCAAGATTGAACTGCACAAGGACGCACTTTCGGCGATCATGATCACCTACCCGTCCACCCACGGCGTGTACGACGCAGACGTCCGCGAGGTGTGCGACTCCGTGCACGCCGCCGGCGGCCAGGTCTACGTCGACGGTGCCAACCTCAACGCTCTCGTGGGGCTGGCCCAGCCGGGCCAGTTCGGCGGCGACGTCTCGCACCTGAACCTGCACAAGACCTTCTGCATCCCGCACGGCGGCGGCGGACCCGGCGTGGGCCCGGTCGCAGCCAAGGCGCACCTGGCACCCTTCATGCCGGGCAACGCTGCCGATCCCGCCAACGGTGAAAGTGGCACCCCGATTTCCGCGTCGCGCTACGGCTCGGCCGGTGTGCTGCCGATCTCCTGGGCCTATGTGAAGCTCATGGGCGGCCAGGGGCTGACCGAAGCGACGAAGTCGGCGCTGCTCGCGGCGAACTACATCGCGTCCCGCCTGGACGAGTACTTCCCGGTCCTCTACACCGGCGAAGGCGGACTCGTGGCGCACGAATGCATCCTGGACCTGCGCGAACTCACGGCCAGGACCGGGGTGACCGCCGAGGACGTCGCGAAGCGCCTGATCGACTACGGCTTCCACGCCCCCACCCTCGCGTTCCCGGTGGCCGGGACCCTGATGGTCGAGCCCACCGAGTCCGAGGACCTGGTGGAGATCGACCGCTTCATCACGGCGATGATCACGATCCGCGCCGAGATCGAGCAGGTCGCCAGCGGTGACTTCACGCTCGAGCAGAGCCCGCTGCGCAACGCCCCGCACACCGCGGCCGCCGTCGTGGATTCCGGCTGGGCCCGGGAATACCCGCGCGAGCAGGCCGTCTTCCCGCTCCACCACCTCAAGCAGGACAAGTACTTCCCGCCGGTTGGCCGGATCGACGGCGCCGCCGGGGACCGCAATCTGATCTGCTCCTGCCCGCCCCTCGAAGCCTTCGAGGACCACTCCGACGACTCCGCCAACTAAGGACAGCCAACGATGACTGAGAACTACACGGCCCTTTACGAAGAGCACAAGAAACTCGGCGCCTCCTTCACGGACTTCGGCGGCTGGCAGATGCCGCTCAAGTACAGCTCCGAACTTGCCGAGCACCACGCCGTCCGCACCTCCGCGGGCCTCTACGACCTGTCCCACATGGGCGAAGTCTGGGTCAACGGGCCCGAGGCGGCTGCCTTCCTGGACTACGCCCTGGTCGGCAAAATCTCCGCGATGTCGGTCGGCAAGGCCAAGTACTCGCTGATCTGCAATGTGGATGGCGGCATCATCGATGACCTCATCACCTACCGCCGCGGCGACCAGAAATTCCTCGTGGTCCCCAACGCGGGCAACGCCAAGGTTGTGGCCGCGGCCCTGGCCGAACGGGCCGCCGACTTCAACGTCGCCGTCCAGGATGCCTCCGCCGAGACCTCGCTGATCGCAGTGCAGGGGCCTAAGGCGCAGGAGATCCTGCTGCGTCTGGTTCCGGCGGCGCAGCATGAGCTCGTCACCGGACTGAAGTACTACGCGGCCGTCGACGTTCCGTTTATGGTCGGCGGCAGCAGCCAGGAACTGCTGCTGGCCCGCACCGGCTACACCGGTGAGGATGGCTTCGAGATTTTCGTCGCCAACGACGCCGCCGCCGCCCTCTGGCAGGCGCTCGTCGCCATCGCCGAAGACGGCGAGCTCACCCCCGCCGGGCTCGCGTCCCGCGATTCGCTCCGGCTCGAGGCAGGCATGCCGCTCTACGGCAACGAGCTCTCCCTCGACGGCGACCCCTACGCCGCCGGACTGGGCCCGATCGTGGCACTGTCCAAGGAAGGCGACTTCGTCGGGAAGGCAGCCCTCGCTGCCAAGAAGGAAGCCGGCGCAGGCTCCACCGCGGGCCGCAAGCTCGTCGGTCTCAAGGGCCTGGGCCGTCGGGCCGCCCGCGGCCACTACCCGGTGCTGAAGGACGGAAACGTGGTCGGTGAAGTTACCTCCGGCCAGCCCTCGCCCACCCTTGGCTACCCGGTCGCGTTGGCCTACGTCGACGTCGCGTTCACCGAACCCGGCACCACCCTGGACGCTGATCTCCGCGGCAAGGCCGAGCCGTTCGAAGTGGTCGCATTGCCTTTCTACAAGCGCCAGAAGTAGCCCCGAGGGTCCTGGTTACCCCAGGAGCCCCGAGGGTCCCGGGTACCCCAGCGGTACCCGGGACCCTGGGCGGTCCCCGCTCCGGGGCCGGCTCACCTTCCGCGGAGGAATCCGTTTTCCGGCCGCGTGATCCGGCCACAAAAGATTTTGCCCCCACGACCAATCCAAGACTTAGGAAAATAACATGGCAAAAGTTGCCCCTGAACTGAAGTACTCCGCTGAGCACGAATGGGTTGCGCAGGAGGCCGGAAGCGATGTCTCCATCGGCATCTCGGCCGTCGCTACGGACGCACTCGGTGACATTGTGTACGTGGACCTCCCCGAGGTCGGCGCAGCGGTGACCGCGGGCGAGACCTGCGGTGAGGTGGAATCGACGAAGTCCGTTTCCGACCTGTATGCCCCGGTCACAGGCGAGGTCACCGAGATCAACGCGGCTGTCGTGGATGATCCGGCGCTGATCAACAGTGACCCGTATGGTGCCGGCTGGCTGTTCAAGGTCGCGGTCACCTCGGAAGGCCCGCTGATGTCGGCCGAGGAGTACGCGGCAGCCAACGGCGGCGAACTGTGAACGGGGCGGCAGGCATAGCGGGAGGCGCAGCCACAAACACCCTCGCGTTCGAGCAGGTCGTCTCGGCATCCCTGGACGCGGAGTTGTCCGCGCTGGATCCGGAGATCGCGGCGCGTATTGACGCCGAACTGGGCCGTCAGCGCGACGGGCTGGAGATGATTGCCTCGGAGAACCACACCGCCAAGGCCGTGATGCAGGCCCAGGGTTCGGTGCTGACGAACAAGTACGCCGAGGGCTACCCGGGCAAGCGGTACTACGGCGGCTGCGAGCACGTCGACGTGATCGAACAGCTGGCCATCGACCGGGTCAAGGCCCTGTTCGGCGCCGAGTACGCGAATGTCCAGCCGCACTCCGGCGCGCAGGCCAATGCCTCGGTGATGCACGCCCTGATCCGTCCCGGCGACACGATCATGGGCCTGAACCTGGCCCACGGCGGGCACCTGACCCACGGGATGAAGATCAACTTCTCCGGCCGGCTCTACAACGTCATCCCGTACCAGGTGCGCGAGGACGACCACCGGATCGACATGGCCGAGGTGGAGCGGCTGGCGCACGAGCACCGCCCCAAACTGATCGTGGCCGGCTGGTCCGCGTACGCCCGGCAACTGGACTTCGCGGAGTTCCGCCGGATCGCCGACGCCGTGGGTGCGTACCTGATGGTGGACATGGCGCACTTCGCCGGCCTCGTCGCCGCCGGACTGCACCCCTCGCCGGTCCCGCACGCCCACGTCACCACCTCCACCACGCACAAGACCCTCGCCGGTCCGCGCGGCGGAATTATCCTGAGCAACGACGCCGACATCGCCAAGAAGATCAACTCCGCGGTGTTCCCCGGCCAGCAGGGCGGCCCGCTCGAGCACGTGATCGCCGGCAAGGCCGTGGCATTCAAGATCGCCGCTTCCCCGGAGTTCAAGGAACGCCAGGAACGGGTCCTTGCAGGGGCCCGGATCCTCGCCGAGCGGCTGGTCCAGCCGGACGTCACCGCGAAGGGGATCAACGTGATCTCCGGCGGCACCGACGTGCACCTGGTCCTGGTGGACCTGCGCAATTGCGAACTCAACGGCCAGGAAGCCGAGGACCGCCTCGCGGAAATCGACATCACCGTCAACCGCAATGCCGTGCCGTTCGACCCGCGGCCGCCGATGGTCACCTCCGGGCTGCGGATCGGCACGCCCGCCCTGGCCACCCGAGGCTTCGGCGAAGCTGCCTTCACCGAAGTCGCGGACATCATCGCGGAGGCGCTGATCGCCGACGCCGGCGCGGACCTGTCCGGTCTGCGCTCCCGGGTGGAGGCCCTCGCCGCCGCCCACCCGCTCTACCCCTCGGTTGATAACCTCGCGTAGAGCCCGTATTACAGGTAGTAGATGCAGTAGAAATCACGACGCCGGGCCGCCGCCACAAGCTGCCGCCCGGCGTCGTGGATCAGGCCACGCAACCGCCAAACCGGCGGCGGCGCCGCCATCCGGCAGGACCATCTGCCGGGCCACAGTTAGAGCCAGTTAGGAACCGACCATGGCCGTTGGAGTCTTTGATCTTTTTTCCATCGGGATTGGGCCCTCAAGTTCGCACACCGTGGGTCCGATGCGGGCTGCGGCAGTGTTTGCTGAAGAACTCAAGACGTCCGGTGTGCTGGACCGGGTGACCGGGCTGCGCGTTGACCTCTACGGGTCGCTGGCCGCTACCGGACACGGGCATGGCACCATGACCGCGATCCTGCTCGGTCTGGAGGGCTTCCACCCCGAGCTGATCCTCCCGGCGGAGGTGGAGGAACGGCTCGCCACGATCGCGGAGACCGGCATCCTGCAGCTGGCCGGCGAAGGAACCGGCGTGGCGTTGCCCTACGGGGTGAAGGACATGGTCCTGCGCCCGCTGACGATCCTGCCGCGGCACACCAACGGGATGACGTTCACGGTCTCCGCCGCCGACGGCGAGGTCCTGCACACGGCGACGTTCTTCTCGGTCGGCGGCGGCTTCATCGTCCGGGAAGGCGAGGAGGACGCCGCACTGAAGGAACTCGACGAGTCCAAGAAGGAACTGCCGCTGCCGTTCCGCACCGCCGCGGAACTGCTGGGCCGCTGCCAGGCCAAGGGCCTCTCGATCGGGGAGATCATGTTCATCAACGAACGCGCCTCCCGCACCGAAGCCCAGATCCGGGAGGGGCTGCTGCACATCTACTCGGTGATGGAGGCCTGCGTCCAGGTCAGCCTGGGCCGTGAGGGTCTGCTGCCGGGCGGGCTCAAGGTCCGCCGCCGGGCACCGGACTGGCACGAACGGCTCCTGAAGGAAACCCGGGGCCAGGACCCCGACTACCGGGACCCGAAGTACTGGCAGGAATGGGTGAACCTGATCGCGCTGGCCGTGAACGAGGAAAACGCCTCCGGCGGCCGG
>NZ_JBWZCG010000043.1:0-22923 GCF_059383415.1 Pseudarthrobacter sp. RHLT1-30-1
ACGAATCGGATCCCGCCCGTCGCCCACGCATCCACGTGGGGTGATGACTTCCGCGAACTCGTTCCAACGCACTCCTACCCTGTGTGAGATACCCGAGGAGACCTTCTGGAACGGGGGACGAGGTCCCGTGGGAGCGCACGGAACACGGCCGCGCACCGGACGCCGAGGGTGCGGATGACGTAGGCCGCTCGGCGATGCCTTCCCACGCGGCATCCACCACGGCTCCGGAATTCCCCCTGCCGCGAGAACAGACAGGCCGGGGCCTAGTGCGGTTCCCAACGACGCGGTCCACAGCGCGGGGGTTCCGTCTGGGGAACTGCAGCCGAGCGGGACCCGTCAGATCTCCCGAGGATCCGGGTCTGAGGAGTCCGGCAGTAATGCTTGCGACTCTTCTTCGGCTTCGGTCCGCTCGAGCGCAGCTGTCCGGTGCTCGGCGTCGGGAAGTCCCTGCCGGACGTCAACGGGCAGCGCATCGTACCTGTAGGAGGCCACGGCCAAGGGCGAAGTCGCGCGGCCGAGGCTGCACCGGACGCTGCTGGAACTTAGCCGGAGTGGTGCACATCCTCCGGGTCCTCGGGTGAGTCATTGCGCCGTTCCTTCACGAGCTTGCTGGCGCTCACCAACCGTAGCGCGGTCGCCAGCAGGATCCCGCCAAGCATGTTAAAGACCACGACATAGGAAAACCAGCCGAGCCATTCAAGGTAGTTGATGTCAGCACCCGAGTGGATGCCCCCGAAGATCAGCAGCGAGTCCAGGACCGAGTGGAAAAGCTGCAGCCCGTAGGGAGCACACCGCCGCATCGGCCACAAGGTAGCAGCGCCCCTGCTGGATCCCAAAGAGCCCGGCAAGCCTTGGCCTGAGGACGAAAGTGAGACACCTGATATCAGCCCACCTCGGCGGTAGCCAGCGGCGACTCCCGTTTAGCCTGCGGCGGGCAGCGCGTCCGGGATGCGCGGCTTGGCGTTGCCCGCGAAGGTGAACTTGGCGTCGTCGCCTTCGCCGTCCACATCCACTACAACGATGTCGCCGGCGTGGATTTCGCCGAAGAGGATCTTCTCGGAGAGCTGGTCCTCGATCTCGCGCTGGATGGTCCGGCGCAGCGGCCGGGCACCCATGGCGGGATCGTAACCGCGGGTTGCCAGCAGGATCTTGGCTGCGGGCGTGAGCTCGATGCCCATGTCCTTGTCCGCCAGGCGCCGCTCGAGCCGGCCGACGAACATGTCCACGATCTCGATGATTTCGTCCTGGGTCAGCTGCGGGAAGACGATGACGTCGTCAACACGGTTCAGGAACTCGGGGCGGAAGTGCTGCTTGAGTTCCTCCGTGACGCGGGCCCGCATCCGGTTGTAGCCGGTCTGCGTGTCCGTGCCGGACTGGAAGCCGGTGGCAACGCTCTTGGAGATGTCGCGGGTGCCGAGGTTGGTGGTCATGATGATCACGGTGTTCTTGAAGTCCACCACGCGGCCCTGGGAGTCGGTCAGGCGGCCGTCTTCCAGGATCTGCAGCAGCGAGTTGAAGAGGTCGGCGTGGGCCTTCTCCACTTCGTCGAACAGGACCACGGAGAACGGACGACGGCGGACCTTCTCGGTCAGCTGTCCGCCCTCGTCGTAGCCCACGTAGCCCGGAGGGGCACCGAAGAGACGCGACACCGTGTGCTTCTCCGAGTACTCGGACATGTCCAGGGTGATCAGGGCGTCTTCCTCGCCGAAGAGGAATTCGGCCAGGGCCTTGGCGAGCTCGGTCTTGCCGACGCCGGTGGGGCCGGCGAAGATGAACGAACCGCCCGGACGCTTCGGGTCCTTCAGGCCAGCACGGGTGCGGCGGATCGCCCGAGAAACCGACTTGATCGCTTCCTCCTGGCCAACGACACGCTGGTGCAGCTCCTCTTCCATCTTCAGCAGTCGCGAAGACTCTTCCTCGGTGAGCTTGAAGACCGGGATGCCGGTGGCATTCGCCAGCACCTCGGCGATGAGGTCCTCATCCACCTCGGAGATGTCGTCCATGCCGCCGGCCTTCCACTGGCGTTCCTTCTCGGCGCGCTCGGCAATGAGCTTCTGCGTCTTGTCGCGCAGGGAGGCGGCGCCTTCGTAGTCCTGGGCGTCAATCGCGGAGTCTTTCTCCATCTTGAGTTCGGCGATGCGCCCGTCCATGACCTTGAGCTCCGGCGGGGCTGTCATCCGGCGGATGCGCAGCCGTGCGCCGGCCTCATCGATCAGGTCAATCGCCTTGTCCGGCAGGAAGCGGTCCGAGACGTAGCGCTCGGAGAGGTTCGCGGCCGCGACCAGCGCGCCGTCGGTGATGGTGACGCGGTGGTGCGCCTCGTACCGGTCACGGAGGCCCTTGAGGATCTCGATCGCGTCGGCGACGGAGGGCTCCTTGACCTGGATCGGCTGGAAACGGCGCTCCAGGGCGGCATCCTTCTCGATGTGCTTGCGGTATTCATCCAGCGTGGTGGCGCCGATGGTCTGGAGCTCACCGCGGGCCAGCATCGGCTTCAGGATCGAGGCCGCATCGATGGCACCCTCAGCGGCACCGGCACCGACCAGGGTGTGGATTTCATCGATGAACAGGATGATGTCGCCGCGGGTGCGGATCTCCTTGAGGACCTTCTTCAGGCGCTCCTCGAAGTCACCGCGGTAGCGGGAACCGGCCACGAGGGACCCAAGGTCCAGCGTGTACAGCTGCTTGTCCTTGAGAGTTTCCGGGACATCGCCGCGGACGATCGCCTGGGCAAGGCCTTCGACGACGGCGGTCTTGCCGACGCCGGGCTCGCCGATCAGGACCGGGTTGTTCTTGGTGCGGCGGGAAAGGACCTGCATGACGCGTTCCATCTCGGATTCACGCCCGATCACGGGGTCGAGTTTGTTCTCGCGCGCAGCCTGGGTCAGGTTGCGCCCGAACTGGTCCAGAACCATGGAACCGGAGGGAATCGCTTCAACGTGATCCTGGCCGGGGCCCACGGTCTCCTTGCCCTGGTGGCCCGAGATGAGCTGGATGACCTGCTGACGCACCCGGCTCGGATCCGCACCGAGCTTGACCAGCACCTGGGCGGCAACGCCTTCACCCTCACGGATAAGGCCGAGCAGGATGTGCTCCGTGCCGATGTAGTTGTGACCCAGCTGCAGGGCCTCGCGCAGCGAGAGTTCCAGGACCTTCTTGGCGCGCGGGGTGAAGGGGATGTGTCCGGACGGGGACTCCTGGCCCGGGCCGATGATCTCCTGCACCTGCTCGCGGACGCCGTCGAGCGAAATACTCAAGGACTCAAGGGCTTTGGCAGCAACACCTTCACCCTCATGGATCAGACCCAACAGGATGTGTTCGGTACCAATGTAACCGTGATTCAGCATGCGGGCCTCTTCCTGGGCAAGCACAACTACGCGACGGGCACGGTCCGTAAATCGCTCAAACATTTCGCCACACTCCTGGCTGCCCCCATACCTTGATGCTACGTCGCCGCAGGCACGCTTGGGGCGTTCGCCGGAGGCAAGATATTAGTGAGCCGGATACAGCTGACCTCCCCCGGGTAAGCGGCCGTGTTCTATGGCATGTACTACCAGATTCCCGAGATCCTCAAGGCAGGCGCCGGTGCCATCGTGAAGACCTCCTCGATTCTCGGACTCGTCGGCGACGCCAAGGCGGTTCCCTAGTCACGGCCACGCACCCTTGCCCTGCTCTCCGGCGGGGCTCCGTTGTAAATGGCGCTACGCCAGCTCGCGATCGGTTTCGCCGCAGCAGCCGTGACGTACCTGCTTGGGATGCTGTTCGGAACCAGCATGGCGTACACGACACGACAGCGGGCGGCCGGTTTGTCTGTCCTGCTTCGGCCGTGATCTAATGGGCACGATTTTGCAGGGCTTCACCAGAGAGGAGGACGTGTCCATGTACACCGAGCCTCCAAGTACCGGCGCCCGGGACACCTCCTCTCCCGCCTGAACCCCGTGTCCCGGGTTCCACACGTGATCGGCACGTAGTCCCGCGGGAGAAGCCGTCAAGGCCATCTCACCCTGCACTTCGCATGTCTGGATCACCATCATGAACTCACGCCCCATTTCCACGCGCCTGTATAGGCTCACCTCCCGTTCCCGCCCCCGTGGGGCAGCGCCGGCTCCGGCAGCGGCCGGGACCGGGAACACGCCGGCCCCGGGCCACCCAAGTCTGGTCGACAGCGGCATCTATCTGGACGGCCAGCGGGTATCCTCGCCGAAGACACTGCCGGAGACCTTCCGGGAACTGAACCGCCGCCCGGGGTCGATGGCCTGGATCGGACTCGTCCGCCCGGAGGCCGCCGAGCTGCAGTCCCTGGCCGCGGAATTCGACCTCCACGAACTCGCCGTCGAGGACGCCGTCATGGCGCACCAGCGTTCCAAGCTCGAACGCTACGGCGAGACTCTGTTCGTGGTCCTGCGGGCAGCACGGTATCTGGACTCGCGGGAAGAGATCGAATTCAGCGAGCTCCACGTCTTTGTCGGCCCGAACTTCATCATTACCGTCCGCCACGGCGGTTCTCCCGATCTGGCGCAGGTACGTCGTCGCCTCGAGCACGACGCAACGTTGCTGTGCCTGGGCCCTGAGGCCGTCCTTTACGCGATCCTGGACGCCGTCGTCGACGACTATGCCCCGGTGGTCTCGGGCTTTGAGAACGACATCGATGAAATCGAGACCGAAGTCTTCGGCTGCGACCCGGCGGTGTCCCGGCGCATCTACGAGCTCTCCCGGGAAGTGATCGAATTCCAGCGCTCGACCCACCCGCTGACGCGGATCCTTGATGCTCTGGCTGGCGGCTTCACCAAATACGGGATTGCCGAAGACCTCCAGCAGTACCTGCGCGATGTCGCCGACCACACAGCTCAGGCCAATGAACGCATCGACGGCTTCCGGTTCATGCTCCGGGATATTCTGACCGTGAACGCGACCCTCGTCGCGCAGAGCCAGTACGAGGAAATGAAACACCTTGCGGAGTCCAGTAACGCCCAGAACGAGGAAGTGAAAAGATCTCCGCCTGGGCGGCCATCCTCTTCGCTCCCACCCTCGTGGGCACCGTGTACGGCATGAACTTCGAGAACATGCCCGAATTGCATTGGGAGTACGGTTATCCGCTTTCGGTCGCTTCGATGGCCGCCGTCAGCACCATCTTGTACCGGATCTTCAAAAAACGCAGCTGGATCTAAGCCAAGCCGGCCTCAGCTGCGGCTGCCCGGACAGCAGCCCTGTCGGCGGAGGCCTACTCCGCCGGCGCGCCGAGGCCGGTGCCGGCGTCGGACCCGCCTTTCAGCGCCGTGGCGGCTGCTTCGGAAAGCCACAACTGGAGGAGTTTCGGATACCCCGGGGCCCGGCCGGTGCTGAGGGTCTTCCGGCACTAGGCCACAAAAGGCCAAGGCGGGGACAGTTGACGTAATGGTGGCTACTTCCCCCTGAAGGGCACGGAATCGTGTACAGCCGGATCGTCGTCGGTGTCGATAACTCGAATGCGGGTCACGCAGCCCTGGAGTGGGGGGGAAGAGAGGGAATCCCCCCCCACCTCCACGTCCCCCTCACCCTGGTCCGCGTCGTTCCGGGTCGATGGGCCTTTCGGCATGCAAGCCGGTATCTGGAAACCAGGGACCGGGCCGCAGAGCTGCTGGCTGTGGAAACGCGTCGGGTGTCGTCCCTGGACCCCGCGGTACCGGTGACCACGACTCTCAGGACCGGCGAGACGGCACGGACCCTTCGTCGCCTCTCCGGGGAGGCGGACATGGTGGTGGTGGGAACCGACAGGCGCCCGGACAGGCACGGTGAGGGCTTCGGGTCGGTGAGTTTTGAGACAGCCACCATCAGCAACTGCGTGGTGGCGGTCGTGCCCGCGGCCGACGACGGTGGCCGGACCGGTGTTGTCGTCGGCACCGATGGCTCCGCCGACGCGGCCGTCGCGGTGGCATGGGCGGCCGCGGAAGCACTCCGCCTTGGCCAGAATCTGACCGTGATCCACATCTGCAACGGCCACGACGGACCCGGCGACGGAGCCGACGCAATGGCCGCGGATACCTGCACGGTTCTGTCTGCAGCCGTCGCCGCCGTGGCCCGGGACTATCCCGGCCTGACCGTAAACCCGGTTCTGGAGAGCGGCAGGTATCCGGCAACGGCCCTGATCAGCGCCGGTGCGCATGCTCTGCTGCTGGTCATTGGATGCAAAGGCCGCGGCGGCCTGGAGATCCTGGTGGGGTCGGTTGCCCGGGACGTCCTGGCGGATCTTCAATGCCCGACGCTCATCTCCCGGCCGGCAGGGCAGCCCACACTGGCCTCACCGCAGCCGGACGGACCGCCCGGGCCTTCCGGTCGACCGGCTTCCCTGCAGCAACCACCACCAGATCCGGACAGCCCCGTCAGCTGAAGGCCCGGGGTGTCGGGCAGGACGTGTCCGATGAGAGCGGGGGGCGCTTTCACGCTTGACTGTTCAGAGCCATTTGCGGTGCTTGAACGACAGGTAGAGAGCGATGCCCATGGCGAGCATGAGTCCGAGCGCGAAAGGGTAGCCCAGCGGCCAGGCCAGCTCGGGCATGTTCTCGAAGTTCATCCCATACACGGTCCCGACGAGGGTGGGGGCGAAGAGGATGGCCGCCCACGAGGAGATCTTTTTGACTTCCTCATTCTGGGCCAGGCCCGCCTCGGAGAGGTGACGCGTCTCCTCGTTCTGAGCCAGGCTCGATTCGGAGAGGCGCCGCATCTCCTCGTTCTGCTGCTGGGCCACCAGGGTTGCGTGGACCGTCAGCGCGCTTTGGAGCAGCACGCGGAAAGCGTCGACCCGTTCCACGACGCGGATGACGTGGTCATGGACGTCCCTAAGCCTGCGCTGCAGTTCCAGGTCCAAGTGGTATTTCTCCGCACCGCGTTCAAGAGCCTCCAGCATGGCCCGGAGCGGGTGGGTGGCGCGCTGGAACTCGATGACTTCCCGGGAGAGTTCGTAGATGCGCCGGGCTACGTCCGGGCCAGCGTTGAACAGCTCGTCCTCGATCTCGTCGATGTCGTTCTCCAGCCCGGCGGCGACGGGCTGGTACTGGTCGACGACTTCGTCCAGGATCGCGTACAGCACGGCCTGCGGGCCCAGTGCCAGGAGCTCCGGGTCGGCCTCGAGCCGGTGGCGGACCTTCGCCAGGTTCGGGGATTCCGCATGCCGGACCGTGACTACGAAGTCCGGACCCACAAAGACGTGCAGTTCGCCGAACTCGACCTTCTCCACATCGTCCAGGTACCGTGCCGGGCGCAGCACGGTGAACAGCGTGTCCCCGTAGCGTTCGAGTTTGGCCCGCTGGTGGCCGTTGAGGGCATCCTCCACGGCGAGCTCGTGCAGGCTGAATTCGTTCGCCACCGACGTCAGTTCCTCCAGACCGGGACGGTACAGCCCGATCCACGCCATCCCGCCGCGCTCCCGCATCACTTCGTACGTCTCATCAAGGTTCTTCGGGTTGTCGGTCCGCAGGCCGTTAACATAGACGGCGTTGTCCACCATGGTCATCAGAGTCTGTCCCTCTCGCTCCCGCATCCAGCCGGCGCGGCGTCCTGTCCACTGTATCCGGGTGCCGGACTACCCGTTCGTGCCGCTTCCGGGCCCGTCAAATCCGCCGGACCTGGAGCGGCGCGGAGGGACTTCGATGTAGAGGATTACTCCGGCGGCGACCGGCAGGTACCAGTGCTTGCGGTGCCTGACGGGTCGGTAGACGTGGCCGAAGGGGTCCCGGATATGGACGTTCGTCAGCTGGTTCTGGCCGGAGAGGCGGCGATCGACATCTTGTCGGGTATGCCCGCGCGTGGTGATGCCGTCGATGTCCAGATTCCATAGCCCCGTGGCCGTGCCGTGTTCCAGGGCGAGGGTTTCGAACAGATCAGACAGCAGCTTGTCCGGGGTCTCCGGGTAGAAGCGCCGCAGCCGGTGATCTTCGGTGTGTACCTCGCGGGCGTCCACCAATGCCTGGCGGAGCCAGTGGAATTCCGCCGGACCGTGGGCCGGCCCAAGGACCAGGTGACGATTCGGATCCAGGGCGAGGTCATAGGAGTTGCCCGCACGGTCGAGAATGCACGCGGTTTCCCCGACATACTCAAACGCCGCTATCAGCGCCTGTTCGGACTCATGATACGAAAATGCCCCGCTGTCATCGACGGAGACAAAATCCCCGGCACCGCCGGCAGGTGCCGGAACAACCGGGGTGTGTGGTTTCGGTCGTGGTGTGGTCTCCATGGCGGTGCGCTCCTGCTGGGGATCGATGCCGCGGCCGCGCTGGTTGCGGTGGTCCCTTTCTTCATGACATCACAGTCAGAGCCGTTCCGTGACGGTCTTAACGCTTTCCATATGGTGATCGGTCAGAAATCAGCGTCTGCACGGAACTGGCGGGGAGAAGCGACGTCGTCTCCCGCGCCGCCGGAAGAGTTTCTGTGTTTCATCAGAGCGGGCACATTCAGATCACTTCCACCAGCTGGATGACCTCGTCGTCCCGCTCGAGTTCCTTGGACCAGTAGCGGGGATCCTTGGCCATCAGCCGGTACTGCGGTAGGAAGTCCCGGAAGAGCTCAGCCATCAGCGTGTCATCGTGTTCCACAACACGGCGGACGGCCTCAACGTCCAGGGGAACGTTCAGAAGCCGGTCGGCAGGAATGGTGACCTCGTGGATATTGTCCTGGTACCTGAGACGGAACGAGTATTCGATGGCGAGTTTCATAGGGCGGTGCACCCTTTCGGCTCGGGTTACATGCTTTCAGCTGAAGCTGGAGGCCTGCAATATGCACGCCTGCGCCTAATGTATCGGCGACGAACGACGATACGGAAGACCGCAGGCTTGAAGGAGCCGGCTGAAACCGAAAACGGCCGCCGGATCCCCTGGCCCCCTGCATTCGCACACGACGGCGTGGTCTTGGTCCGGGTGCAGAAGACTTCCGACCTTCCGTGCAGGCGACTTCTGAAACTGACAGGGGGCTAAACGGTACTTTCAGCACCACGACCGGACACCTCATCTGATACTCCCTCGTATCCGCGAACCACCGCTGCGATCGCACAGGCGATCGGTAAATATCCGGTCGGGGTCGTCGCCGCGCTGATCGCTCAGCATGCGTTGACGCAGGGGAGGCATAGATCGTCGGGATCTGATTGAGGGAAACGTGGCCACCTCCCACCGCCAAACAGCGAGGACAGCGCTGCCGTATATTCAGAAGCGGCGGCGGCGGGTTAGCTGGTGGGAAGGCCATGGCAGCAAAGCCCACCGGTTCCTGCAAATCGCCCTCGAGGCCGGCCCCGGCTACCGACTGGGGCCAGGCTCAGCGAGCTCATGATCAGATCCGGATCAGTGGCCATGTCATGCCGTTCCCCCCGCAGTCATCCATGAGCAAGTATCAGAGCGGAAAGTTCCGGACCGGCCGCAACCCTGGCCCGATCTAAGGAATTATCAGCAAGTTATGTTGTGGGCGGCCCTCGCCACCATGAAGTGGTGAACGCGAAACCCAACGGAAGGACGAACAAGGATGAACTCCCAGCAAAGCCCCCACAGGGCGGTCCGCGGTCCGCCGTAGCCGGCCGCTCCCCCATACAACCGAATAGGTCTAACCGGGACCCCACACACCCGGAACATCAGATCAGAGGCTGGAGAGTGTGGACACAGTCCACACGAAGAGACACCAAAAAGCCCCTGAACAGGGGAAACACGTGCCCGAGGTGGGACTCGAACCGGGTTCCAGCCCCTGCAAACACTGGACTCCCGCCGAAACATACGGAATCCGGCCCAGTCCGGCACCGGAACGGCCCAGTCCGAGACCCAAAGTGTGGACACTGTCCACACCCCCAATTCTCTCCACCAAAGGACTCCCCCAAACAGCCGCACCCCGCATCGACAGGGTGCGGCTTTCTCTGAAATTGCATCGTTGACCCGTCCGTCGGATTCCACGAGCGGCAGCGGCCTGGTCATGCCCTCGCTCGGGGACTTGGGCAGGCCGCGCAGGACTCTCGGTCGCTAGGCTCTGCATAACGATTTCACCTCCCTTCATCCCCTTCATGGTCCGCAATGTCGAGAGCCGCATGACCCGGCTGCGTCCCGCAGAATTCACTCACCGCGTACTCGCCAGAGCCATGCTCCAGTCAGGGAATGACCTTCGCGTAGCGTTTGGAAATATCCGTTCCCGCGGCCCGTTGGTGCACGATATTCATGACTGCGCCTCCTGACACCTCCAACCGGTCATATCGGTGTCTGCCCCGGAGTGGACAGGGAAAAATTCAGGAATCGAACACTCGTGCTCCAAAGCAACAATCCACGGTTCCTCCGCGCCACGCTAACCAGCCGGCTCACCGACAGCACCAAGGTTGAACCGGCGTCGACCGCGGCAGGCAGCTTCATAATCCGCCCGGAAACGCCCCACACGCCAGAGACCAACGCGACGTCAGAGCAACTTTCCCCCACCAGGGCGCGAAAGCGACCCTGGGCCGCTAACCAGGCTCCTGGCCGGAGTGGGAAGGATCAATGTGCGCTGGTGTCCCATGGCAACTGCACTGACTCCCTAACATTGGCCCCTTGCTTCCGCGAACAATGAAGTGGTACCCGCAATGTCGCGTGGGTCACAGGTGAAAGGTCAAGGATGACAGCCACAATTTTCGATTACATCGTCGTCGGTGCCGGTTCAGCGGGCTCGGTGCTCGCCCGCCGCCTAATCGACGCCGGCAAGACCGTCGCGGTGCTGGAAGCAGGCGGCGAAGACACGAATCCGCATATCGCAGACGTGTTCTCCCTCGGTGCGCTGTGGCATGGTCCTGAGGACTGGGACTATTTCACCACCGAACAGGATGGGTGCCTAGGAAGGAAACTGCACCTGCCCAGGGGTAAAGTGCTCGGCGGCTCCCACGCCCTAAACGCCACGATCTGGGTACGCGGCGCGAGGCAGGACTACGACACTTGGGCGTACCTGGGCAACCATGGCTGGTCCTGGGACGAGGTTCTGCCGGTTTTCTGACCCGAAGACTCCTTTGCCTGGCCACGCCGGACTCACGGCTCTCGTCACACCTGTCCGGGAGCGTCCGGGGCAATAGCAGTGGCCCGTTTGTCGCAGGTCCATTCGCCTGGCGTGAAGCTTGGAGAAAAAGGCCTTCGAGAACCATCCGGCGGTGACCTGCGAGAACAGGTGAAGTGGGACACAATCTCACCCATCTTTTCGCAGTCCAGCTCCGAAGTACCTCTGGCCCCTTCCGGGGTGCGAGATCACACGCGCGTGTATGAGGAGATTTATTCATGAAGAAGGCCCTTCGCCTTATGGCGGTCCCCACCTTGGCTTTGGCCGCCCTGGCGGTTTCCGGTTCTCCCGCGATGGCAGCGGACCATTCCTACCAGTCCACTCTGGCTCAGATCAACGGCAGCAAAGGCGCCGGCACGATCACCGTCGACGTCAAAGGCAACCAGGCCCACGTTGTCCTGAAGGTATCGGGCATGCCCGCGACGTTCATGGACGCCCCGTACCCGCACGTTCAGCACATCCACGGCGGCGCCCAGGGCACCTGCCCGGCACCGACCGCGGATAAGGACGGCGACAAGGTCATCTCCACCACCGAAGGCGCCCCGTTCTACGGCGGCATCGTCACTACCTTGTCCACCAGCGGCGACACCAGCCCCGCGGCTGGCCTTGACCTGAAGGTCGGCGGCCAGGGCGCGTCGTACACCGTAGACCGTACGTTCGAACTCAATGCCGAGACCAAGGCAGCGCTGGAAGCCGGAACCGCTGTGGTCGTCGTCCACGGTCTTGATCCTGCCACCCTGAGCGCGGCAGGGCAGGCCGCCAAGAGCGACCTTGCACCGACCCTTCCGCTCGCCGCCACCTCCCCCGCGCTGTGTGGGACCCTGAAGGCCGGGCAGATGTCCATGCCGGTTGGCGGCGCTGACACTGGCGTCACCGCGGAAACCGGGACGGACACCGGTGCCCTCGCCGTCGGTGGTGGCCTCGCCTTGGTCGCGCTCGCCGGCGGAGCCTACGTGGTCCGCCGCCGTACCGCCGGTGCAACGGCCTAAGCCCCGGCTGACCGGATCGTTACTGTGAGAACCAAGAATCCCGGCCACCATGAGGGCCCCCGCGCCGCCATGGCGGCCGGGGTTCTGCTCCTGCTGACCCTGGCCGGCTGCGGTGCAGCAAGCAACGGAGTGCCCGACGCCGGCTCCGCACCCCCATCTTCCGCCACGGCCTCCGCGGTGGCCACCACCGTCGCACCCGATTCCGCCGCACCGGCACCTCCCCAATCGAGTCCGGCTGTCGCGTCCGCCGCAGCGGAGCCCGCAGTGCTGCCCCGATCCGAGCCGGCCACCCTGGACATCCCGGCCATTGGCTTACGAACCGACCTCCTGAAACTAGGACTCCGGGAGAACGGCTCCCTCCAGGTCCCGCAGGATTCCGGCAGGGGTGCGCCTGCCAGCTGGTACAAGGGCTCCCCCACCCCCGGGGAACGCGGCCCCTCGGTGATGCTGGGCCACGTCAACGCACTCGGCGGCGCCGCCGGCGTTTTCGCAGACCTCCGCAAACTCACACCGGGCACCGATATCAACGTCTCACGGGCCGACGGCACCACAGCGGTGTTCACCGTTGACCACGGCGCCCAATACAGCAAGAAGAACTTCCCCACCCTCGAGGTCTACGGCAACACCCCCGGAGCTGAGCTCCGGCTCATCACGTGCGACGGTTACGACCCCGCCACCAGGCTTTTCGATGACAACTACGTTATTTACGCAAAACTCAAAGTTTGAACCACGGAATTCCCGCTCCCACCGGAAGCGGCAAACGGCGCGAATGGACTGGACATGAAACACCGCAAACACACCTTGGCTGCCCTGGCAATCAGCTCACTGCTGCTCTCCGGCTGCGCAGCAGCAGCCGGATCCGTCGGGCAAGTCAACACAGCAGTTGTTCCCCCGACCTCATCAGCGGCCGCCGAAGCAGGGCACGCCGGCGGGCACAACCACGGCGCCTCCACGTCCCAGAGCCCGCCCCAAGCCCAAGGCCCCAGCGACGCTGCCCTCATGGTGTGCGGGGACCAGCCGATGGACAGGCTCACCTCCATCCTCGATCTGGACTCCAAACCGCACACCGTAAACGACTGGGCCGACAGCACCTTCACCTGCACGTACCACCTCACCGAGGGAGCCCTGGAGATCTCCGTCAGGGAAGCAAAGGACCAAGCGTCAGCTCGCACGTACTTCGATGCCATGCAGGCCCTGGCACAGGACGCCAAGCCCATTCAAGGCCTCGCGAACCTGGGCTTCCCAGCCTTCGAAACCGCCGACGGGTCAGCCGTGTTCCAAAAGGACAACTTCGTTCTCCAGGTTGATGCCACCGACCTGCCAGCAACCCTGGGACCTGAGAGCATCACCCGGAACGCCCTCGCCTACCAGCTCTCCACCACCATCCTGGCCTGCTGGGTCGAACACCACTGACATGCGCCCGCCGCAGATCACTACGGCAGCGCAGACGAGAGGTTTCACCATGAAAGCAAACACCAGGACACTCAGTGCCCTCGGACTCACGGTAACAACAATCATGCTGGGTCTCTCCGGCTGCGGAACCTCGGGCATGTCAGGGTCCGGCACGACAGCGATACCGACAACTACGGAACTAGCAGCGTCGTCTGCGCCCATTACGGGACCTGTTACCTCGACCTCCAGCCCAAGCTCCTCACCCGCGGCGGCCGGCGCAGAGATACTGATCAAGGGCTTCAAATATCAGGGCGCGGAAACCGTGAGCCCCGGAGCGACTATAAGTGTCACCAACGAAGACATCGAAGCGCACACCATCACCGCCGACACCGGTGCCGCGTTGGATGCCGTCATTAAAACCGGGACCGGCACCTTCACCGCCCCGACCAAACCCGGAACCTACCCGTACCACTGCACCTTCCATGGCAATATGAAAGGCACCCTCACCGTTAAATGACACTTCGCGTGATTGCCTGTCACATGGCGAACGGTCTCAGTCCGGGGCCCACCGTCCCATTGCCGGGCGGGCTCCGCCATCACCCGGTTGTACGCAGGGATTTCACAGGCCAAGCTCAGCACTCTATCGCACGATCGCCGTTCTGCAGCCTGACCACCCCTTGATCGGAAACAGTCCGCCTCAACCCAAGTCCGTGTACCATTCAAGCTCCGCATGCGCGACCGGTATCCGCAGCCCCCTGGCCGGTACCCGGGTTTCCTTTCCGCAATGTGCAGGAACCTCAGCCACTATGTGGTGGTTGAAGGTGCCCCGCACGGCATGTTCTTCGACCCACGGCCTCGGAGTTCAACGAACATCCTCCCCAGCTTCCTTGCCAAGTGACCAACAGAAACGGAGAAAATACAATGACCGGAACGAACACGTCAGAGCGGGCCCGGCAGTTGAAAGCGCTGCATGAGGCCCCGGAGATCCTTCGGGTTGTCAACGTGTGGGATGCCATCAGCGCAGCGACGGTCGCGGCGCTGCCGGAGACAAAGGCGATTGCGACCGCGGGCCACTCTATCGCCGCCGCGTACGGCTACGCCGACGGGACGATGCCCCTGGAGATAGCGCTGGCAGGGGTCAAAATCATCGCCGACGCCGTCGACCTTCCCGTCACGGCCGACCTTGATGATGGTTACGACAACCCGGCCGAGACGATTCGCAGGGCTATTGGGCTCGGCGTTGTCGGGGCCAACGTTGAAGACCGGCTGCGGCCCTTCGATGAAGCAGTCGCCCGCGTGCAGGCCATCATGGCCGCCGCCAACGACGAAGGCATCGCGTTTCAGCTAAACGCCCGCACGGACGCGATCGCGCTGGCCGGTGACAGGCCAATCAAGGTCAGCATCGATGACGCCATCAGCCGGGGCCGCGCATTCCTCGACGCCGGCGCCGCGCTGGTCTTCGTGCCGGGAGCACTCACCCGCCAGGTCATTGAGCCCCTGGTGGAGGGACTCGGCAGCGGAAAGCTCTCAGTCATCGGCGCACCGGGGGCCCTGCCCGCAGCCGAACTGCAGGACCTCGGGGTAGCCCGGGTTTCCTACGGCCCGTTCACGCAGCGTGTCGCCCTGCGCGCGCTCCGCGACCTCGCCACCGACCTTTACGGCACGGGCGTCCTTCCCGCCGATACCCCGCCCCTGAATTAGACAAAGACTAAGTCAGCGGATGGTGCCGCTGCGAACAGCAGATGACAGCATTGGGGGCGCGTTCGCACTGCTCTTCGAACTCGTCCTTAGTTTATAAAACAACTCAATTCGCGCTCCGCCATTTCCTTGAGGTGACCCCTTGGAGGGTTCTTCGGTTGTTGCCATTTGAGGCCGGATGAACATCCCTGGGTCGAACTCTCAGCCCATAGCCGTGATTACGACAACTACGTTGATGCCTGATCCGGGGGACGGACGGCTCTGTGACCGGACTGAGGGCGGTCCGGTCCCGCCGGCCGTCCGAAGTACCAAGACGTTAGCGTTGGCCCCGGCCCGCGAAATCATCGTCCAGCTTGTACCTAGGGAACTCGGTTCCAGATTCGGCTCGCCTTCGGGCCGCCCACCGACTGGCCAGGCTCAGCGAACTCATGCTCTGCTCCGGATCAGTTGCCATGTCATGCCGTTACCCCCGCATTCCTGCATGAACGGGTATCAGAGCGGAAATCCTGGACCGGCCGCAAACCTGGGTCGATATAATAATATTCAGCAAATCATGTTGTCTGCGGCCCTGGCCACCATGAAGTGGTGAACGCGACAACCCAATGAACGGACGAACGAGGATGAACACCCATAGGGGACTCCGTAGGGCGGTACCCGGACTGCAGTAGAGAGCCGCTCCCCCACACAACCAATAGGTCCATCCGGGTTCCCACACACCCGGAAGGTCAGATCAGAGGCAAGAGTGTGGACACTGTCCACACGAAAAAACACCAAAAAGGCCGCTGACCTGCAGAAACACTGTGCCCGAGGTGGGACTCGAACTGCATTCCAGCCCCTGCAAACACGGGACTCCCCCGAAAACATACGGAATCCGGCCCAGTCCGGCACCGGTACGGCCCAGTCCGTGACCCGAAGTGTGGACACTGTCCACACTCCAATTCTCCCACCAGAGGCCTCCCCCAAACCGCCGTACCCCGCATCGACAGGGTGCGGCATTTCTCTGTCTCGACAAAGTTGAACAAGCCGTAGGACTCCACGTGCGGCAGCAACCTGGTCATGCCCTCGCTCAATGCGGGCTCTTGGGCAGGCCCCGCAGGGCTGTCGGTCGCTTAGGCTTCTCATAACGATTCCACCTCCGTTCATCCCCTTCATGGTCCGCAGCGTCGAGAGCCACATGACCGGACGGCGCACCTCAGACCTCGTCCCCGCGTACTCGCCAGATGACGGAAGGCGGGTTATCGGCGTAACGAAAGGGTCGAAAACTGGGGATCGGCACTCGCTACGGCCCCGCTGCAGCGTGGAGTGGGTCTTCCGTTAGCGGGCGCTACGGCACCTAGCGTCGTCATTTGAAATCGCCGGATCGATCGTTATACCCCGCTACGATTCGGGGCCAATCGCCTGGGAGCGGTTCCCAAAGGCCCGGTCGGCTCCAAACTTAAAGGAGATTCATCGATCCTTGGAGGGTGACATGAGCAGATCAGCAACGTCCGGCGTCGCGGTTTCCGCGGCTTTTCTCGTCGCCTTGCTGCTCGCGGGCTGCGGCCAGCCGGCAGCGCCCCCGCCGACCTCGACGACGACGGCTCCTGCCGAAACCAGCCCGAGCGCGACGTCGACGACGACGGCTCCTGCCGAAACCAGCTCCAGCGCGACGGCGAGCCGGCCGGCGTCGCCCACCCCACCCCCCAGTCTCACCGCGTCCGCAGCCTGGACTAGCTACACGACGGCCGACGGCCAGTTAACCTTCGATTTTCCTACGGCCTGGAGCATTAGGGATCCCGCCGGGGATTTGCCTGAAGGTGGTGGCGCCTTCGCGGAAGTTACCAACCAGGCCGGGAAGCCGATGGCAACACTCCGGACCAACATGGCCGTGGGGTCCGCCTGCGTGGAGCGGTTCCCATATTCGGTATTGGAAACCCAGCCGATGGCCGCCCTGACCCAAGGCGGCTCCACACCGCGGTATGTCTTTGAAACCCGCGGAGACGTCACGGCGCCATATCCGACTATTAACACCGTAGCTGCGTACGGCATCGAGACAGCCGCCCCGCCCACAGGAGAAGTGGCGTGCCCCATCTTCCACTTCTTCACATGGCCGCCGACGTCCGCGAGCTTCGGCGCGGGCTATGACCCAGTGAACAATGAGACTCCCGGCGATCCGTCGCTGCCGTACCTCGAAAAGGCCAAGCTCTACATGGGCACACCCGAGTACCTGGATATCAAACGGATGATCACCTCGTTGCGGCCGACATCGTAGGCAGCCAATGATGGCCGAAAAACGCGAAACACCTGACCGGTTCAATAATCGGGACAACGGACCAGCCGCTGACCAACGCAAAACGCCGCGCACGCGAACGAAGCTGGCCGAGGTGTCGAAATACCGACACAACCCTCCCGAGAGCGTCCGGATGACAAGACCCTTATGGCCCTCCGGGACTATAGCTTCTAGCGCCGTCTTGGCTTCGTCATAGGGTGCCGTCGCAGCATTCGCGTGTGCGTAGCTGGCGTCCGTGGCCTCAATGGTGCCTGCAAGCTCCACCCCCGCACTTTAGTCCCAGCCCGCAGTGCCCCTGGCTGGGACTACTTCCGGAGCAGGGATGAACCTGCGATCATTCAAGAAAGCCACCTGAATGAGGGACCAAAATTACCGGGACGGCTGCGTTCCGGCCCACCGAGTTGCCCCGTGGAGGTCTCATATGCATCCTCTGACCCTGATTGGTATCGTCCTCATCGCGGCGGTTCTCTGGATGGCTTTTATCTGCGGCATGCTTGCCCATCTCGCTCGCTCTGAACGCCGGGCAGGGCTGAGAGCCCCACGTAAGAGTGCAGGTGCTTTCGGGCGGAGACATGGGACCGGAACCCCGAGGAGACTCAAGGTGCGGCGCCGGCGGCCGTCGCGGCGAGTCGCCACGCACCGTCCAATCAGGTAGCCAATCCCCGTGGACCAGCTCCGCTGCGGAACCAAGCTGCCAGATTCGTCCGTTCCTTCCAACGCCCTCTAGTAGGTCGCTCGGGCCTCTGGGGCCTTCCTTCGAGGCCGAACTCCTGGGACGAGGAAGCCCCTCCATTGAACAGGAATGCGTGAACCCGCGCTGATCCTCGGATAACGAACTACGTGCATGTGAGTATGTCAACCTCATTCAGGACCACCAGGACGGCTTGAACCAGGACCACCGGGGGACACTGGTGGCGCTAATTGCGGACGGGTGAGCCCTCTCGACGGGACGGTGACCACGGCCGGGCGCTTCATAAGACTGAACTCTATATTGTGAACGCTGGGTCAAGGTTTATCCGAGGCGATTGTCTCGGAATCCCACGCCGAGAGTTCAACGGAGCCAGAACAGGGCGCGTTCGCCGAAGCTTCCAGATTCTCTCCTCGAAGCTGCCACCAGAAGTCCCAACCCGCCGCACGGCCGGGCCGAAACCCCCAAATGTCACCCACATCTGAAAGGATTCGCCCATGACAACTCCCCGCATCGAAGACATCATCAGCTCGCTCATCACGCCCGGGATCTCCGAGAAGATCCGTGGCCAGCTCGCCGCCGCAGACGCCATCGTCGCCGGTGCGGCCAAAGCCTCCGAATTCCACAGCCTGCAGTCCTGGCCGTCCGGCGCCTCCCGGTACCACCTGGTATATAACGACGTCTCGGCTGTTCTCTTCCGCGACGGTGTCCTGTTCGGCGTCGCAAAGTTCGACCGGAAGCTGCTCTCGAAGAAGAACCCCGCCAAGAGGTTCCTTCTTCCACTCACCGCCGGCGTCGCCGAGGGCGGACTATAGGCACCCCGCTACAGGTCCCGTCCAGCATCCGGTGGGCGGGCCTTTCCGCGTCCGGTGCCGGGGCGGGCCGGCGCCATGAGTCGTATGCCCGGTGCATACCCGGCTTCCAGCCGTTCACCGGTGGAACGTAGCCTGTCGCCTGTGGCACCCATGGAGTCGCAGCAACTGATCAACGCCCGCGGCTCCACCGTCTGGGACATCATCACCATCTCCGGCAGCCTCACCGTCTGGAACTCCGGCATCGCAGCGGTGTCGGGGGAAGTTCGTAACGGAGGAACCGTCAGGATCCGCACCCGACATGGAGGCAGCCGGACCTTCGTGTGCGCGCGGAGCAAATCCCCGGCGAACTCATGACCTGGACCAGAACCGTCCCGCCAGGGTTGGGTGCAGCAGCGCGCACCTTCGAGCTGTCGGACCACAGCGGCATGACACAGTTGGTGGTGCGGGACGAAATAAAAGGTCCGCTGGGCGGGCTCATCCGGTCGGGTTTCAGCTCCACACAACGGGGCCTCGACGAATTCGTGGATGCCGTCAGGGAACGCTCCGAACTCGTAGGCTAAGCGTTCACTAGGTGCGGGCTGGCCCACTCCCGCTGATCCCCACCCCAAGCTTTACTGCCTGCCGCCGACCAACGGCGCAGCGTAATCCCCTGCCCTGCGCCGGGTCTGGACGGAGGTAGCGAAATACCCGCCCGTCCAGCTGGTCCTCGACGGCGCGCTGCTCGTGCGCGGTCCAGCTCGCCCGGTCATCGCCCCCTTACTCTTTGAATTCGTCGTGGAGCCGGGTCCGGGAGCTGTTTTCGATCAGCGTCGGGACGTAGATTCTGATCCGGCCAGTGTTCAGGGAGTCGTATTCTTCCTCGACAATTCCTTCGATGCGGTGACGTGGTGCTGCGGGGAAACGGGCGGCGAGCCGGTCCACAACCTTGCCGACGATGGGCTCCTTCTCTGCATAGCTCATCGCTTCATTGTCAGTCCGGCCGGTTTCGGCGTCAATCAGCCCTGTCTGCACTCAGCCTATAGGGGCAGCTGCCAGGGCCTGCCTGGCCACGTCAACCGCCCGACCGAGGGTGCCCTCCGGCCAGGAGCACCGCTGGCTGCAGGACCCAACCAGAAAGCCTTCGTGTCAGTGAAGATTGCCGCCTGATGCCTGATGCCGGCTGCCGGAGTTGTTCGCTGAACCCGGACTCCCTGGGCCTGCCAACACTCCCCCAGGGCTTGGCTTGCGTTGCGGCGGGCTCCCATTTCCTCCACCGAGTCTGCCATCCTCGAACCGCACCGTTCACTGGCCGTTCACCGGGCGGGCCTACGATGCAGAGAAACAATCTCCGTGTACGGGAAGGCGCCGCCATGAGTTTTGGAGAAAAGTCCGCGAGGAAAGTTCACGGGAGCGAACTCAAGCGCGGGCAGCAGGTCAGGGTCCGGGTCGAAGACCAGGATCTGGGCGTCGGTATCGTTGATGAACTGACCCGCGACGGCGGCGCCGTGTGGATTTTCTTCCCAGGGTCTGGGCCGCGCCGGGTCCCAACGGACCACGACTCAAACGAATTCACTGTCCTGGAGTCCGAGCCGAGGTCTGTGTGAGTTGAACTCGTAATTGGGGGCCGCTCGGGAAGCCCCGGCATAACGGTCAAGACGCACAGCTACCGTGCTGCAAGCCGCTCCGCATTGTGGCTCATTCGTTCAAGGACGCTGACGGTCATCGCATACTCATCGGCTCCGATGCCCGCCGTAAGTTCACGCCGGGTGGCCTCCAGTAGTGCGGATACCCGGGTATGCATTGCATGACCGGACTCTGTCAGGGCGAGTCGACCATCCAGCAGGAACACGATCCTTTCTCGAACCAACGCGGCCATCTCCCGCTCCTGCACGTCGTCGTGGCCCCCTGAGTTGAAGAGACGCAGGGTATCCGACACGGCGGCGGGGGCGACGGGGCCTGAAGCCAACGCATCGAGTACGTGCCACTGTCGTCTGGTCAGTCGGAGGCGGGCGAGTGTCGAATCGAGTTGTGCCTCAAGCGACGCGTCCAGTCGTTTGATCCAGTATCCGATAGGCCTGTTCACCATGCCATCGTCGCAGGATCCGACCCCCTGGCCAACGCTCGCGGTGTATGCACTGTGAAGGGCGGCCTCCGATTCCACCGGGGTGGACTCATCCGCGACCCGACGCAGACTTCAGCATCCGGTCCGCGGGCCCCGGCACGGCCGGGGTCCAATGGCAGGCCGTCGAACAGTTGGTCAGCGCGCACGAAGGCGTGCTGTCGGTCAATAGACCGGTGGACCTCCGGCTGGGCGGCGAGGCGGGAGACCTGGTGGCCTACTGCCGCGCGGGCTGGCGTTTCTCCGACCCGTACGTGGCGTCCAACCCCATCCCGGGCAACCACGGGCACCCCGCCACGGAGCCCATCCCGTTCTTCGTCTCGGGCGGACACCCGAGGGTGGTGAGGGGAAAGGTGTCCTCCGAAGCTGCCCGGACCGCCGACGTCGCGCCGACCATCGGCGGTATCTACGGACTGAAGGCCCCTGCCGGCGGCTACGACGGCACTTTCCGGGGCTCTGCGCTAGCGCCCTGACGCCCTTCGTCAAATGTTGTACCCATCCGCACATCACGAAGATAGCTGGGTAGATAGTGTCGAGCCCGCGGCAAGGGGACAACGGCGGGACTTGCCGCCCTTGTCCCCCGTGTCCGCCGGGTAAGAGTCTGAACTCTCGGCGTCGCCGGATACTGTTCGGTTCGCCTAGGCTGTGGATTGTCCGGGGATCACGGTGACCCGGCCCTCGGCGCCTATCTCCACGGCGAATCCGGCCGTGGTCGTGCGGAGACCGTCCACGTGCAGGGCGCCGAATGGCGTCGGGCTGGTCGCGGCGTTTGTCGGCAGCGCCCCTGATCCCTGGGGGTCAGGCCGAGCGTGGCGAGCATAATAGGAATGACTGAGGCCGCGGCCCCAGGCCTGGGGCCGGCACGATGCCGGGTACGGCAACGGGCCGCCCTGGTCTGGGGTATCGCCGGAGAACAGCTCGGGAAGACGGTAGTTGAAGGCTTCCGCGGCGTCCAGCAGCGCGGCGGCGACCTGTGCGGCTTCGCCCGTGTGCCCTGTCTTGGCCAGGCCCTGCAGGATCACGGCGGTGTCGTGGGACCAGACTCACCCGGCGTGGTAACGCAGCGGCCAGTATCCCGCATTGCCCGTGTCCAGAGTGCGGATGCCGAAGCCGGAGAACATACTCGGGTGCATCAGCCGCTGCACCACTACCGCGGCCTCCTCCGCGTTGAGGATGCCCGTGCCCAGCAGGTGGCCCATGTTGCTGGCCACCCCGTCGACGGCGCGCTTGTTCGCGTCCAGGGCGATGGCCGGGTAGGAGCCGAGGTGGTCGGCACACCAGAAGAACGCCCGGTATTTACCGGCCAGGTCCTCGGCATAGTCCCGCCACGCGGCTGCGCATGGCCGGTCGAAGGCATCGAGGATGTCGGCGGCATTGACGGCGGCTTCATAGGCGTAGCCCTGAACCTCTGCCAGGGCGATAGGTCCGGTGGCGAGGGAGCCGTCGTTCCAGCGGATGGAGTCGCCCGAGTCCTTCCAGCCCTGGTTGGCCAGACCGTGGCGGGTCTCGTCGATATATTCGAGGAATCCGTCACCGTCGGCGTCGGCCCAGTCCTTCAGCCACATGAGGGCGCGGTCCAGATTGCCCAGTAGCGCCTCGACTTCCGCGTCGGGTAAGCCCCACTTCCAGGGGTCATGGAGCAGGGAATCCCACAGCAGGGTCGCGTCAACAGTGCCGAAGTAGACGGCGGCAGGGCCAGCCCTGCATGGTCGCCGCCTCCGCGATTGTTCGCCGCCCCTGCACAACCAGCAACGAACCATTGGATCCTTATCGCGCCACGAAGTCGGGGAACCGGTCCGTGTGATCCGTCGGCGTTAGGAAAGTGTTAAGAAGCCGCAGAGTCGGGTATTTCCGGCTCGCCCTTGGAATAGGTTGAATTGCCGAGGTGTCGGCCAGTTGAATACGCTGCGCCCGCCGAGCTATGAGGAGACGCAGATGAGTGGTACCGGCCATCAAAC
>NZ_JBWZCG010000044.1:0-22632 GCF_059383415.1 Pseudarthrobacter sp. RHLT1-30-1
GGCACATGACCTTCCACCAGGCCTGCGGCCTGGCGTGGTCTTCCGGGCTCTCCGGGCCGATCACCGGCTGGACACGGTGCTTCAGCAACCATCGGACCAGACCATTTCCGGTGTCGGTCTCCGGCCGTGGCCGTCGTACCTCGGCGGGGATGGTTTGATGGCCGGTACCACTCATCTGCGTCTCCTCATAGCTCGGCGGGCGCAGCGTATTCAACTGGCCGACACCTCGGCAATTCAACCTATTCCAAGGGCGAGCCGGAAATGCCTGATCCTGCGGCTTCTTAACACTTTCCCTACGCCGACGGATCACACGGACCGGTTCCCCGACTTCGTGGCGCGATAAGGATCAAATGGTTCGTTGCTGGTTGTGCGGGGGCGGCCAACACTCGCGGACTTTGCCTTACGACCACCCAGGAAGCCATCAACGCGGCAGACTCGTATGTTGTATTCCAGCAACATGTTTGGGCGGGAGACCATTGTTTGCAAGGGCTGGAACCCGGTTCGAGTCCCACCTCGGGCACGTGTTTTCCCTGTTCAGGGGCTTTTTGGTGTTTCTTCGTGTGGACAGTGTCCACACTCTCCAGCCTCTGATCTGATGTTCCGGGTGTGTGGGGTCCCGGATAGACCTATTCCGTTGTATGGGGGAGCGGCCGGCTACGGCGGCCCGCGGACTGCCCTGTGGGGCCTCTTTTGGGTGTTCGTCCTCCTCGTTCGTCCTTCCTTTGGGTTTTCGCGTTCACCACTTCATGGTGCCTGGGGCCGCGTACAACATGACTGGCTGATTATTCTTTTGATCGACCGAGGGTTGGGGCCGGTCCGGAATTTCCGCTCTGATACCTGTTCATGCAGGAATGCGAAGGGAGCGGCATGACATGACAACCGGTCCGGAGCTGATCATGAGCTCGCTGAGCCTGGCGAGTGAGTAGGCGGGCCGGCCTCGAGGGCGAGGTGCAGGAACCGGTGGGCTTTGCTGCCACGGTCTTCCCACCTGTTGATCCGCCGACGCACCCATCAATTTCCCGTCACCGCCGCATCCGGCTTCTGTGTATCCGGCATCGCTGTCCTCGCTGTTTGGCGGTGGGAGCTGGCCACGTTGTCCGCAATCCGGTCCCGACCATCTCGGCCTCCCCGCCAACGCGCGCTGAGCGATCAGCGCAGCGACGACCCAGACCGGATCCTTACCGATCGCCGGTGCGATCGGTCGTTCGAGGATACGAGGGCGTAGCAGATGAGGATTCCGGTCGTCGTGTGGAATGTACCGTTTAGCCCCAGAAACCGCCCCCCGTCACCGGGCATTTTGCGGGCGGGTCTTACGGGAATCGACCGACCGCGGAAACGCGGAGATCGTGATCTGGAATTTTTGGGTGGCGCTTTCGCCGGTGGGGTACCGGCTTACGGGTCTGACGGGCTATATACGGGGTGCCCCTTACGGGACGGTTCGGCCGGTCGGGCCTTGACCCGCGGCGATACAAGGAGTGTGATCTCTTCGGGAGGCTTCGTCCGGCAACCTTCTGGAGTCGTCGTTCGTTCAACAGCACACTGATGCTTGTCGCAGTGCAGGCGAGAGGATGTCAACTGTGCGGGTTCTGCTTGTGGAAGACGAGGTCCTGCTGGCTGAGACGATCCGGCAGGGGCTGACGGCCGCCGGCTTCGTCGTGGACGTTTCCCATGACGGTGTTGATGGTCTGTGGGCCGCCACGGAGAATCTCTATGACGTCGTCGTACTGGATGTGATGCTTCCGGGCATGCATGGATACGCGGTTCTGAAGCAGCTGCGGGAGCGGCTGAACTGGGTGCCGGTGATCATGCTGACGGCCAAGGACGGTGAATACGACCAAACCGACGCGTTCGATTTGGGGGCGGATGACTACCTGACCAAGCCATTCAGCTTCCTGGTGCTGGTCGCGCGGCTGCGGGCACTCATTCGCAGAGGGGCTCCGGAACGGCCGGTGACTTTGGCAGTGGGTTCGCTGAGGCTGGACCCGACAACGCGGCAGGTGACGCGGAACGGGCAGGAAATCTCCCTGACGGCCCGGGAGTTCGGTCTGCTGGTTTATCTGATGCGCAAGCCGGACGAGGTTTTGTCGAAGGCTCAGATCCTCGACAACGTCTGGGACCCGGAGTTCCGGGGCGGGGACAATGTCGTTGAGGTGTATATCGGGTACTTGCGGAGGAAAATTGATGAGCCATTCGGTTGTAACTCGCTCAGGACTGTACGGGGCATGGGGTACAGACTCAGCGCCGATTAGAGCCCGATGGGCAGATCGGCATGGGGCGCGGCGGCCGGCCGGACCATTGGCGGGAAACTGACCTCGAAGCGACACCAGCCCTGTGTCGTCTCGGTTGCAATAACGCGACCATCGTGGGCCTCCACGATGCCACGGGCGATCGCCAGACCGAGGCCGCTTCCGCCCCGGTGGCGTGACCGGCTATCATCAAGGCGGACGAATCGCCCGAAGATCCTTTCCCTGTCGGCCACCGGTACGGGAGTTCCATCGTCATCGATGGTCACAACCACTGTCTGAACCATGACCGACAGCTTCACGGCGATGGTCCCTGCGGCATGGCGGTCGGCGTTGTCGAGCACATTCCGAAAGGCCTGACTCAGCCGGGCCGGATCTCCCGCAATCCTGGCCGGAACCAGGTCAGCGACGATGCGGTGCTTGCTTGTGGCGTTCACCCTGCGCAATTCAGTGGCCAGAACATCGTCGAGGTCGACATCCTCACGGCGGACGGCCAGTCCTTTGTCGTCGGCCTTGGACAAGGTTAGGAGGTCTTCCACGAGGTCCTGCAACCGTTGCGTCTCTTCGGCAAGGATCGGCTGCATGCCCCGCCATGTCTTTCCGGAGGCGTCAGCGATGGAAATGTCCAAGCCTGTGCGGATTGTCGTGAGCGGGCTCCGCAGTTCGTGGCTGGCATTGGAGACGAACTGGCGTTGCCTTTGATCGGCTGTTTCGATCCGGTCCAGCATGGAGTTCATTGTAGCGGCCAAGGCCTGCAGCTCGTCGCCCGTCCGGGGGACGTCGACCCGCTCGCTTAACCTTCCAGCGTCTATGTGGCTGACTTGTGTACGGATCGTGTCCACTTGGCGCAGTGAACGCCCGACGAGGAAATGCACGGACAGGCCCACCACGGCCAGCAGTAACGGCATGGCAATCAGTAAGAATCCGGTGACAATCCGGACCGTTTCTGATTGGGGCTGAATGGTCCGGCCAGCCAGAACCCAGTACTTGCTGCCTTCGTCTTCGACGCCCAACACCACAAGGTAGCGCTCGTCGGCGTCCCCTAGGAGTCCTGGCGCCGATACGTTTTCGGTCGCGATCTGCTCCGCAGCCGGTCTGAGAGAACTCAGCGGAGCCTCCAATAGCCTGGGCTCGGACGCCGCGATAACAGTTCCCCTCTTATTGAGGATTTGCACCAAGGGGTCTTTATTTACGGTGCCGGCGACCGCCCGGTTGGCTTCTTCGGCATGGTCCTCCTGAATCAGGACCGCTACGTCCTGGACCTTGGACCGTAGCAGGCTGTCAGTACTGGAGACGAGCGCCGACTCCAGTGTCTGGAGCAGCAGTAGCCCTCCGGTCAGCATGGCGACGGCGACGACGGCCATGGCCGCGACAGTGGACTGCCAGCGGAGTCCACGCCGCACGCCACGCCTTCGCCGTGGTTGCTTCAGTCCCCTCCCCGGAAGCGCAGCGGCCGGCGACGGATTCGGTTGAACCATAGTCCAAGGATTCAGCCTTAACCGTCCCGATGCAATGAGAGCCTATGCCGGTCTCAGGTTCCTCTCAGGAGCCCGGCCGCATTATGGAAGGGAACTGGATGTGGAATGACCAAACGCGACACGAGAGAGCGCCGGACGATGAAATGTTCAGGCAATTGGGCAGACCGAATGTTGATGAATGTGGTGTACGGCGGGTTACCCCCGCCTCTGTCGTCAACTAGTTTCCTGATCGCTTGTTCTCCGTCCGGGCGCTTCGGACGAATTGGGTGAATGCAGGGTTGTTTCCATTGGAATTCACATTTTTTGCGTATCAAGCTGCGAATAGAAGGAACCAGGGCGTGTAGGTCCTCGTGGGATTGGGAGAAATCATGAGCACAAAGTGGGGTTTTGCCGCGATCGTGGCTAGTTTTGCGTAATGACGGCGCTGGCCTCGAAAAGACTGGAAATTACGGCGGAATAACCAGCGCTAAAGTGCTCTTTTCAGCCCGCAAAATGGCTCACTTTCGACCATCGCTGACAATACACGAAGTACCTGCAAGAGAGGAACTATGGAAATGAATACTTCGAATCAGTGTCCCGTTGCTGGCTGCGGTGAGACAGGCGTGAAGTTATCGCCTCATCACGACCCGTTTGGACCAATTACCTTTGACCGGCTAGCGGCTAGACCGATGGAACTTGCCTGTCCGCTTCATAGTGAAATTTTGTGGGAGCGATATAGGAAGGAAGTAAGTGCAGCCATGATGAGTGCCTCCCGACGTGGAACTGCTGCTGCGCCTACTGATTCCGTGGCAAGGGTTTCCTGGCGTCTGAACTCCCACAATGACCCCACATCAAAAGCAATCGCGTCCCTACTGGCACTGGGAGAGAGCGATGAATACTCGTCACCACTGGAGCGGTGAAACTGAGACAGACGCCCGGCGGAGAAGTGTGGGGAAAACCGAAATCCAAGGGTCTCGTTGCAAACGAGGGCGCAGTTTTTCAGGTTCCGCTGACGTACAGGGGTTCGCCTCTTCCAAGCGGTGACCCGTGCCTTGTCGGCCTGATGGAGCACTCTTTTCTCGGAACGAGATGGATCTACGACGCTGCCGTTGATCCCGTCTATGCATCCGCCTTGGCGGCCAGCATCTTGACCGGCCAGCCCCAGGCCGACCAGTACTTCGAGGTCGATGGGACGATGGAATTAATTCCCGAGTCCGTCCATCCGCAGAGCACCGGAACCCCCAACGCCAGAGTTCCCGTCATCGGCTCCGCAGTTCCCGACACCACAGGCGAATTTACAGCCATCCATGCAGAAAACCTGGAGATGTCAGTCCGTCGGGCACTCAACCTCGTCGGAAGTCCCCCAGGGCTGAGGACCCTTACAGCCACTTGGGACCAACAGACTACGCCAGTGCAACTTGCATCGTTGATCCGGACCTGAACGGCCATTGATTGCGCCGCCCGAAGTTCTACTATCAACTAACGGGGAGTACTTGTGATGGAGAACATGCACTGGCTGGATGAGCGCGAGACCGGGGTCTGGCGCGGATTCCTTGAAGCGATGCGGCAACTGGTGGCCTCCATGGACCGTCAGTTGGTGCGGGAGTCGCAGCTTTCCGGGGCCGAATATTCGGTGCTGGTTCGACTCTCCGAGCAGGCGGACGGCGTAGTTCGTGCCCGCGATCTGGGCAAGTCCCTAGGATGGGACCGCGGCCGCCTGTCCCACCTGCTCAAGCGGATGGAAGCGAGGGGCCTGCTGGCGCGCAAGAACTGTCCCTCCGATGCCCGCGGCCTGGACGTGGAGATTACCCTGGACGGCCGGAAAGCCATAGAGCACGCGGCGCCGGGTCATCTTGAGTTCGTCCGCACCCACTTCTTCGACCGGCTCACCCGCGACGAACAGGATGCCCTGGCTTCGGTGAGCCGGAAGATCATGGCCACGCTTCAGCCCGAATTCGACTAGGGCGTGTCTCCCAAATACGCTGACGTCCTGCTGGAAGACTTTGGGTGTGTCTGGTTTTCAACACTTTACCGATGATCAGTGCGCGGCGTTGGGCAGTTGTTGCCCAGTTCCGACGGCAATCGCGGGCACCCGTTCCGGAACGACCGCCAGGTCGTGGAGGGCATCGCTTACCGGTACCGGTGCGGAATCGCCTGGCGGGACCTGCCGGAGTCGTTCGGTCCGTGGCAGACCGTGTGGAAGCGGCACCGCCGCTTCGCAGCAGACGGAATTTGGGCTCGGATCCACATCGTGCTGCTGACCCAGGCCGATGCCGCCGGGGAGATTGACTGGAAGTTGTCGGTTGATTCAACGTTCAACCGCGCCCACCAACACGGAACCAACCTTCCCCGCAACACAGGGGGATCTCCCGAATTACAAGAAACTCTGGACCGAGCCTGAGGACCACGCAGTAAGGCGTTCCAGGGGCGGACTAAGCACGAAAATCCACCACGCCTGCGATGGGAAAGGCCGGCCCTGCTCCTCCAGGACCAACCGGTCGCTGTTGCGGGCCCGGAAGATCAGGCTGCGAAGGGCTACCGACTCCACACATAACCACCGCGAGCAACGGGAGCAAGGGAATGATATGCGTCGGTGGCCGCATCCAGGCGAGCCGGGTCATGGCAACAGATGCATACTGCTGTGGATCGCCGAGCCATTGCGATGCCTGACCGTTTGAAAGCACTTCGGAGCAGCTTGACGATAAACTCGCCCAAGGTCCGCTTCGTATGACGCCCAAGCCAGGAACCCCACCCACGGAGAAAGAATTGACGATGCCCGAAACTCGTGAAGCCGATGTCCCCACAGTGACTCTCAACAATGGCGTGAAGATTCCCCAGCTCGGCTTCGGTGTATTTCAGGTTCCGTCGGAAGAGACTCAGCGCATTGTGGAGGATGCTCTGGAGGCCGGCTATAGGCACATTGACACCGCTGCCGCGTACCGGAATGAGGCCGGCGTCGGGGCCGCCATCGCCGCGTCCGGAATCCCGCGCGAGGACATTTTCATCACCACCAAACTTCGCAACGGCGAGCAGGGCACGGCCCACGGCGCTTTCCAGAACAGCCGCACGGCCCTCGGTCTCGACTACGTGGACCTATATCTGATCCACTGGCCTGTACCGTCCCACGGTCTGTTCACGGAGGCCTGGAAGGCTCTGGAAAAGCTCTACGCCGGCAGCGAGATCCGCGCCATCGGAGTGTCGAACTTCCTCGCCAACCACCTGGAGGCGCTTCTCCAAGCCTCGGATGTCGTCCCGGCGGTCAACCAAATCGAAATTCACCCGACTTTTCAGCAGCGGGATCTGGCGGCCAAGAGCCGGTCGCTGGGCATCGCCGTGGAGGCCTACAGTCCCCTGGGGCGGGGCGGCGACCTCGGAGCAGACACAGTGCAATCATTGGCAGCCCGACACAGTGGCACTCCCGCCCAGATCGTGCTGGCCTGGCATCTCGCCCAAGGCACGATCGTCATCCCCAAGTCTTCCGATAGCGCGCGCATGCGCGAAAACCTGAACGCTGCGGCGCACACACTCACCCTGGCTGAAATAGCGGAAATATCAGCGCTGGAGTCCGGGGCCCGCGCCGGCGCTGATCCCGCCGTTGCCGCACACAGCCAGCTCTAGCTCGTTCAGCCGCGCAGCGCTGGAGCCGGTCCCATTCGGACTCGGCCGGAACCGTCTCCAGCCTTCACGGCCGGTTTCAGGGCCCGGTAACAATTGGGCAAAAAAAGAGGGTGCGCACAATGTGCATACCTTGGGCGTCGGATTGGGTCGTACCGGTTCCGGACTGGCCCGGATTGCGGAGGTTTTCGGGGGAGTGGCGGATATTCAACGGCTGGAATGCAGTTCGCGTCCCACCTCGGGCACGTGTTTTCCCAGTTCAGGGGCTTTAGGCCTCTGAGTGTGCACAAATACTCACTTTTGGGCCCCTTCGGGGGCCTTTTTTGTGGCCGTTGCTGTGGCCGGTGGCTCCTTCTCTTGATTTCCGGCAGCGGTGGCGCTGCTTAGTTGTTCATGGCCGGGAATGCCTGGAACGGCATGACCTGCTGCGGCTCTGGGGATCACACCTTCTTCTTCTTGGTCATCGTGTCGCCGGCCGGACGGGCGCGTGCGTCCGTGTTGGGTGGAACTTTCTTGGGCGTCCGCTGAGGCCGTCACCAGCATGCCCTGGCGTTCGAGCGCGTTGTTTGCAACCAATGCTGGCCGAGGCCGCAGGTATCGCCCGGCTGGCCTAGTTCAACGGGAATAGGTCGCTATGTGAACGCTCCCGGGCCCCTGCGGCCGAAAATTGTTGTCTTGACGGCTATCGGCGTTCGCACTTATGTAGTGTTCGCCCAGGCTCCACGCGCTCCTGCAAGGAGGGTGGAGACTCCGGGCATCTGGCCGGGCCGGTGAGCCGATTCTCGAGCCGCTAGCGGGTGTTGAGTCCCGAAAACGTGTGACTTTGGAAGACCAGGGGGTCTGCCGTGGTGCCTGGGCTGAGTCCGAGGACCCTGGCCAGGACGAAGTCGTGGTCGCCGACTGGCGTGACGTTCTCGATCTGGCATTCAATGGAGGCCACCGAACCCGCCACAAGGGGTGCAATGTATTCGCCGCGGCTCCAGTAATGGTCGGAAAAGCGGTCCTCTTCCTTCTCGCCAAGCTTTCGGCAGAAATCGGCCTGTCCGGAGGCCAGTGTGCTGATGTCGAGGAGTGTGGATCTATTGATTTGCGGCCAACTGGTGGACTCGCGGCCGACGAAGAAGCCGATGAGGCAAGGTTCAAGTGAGACGAACACGAATGATCCGACGATCATGGCGGCGCGTTCGCCGGTGAGTTCGGGCTGGCCGGCGACGACGGTGACGCTGGTGGGTACCATGGAAATCACGTCCCGGGCGTGGGCGGGATCGATGGTGCTGATTTGTTCGGTGGCGATGGTCATGGTGCCTCCTTTGGCTACCGGTGCTGCCGTGTGTAATAGAGCTGTTCGGGGTCGATCCACACTTCGTATCCGTCGAGTTTGTCGATGAGCACGCGGGACTCGACTCCTTCCGGGGAAAGCCAGAGCATTCTTGAGTCCGCGGTTGCAGCGTCGACCCGTGCGGTCCTGACGTAGGTGCCGTGGTGGCGGATTTCTACGGTTGCTGCCGGGAGGCGGAACCAGTCATCGACCCGGAAGCAGTGCGCCGTTTGGGGTTTCAGGGTCCTGTGTTCGATGAGGAGGGACCCGGCAGCGGGGTGCGCTGTGGTTTGACTCATGGCGGTTCCTCGGTCGTGGGGGCGGGATACGGTCTGCGGGTCATGTGCCACCGGCGGCGTGTACCTGGCCGGTGGCACATGAGTCATGTTGGGTGGCCTGTTAGAGCCGCTCTTTGCCGTTTAGGCGACTGGTTGTGTTTCTGTAAGCGGGACGGGTGTCTGTTCCTTCTTGCCGGCGTTGGTAAGAAGGCCTGCTGTGTATTCCGAGAGCCAGCCTATGCCGGCGCCGGCGATCAGGGCCAGACAGGTTCCGGCCGCATCGAAGGTGGTGCCGAAGTACGCGGCGCATCCGGCGAAAGCTCCAGGGATGAAGCCCAGAACGTTCCAGCGCGCCTGCACGCACATCGCGAAGGCCGCGATGGCGACGGAGATGCCGAGCGCGCCCGGGATGGAAAGGTTCGCAGCTCCCCAGACGATGGCTGCGCCCCACAGCACGCCGGAGAGGTTTGCAGGGATGGTCTTGAGCAGCCCGGCGCGTTTGCCGCCGGCGGCGAAGAAACATGCCCAGGAGAGGAACCCGACCCAGGTGATGAGGCCGAACGGAGTGCTGAACTGGGTCCAGAGTCCGGCGAGGGTGCCGGCGGTGATTCCGATGGTGACGAGGGGCTTCATTGGTGTTCCTTAAGGTCAAAATGGCGTCGTTGTCTTTTTGAAAGGAAAGCTGGGGGCCGTACAGGTACTGCCTCGGGCAAAGAGTCGCCGAATGGGTGGCCCGGAGGTTCCGGAGATGAGTTTGAGTACGACCCCGGCCGGAGGCCGGGGTCGTAGCGTCGCTTGCTAGAGGTGGGTCAATGCGAGGTCGGCTGTTTCCGGGGTTGCCGGGCTGTGTTCGGCCGGTTCGCGGTGGAATTCGCCGTTCTTCATCACGGCGGTGATCTTGTTGATGTCCTGCAGGATGGTGATGTCCTCCAGTGGGTTGCCGTCGACCAGAATCAGGTCGGCATAGAAACCGGGCAGAACCTTCCCGAGCTCGTTCGGCTTCTGGAACAGTTCCCCACCGAGTGCGGTGGCAGCGATGATGGTCTCCATCTCGGTGTAACCGAAGAGCTTGACGAAGTGATCCAGGTCCCGTGCGTATGTGCCGTGAGGGGTCCAGGCGAAGCCGTAATCCCCGCCGGGCAGGACGCGGATCCCCCTGTGGCGCATTTCCTGCATGCCTTTGATCGCGACTTCGAGTTCGTGGACATAGCCGGCCTTCTCAGCGTCCTCGTGGGAGTAGCCAAAGGCTTCGGCGTCGTTAATAGTGGCGACGAGCCAGTTGATGGCCGGGGCTACGAAGACGCGGTCTTTGGCGGCTTCGAGCATGTCCATGCCCTCGTCGTCGATGTAGGAGGCGTGGTAGATCATGTCCACTCCGGTCTTAATCGAGATGATTACGGAGTCGCGGCTGCGGGCATGGGTGCAGACGCGGACGTGGCGGCGGTGGGCCTCGTCCACGGCGACCTGGAGTTCTTCCTCGGTGATGTAGGTGTCGGTTGCGGCCTGAGTGCCGGTGATTTCCTCGCCGGAGATGCTGAGCTTGATCTGGTCAACGCCCAGGCCGATAGTTTCGCGCACGACCTTGCGCATCTCCTCGACGCCGTCCGCGACCTGGGTGATGCCGGGAACGAGCTCGCCGGCGGTGGTGGCGATTTCCTGGCCGTTGGCCAGGTAGCGGGGGCCGGGGATTTCGCCGGCGTTGATGGCGTTCCGGACGACGACGTCGAGGCGCTTCTTGGCGCTGGCGGCGCCGAAGCACATGGTGTAGCCGTAGTCGATGTAGGTCTTGGCCGACCGCACGGTGTGGAGCAGGTGCTCTTCGACGGGCATGGTGCCCAGGCCGTCCAGGGAGCCGTTGTTCCAGGTGAAGTGGGTGTGCGCGTCGCAAAGGCCCGACATCAGAGTCTGGGCGCGGCCGTCGATGACCTTGACTCCTTCGCGGGGCAGGTTCCCGGAGCCGGCGCGGACGTCGGTGATGCGCTCATCGACGATCAGCACTTCGCCGAGGAAGGGCTGGGCGCCGGTGCTGTCGAGGATGTTGACGTTGGTGAAGAGGGTTTTCGACATGACTTCGTTGTCCTTATCTTGAGGTGGAGGTGCGTGGAGCGGTTGTTAGGGGGCTTTGCGGATCTGCATGGTGATGCTCTGCTGACGGTTTGACTGGCAGCCGGGGCTGGCGTTGCTGCACGCACAGGTCTTCTTAGTCGCCGGCGAGAGGGTCGTGCTGGTGAGGAAGTCGAGGACGGCGGCGGTGACGAAGTCCGGCGCCTCGGGTACTGTCCAGTGGCCGGTCCCCGGTGCGACCAGGAGTTCGGCGCTGCCCAGCTCTGCTGCCATGGCCTCGTTAGAGGCCGGGGTGCTGACTTTGTCCTCGCTGCCGGTGAGGAGCAGGACCTTGGACCGGATCGTGGTCAGGTCCGGGTTGGTCGCGGCGGCAAGAGCCTCGCAGGCCCGGGCGTACGCTTCCGGGTCCTGGCCGAGGAGCAGCTCGCGGACGAAAGGCCGGACCAGGGGGTTCCCGATCGCTGCGTGGTCGGCGGTGGCGGCGTTGGCGACGATGTCGGCTACGGCGGCCATGCCATGCTCCCTGACGAGGACGGCGCGGGCCCGGGTGCCGTCCTTGGCGGCCTGGGCCTGTTCCCGGACCGGGCCGAGCAGGACGACTTCCTGGACCAGGTCCGGGCGCGTAGATGCCAGCTGCTGGACGATGAGGGTCCCCATCGAGTGCCCGACGAGGTGCGCCCGTCCGGAGGCTGTCTGGGATTCGATGACCAGGGCCAGTTCGGCTGCCAGGGATTCCAGAGACAGTTCCCCGGCGAGGGGTGAGCGTCCGTGTCCGCTGAAATCGTAGCGGGTGACCCGGAACCGTTCGGCCAGCGAGGCGACGAGGGGTTCGAAGAAGCTCGTGGTGCCCCCCAGGCCGTGGACCAGCACGACGTCGGGCCCGGCGCCGGTGGTTTCGACGAAGAGCTGCTTCGTGCCGACGGCTGTCAGGCCGGGGGCGATGGTTGCGGTGCTCATCGTCCTTCTCCGATCCGGTTCGTCAGGGTGCCGAGTTTGCTGATGCTGATTTCGACGACGTCTCCGGTGGTCAGGAACCGCGGCGGGGTGAAGCCGATGCCCACTCCGACGGGAGTGCCGGTGGCGATGATGTCGCCGGGCTGGAGGGTGATGCCGGCGCTGATGGTTTCTATGATGGTGGGGATGTCGAAGATCAGGTCGGCCGTGGTTGCCTTCTGCCGGGTTTCGCCGTTGACGGTGCAGAGCAGGTCCAGCGGGCCGTCGCCGACCTCGTCGCGGGTGACGGCCCAGGGGCCCATCGGTGCGTGGGTGTCCAGGCTCTTGCCGAGGAACCACTGCTTGTGGTCTTTCTGCAGGTCGCGGGCGGTGACGTCGTTGATGATCGTGTAGCCCCAGACGTGCTCCAGTGCATCGGCCTGGCTGATGCCGCGGCCGCCCGTGCCGATGATGACCCCGAGCTCGGCTTCGTAGTCCAGTTCTGACGTGACGCCGGGGTGGGGGTCGATGTCGGTGCCGGTGCCAATCACGGTGGAGGGTGCCTTGGTGAACACGACCGGGTATTCCGGCTGCGCGGTGGCGCTGGCCGTGGCGTCGTACCCGGAGTTCGCGAATTCCTTGGCGTGCTCGACGTAGTTGCGTCCCACGCAGAAGATGTTGCGGCGGGGGAGCGGGATCGGGGCGAGCAGTTCAACGTCAGCGACGTCGATGGCCGGCCCGCTGGCGGCGGCGATCTGCGGAGCGGCTTCGTCCCAGTTGTCGATGAGTGAAAGCAGATCCTGCGAACCGGGAACCGCGGTCACGGTCGAGGCGTCCTCGCTGAGGACGCCGGTGCGCTGGGTGCCCTGGTGGCGGAAAGTCACGAGTTTCAAAAGATCTCCTTTAATCGAGTATCGAGTATCGATAATTGATATAGAAGACTATATAGTCGGGTGATGGGCACCACAAGAGGAGTTCCGGAATCTATGCTCAGCAGCCCGTGGTCCTGAAGACCGGCCGAGGCGGCTCGCTATTCCTGGGGGAGGATGGAGTACTCGTGCTGATGCTCGACGACGAGCTGGGTGCAGAGCTCCGGTGTACCGTTCTCGAACGCTTCCAGGATCGGGAGGTGGTCCTCGGCCGCAGCCGCCAGATCCACGTGGCCGCGGACCACGGTGGCCATGGTCCGTGCTTCGACGTAGAGGGAGTCCCAGATTTCCAGCATGAGCCGGTTTCCGGTGGCGGCAACGACGGCGCGGTGAAATGCCGTGCTGTATTTGGCGATGCCATGGGCATCGTTCGCTGCAGCTGCTTCGCGCATGCCCGCCAGGGCCTCGCGCAGCGGCGAGGGGTCGGCGTGCAGCGCGGGAAAGGCTGCGGCGGCGGCGGTTCCCTCCAGCGCGAGGCGGACGAAATAGACCTCGGCAAGGTCGTCCTGGGACGCAGACCGGACAAAGCTTCCGCGGCGAGGGATGTTTTCGACCAGCCGGGTGGAAGACAGTTCCCGCAGGGCTTCGCGGACAGGTGCCTGGCTGACGCCGAACTCCTTGGCGAGCTGGAGCTCCACCAAGCGTGTACCGGGAGGGTAAGTGCCATCAACGACCCGGTCCACGATGGTGCGTTTGACCTTTTCCGAGAGGCTCTCGTTCTCAAATGCTGCTGATACCACCATGCCTCAAGTCTTCCACACGGGATTATGGATACTCGATAAAAAGGCGCTGCGGGCCAAGAAGCGGGAAGAAGAACAGACGGCGGTCGCCTCGCAGGTGCCCGAACACAACGAGAGACCGGCCCGCCGCATAGGCTGACCGGTCTCTTCCAGGAGCTTTAGAGCGGCTGGATGTTCTCCGCCTGGGGCCCCTTGGGACCCTGGGTGACGTCGAACTGGACCTTCTGGTTCTCGTCCAGGGACTTGTAACCGCTGGAGGCGATTGCCGAATAATGTGCGAACACGTCAGCGCTTCCGTCGTCGGGGGCGATGAATCCGAAGCCCTTTTCGGCGTTAAACCACTTGACAGTACCTGTAGCCATGCTGATGTCCTTCACGGGTCGCCGGTCGGTTCCGCTTCTCGGGTTGCCGTCCCGGCCACTCACACGGCTGAGCTTATGCGGGCGGTCCGGCCACTGGCAAGAAATTCCGTTAGCGGCGGACAGAAAGCATCTTTGAGCTTGTGCTGAGCGCGTGCTCACCGTACGTCCGTTACAGCGGAGCCCTGGACGTTCCGTCGTAGCCGCCGGCAGGGGGTTTTAGTCCGTAGATTCCGCCGATGGTCGGCGCGACGTCGGCGGTCCGGGCGGCTTCGGAGGACACCGATCCTTGGACCACGAGCGGGCTGCCGCCGGAGATGAAGAACGGAATCGGCTCCGAGGCGGGGTGCCCGTGGTTGCCTGGGATCGGGTTGGACACCACGTAGGGGTCGGCGAAGCGCCAGCCCGCACGGCAGTAGGCAACCAGGTCTCCGGCCTCGCCGCCCAGCCGGAGGTCCACCGGCCTGTTGACCGACAGCACCCCCTCATGCGCGCTGACCAGCTGCTCGACGGCGGCCAGTCCGGCCGCACGGTCCCGTTCGGGTCCGGTCCAATAGATCAGGTCCGCACCGCCGTTCTGGGCAACCGTGACGTTGGACTGCAGCCCCGGACGGGACTGGAGGATGAGGTTGATCGAGATGACGTTGTTTGGGATGGACCAGTCCATGGAATGGTCCGCGAGCACCATCAACACGCTGGAGTCCCATTTGCCGGCGTTCTTGAGGTGGTCGATAAAGCGGCCCACCTGCATGTCCGAGTCCGCCAGGGCAGCTTCACGCGCTGCCCGCAGCGTGGTGCCGGACAGGTCCGAGTGGCCCACGCGGTCGATGTCGCCCAGGTTGGTGAACACAAAGTCCGGGTCCGGCCCACTCACCATCGCCAGGAGTGCGTCCATGGTGGCGGCGTCTGGCGCGTGCCCGGTGATCGGCAGCAGCGGCTGGGGTTCCCAGCGGTAGCTGGCGCGGGCACCGAAGATGCCGTAGAGGTACTTCTTGCTCAGCACCGAGCCGGTGGTGAGGCCGCGCTCCTGCAGCCGCTCCAGAAGGGTGGGAAAGCGCAGGTCCGTGGACCGGTCGAGGTCGCGGATCACCCCTTCGGCCCGGTCGAAAATGGCGTTCGCCGGGACGCCCGAACGGTCCGGGCGCACCCCCGTCATCATCATGACGTGGTTGGGAATGGTCTCCATCACCGGCAGGGAGCGCGCCGCGGGGAAATTGGTGCCTGCATCGCGCAGCGCAGCCAGCCTCGGCGTCAGGGCAGGCGTGATCTCATCTGGCCGGCAGCCGTCCACCACCAGCACGTAGCTTCGGGTCCGTCCCGCGGCCGGGGTGGCCCAGGCGGCGCCCGGTGCCGCTGAAAGGACGACGGCGGCCCCGCCGGCGGCGGCGAGCTGCAGGAACTGCCGGCGGCCCGGCGTGGAAAGTCTGTTGCAGGCGGGCGTGTCCTGCTGCGGTGAACGGCTCACTGGAGTCCTCCCTGGGCCGGCGTGACTTTGCCGGTGTTGGTTTCAACGTTGAATGAGGTGGACAGTGCGGCTCCCGAGCTGGCGGCGGTTCGTTCGGCGAGGACGTACCAGTCCATCCGGACCCCGGCGGCTGTGATGTCCAGGACGGAATAGCCGTGCGAGTCGAAGTCCAGGTATTTCACGTGCGGGTTGGCTGCCTTGATGGCGTTCTCGACGGCGACGGATCCGGTCCGGGGAGGAACGTTCAGGATGTCATCGAGGTTGTCGCTGGTGACGGAGGTGCAGACGAGTTCCGCGGCCACGGAATCGCCGGTGGCCGGGTAGCTGGCCGGATCGGCGGGGATGTCGCAGGCCCAGCCGGAGTGGATGTCGCCGGTGAGGAATACCGTGTCTTTCACGGCGTTGTCCCTCAGGTGGCGGACCACGCGGTTGCGGTCCGCTTCGTAGCCGTCCCACTGGTCCACGTTGTACGGCACCCCGCCGATACTTGTCCCGCCCATCAGTTTTTGCACTCCGCCGAGCTCGGCGGTGCTCAGGGTCGAGGGAACGCGGACGGGGGCAATCATGACGGGGTTGCCCACGAGCTTCCACTGCGGGCCGGTGGACTTGAGGTTGCCCAGCAGCCAGTCCATCTGCGCGGCTCCCGTGATGGTGCGGGCGGGGCTACTGACCGCGGGATCCGCGCCGTTTGCTGCCTGCTGGTCGCGGTAGGAGCGCAGGTCCAGCATCGACAGGCTGGCCAGGGAGCCGAAGTCCAGGCGGCGGTAAAGCTGGCCGCCCGGTTCGTAGCGGACGGGCATCCACTCTGCATAGGCCTGGTGCGCGGCGGCAAAGCGCTCACTCCAGTCGCCTTCGACGCCCGGGGTGTGGTTTTCGGCGCCGCCCTTCCAGGCGTCGTTGGCCGATTCGTGGTCGTCCCAGGTCACGATGAACGGGGCCGCAGCGTGCAGCGCCTGGAGGTCGGGATCCGTTTTGTACTGGGCATGGCGGCGGCGGTAGTGCTCCAACCGGGTCATCTCGAAGGCAGGGTCGTGCGGACGGACCACGACGTCGCGGGCCTGGTAGTCACCGGGGGCGTATTCGTAGAGGTAGTCACCCAGGTGCAGGACGGCGTCGAGATCGCCCCGTGCGGCCAGATGGCGGTAGGAGGAAAAGTAGCCTGCCTGCCAGTTTGCGCAGGACACGACGCCGAACTTCAGCCGGTCCACCGTGGCCCCGGCGGCCGGTGCGGTCCGGGTGCGGCCTATGGGCGAGGTCGCCTCCCCAAGAGTGAACCGGTACCAGTAAGTGGTGGCGGGCAGCAGCCGGGCTGCAACGGCTTTGACGGTGTAGTCGCGGGCCGGCCCGGTGGGGGCGGTACCGCGGGCCGCCACTTTTGTGAACGCTGCATCGGCGGATATTTCCCAGCGGACGGATACGTCCGGGCCGGCTCCGCTGCCGGGTTGCGAATCCGGGGTGGGCGTGACTCGGGTCCACAGCAGCACGCTGCCCGGCATGGGATCTCCTGAGGCGATCCCGTGGCCAAAGAGGCCGGTCTGGGAGGCTGAAAACGCGCCCGCAGGGGTGCTAGTGGCCATGGTTCCGGCCACGGCGGCGACCCCTGCTGAACGCAGTACTTGACGACGAGTAAAGGTAGTCATGCCTTCCAGTATCCGGATGATTCCGCGATCGACCGGCGGTTTTCCCCGGAGTTAACCGCGCCTTCGCCCAGTGTTCTTCGTGGCGCCGTTCGCATTCCGTTCCTCGGAGCGCTAGGCCGTCGTTCGACCCGATTCGTGCAGCGCAAGGCGTTCCGGGCCTGGAACCCCGTCGCCCGCTGACCGGGAGCCGCTTCCGGGCGACGGCAGCAGGTGCCTCAGACCCCGGGCCTTTAACCGTCCCTAAAGACTATGGAGGCGGGGCCAACGATCAGGCTGTCCGGTGCGGTGACCAGTTCGCAGTCTAAGTCGGCGTAGTCAAACATGTGGTGGCGGATGGCCTCGAGCCGGGCGCGTTTCTTGTCGTTGGACTGCGACAGTCCAGGGCCGATTCAGCGGGCCATTCGATCAGCTGTGGGCATCAGGTCACGGCATCCGGAGCGTTGGGCTTCGCCGGGCCGGGAAGGACTCCTCCTTCAAAGTGAAAACTGAGCAGCTCGGCCCGGAACTTGACCTCGTCGAGGAACGCGGTCAGCTCAACGGCAGTACCGGGCAAAGTGTTCCCGGCCACGCCCCTGAGCGGGCCGCTGGCCGTATCCGTAACCCGCAGAAGGGTCATCCCGGTGTAATCCGTGAGCGTGAACGTGCGCACGACCTTGAGCGGTCCGGCCGGCAGACCGCCCGACAAACTCATGCGTCTACCGGGAACCAGGGAGACCCGAAAATGGAAGGTCCGCTTACCGCCGGCCCGCGTCCGAACCCCTACCCGTTCGCCATGGCTCAACGTGCCCTTGATTTCGACAATCCCGGAATCCCAGACCGGGTAGTTCCCCCCGTCTGTGATGATGCCCCACACCGTGCCGGCTCCAGCAAGAATCGAGGTCTCCGCCTCGTGCGATTTCATGTACGAAGGCTATCGACCAAATACGTTTGCGACGTTTGCCCGCAAAGAATGTGACTCCGGGAGTGGACGTGCGCTAACACCAGGATTTCGAGGTAGGCAGAGTCAAGTAGTCGGAGCAACGCCGGGGGTTAGGCTGCCTGCAGCAGCTGGTTCAGCCGAGCAGCTCCGCACGGCCTTTGATGGCGTCCACGAAGTCGGCGAGACTCTGTTCCGTGGCGCTGAAGGGTGACCGGATGATGCCGCCGAGCGGGCCGTTGACTTGGTCTCTGACGAGCAGCAGGGTCATGCTGGCTTGAGGTGTGAGCACAAAGGTGCGCACGATGGACCCGGCGAAGGATTCCTTTAGCGGATACTTCGATTCTCATTTCCTCTGGGTCCATTCCGCTAAAAAGTTCTCTGGTCGGCGGCGTCGCATTCGGTCATGGCCTCAAGGATGTGGGCAATACGACGCCAGGATCCGTATTGGTGGCGGTCATCCTCAAGGTACCGTGGAGCCAATTATGACCGCCCTACGGGGCCATCCAAACCTCCCACAGTCACTTCTGGCTGGGTCGAGTTCCTTGGCAATTGCTTGGCCTGCAGAAGCGCTTAACTGCAGCCCCGACGACGAACCAAGCTGCCACCGCTGCCCTGCGAGGAACCATCGGCGGGCCCGTTCTAGGAAACTAAGAAAAGGACCCACGAGTGGACTAGAACCGAACCCTAGGTAAAGGTTCGAACAACTGATTGCCGCGTGGGATCCGGCGGTGATCGGTGCGGACCGATCACCGCACACCACGCTTACTGGGGACTTCCGGGCTGCTTGATGACTCCCTTGGCGACCGTCAAGTCTTCAGTGTTGGTGTAGCGAGGTTCGAGCAGCTTGAAATAATGACAGGAACCAGATTGACCTGTAAGGATGAGGCTGGTTGCGGCTCTCTGGCCGGGAGTTCAAATAGCTGGCACTTCGCCAGCTGGGGGAGATTCACACATGTTTGAAGTCGAAGTGACCAAAGACGGCCGCGAACACCGTGTCATCGATAGGGCCACCGGCGTCTACTTGAAGTGGCTAGTCGCGGGCGGCCCATACTTCACTGAAGTGTTCAAACTCGTGTATTTCGAAGGAAGTATCCCCTTTACCACGGTGCGTGACCAAGGCGTGGACCCTCAAACAGGCCTGCCATTCTTCGTCTTCAAATTCCTAACTTTTGGGAGCGCCCCGAAAGCGCACAGAAATACTAAAGACCTGGTTAACCTCACCTTCGATGATGAAACCGAAAAGCGGCACTGGATGAAGACTGCAGCCGAGGCCCTATTAGTGTTCGGGTCCGGCTATAAAGGACTGAAACTTCCACATCTTAGCTACACCCGCGTTGACCTTGATGGGAGAATCTACACTCTTAAAGATTTCGGTTACACGCTCAACTCGAAATAGGGTTAACACCGTTCGTGGACAGGCTGCCCTCAACGGCGCCATCATCGAACAGACTCCTAGCGCCTCGCCCCCACCATCGCCAAAAAAACCGGAGGCCAGTCTGGTGCCCTTGGACTACTGATACGAATTGTCAGCGAGGGGGATCCCTGGCTAGGTACTGATTCCGGGCCTCGGTTGGCTTCTGGAGGTAGCGGGCCAACACTAGCTTCTCGATCAAACGCCCTGAGGGACTGAAAGGTGCAGGGGGCGTGGTGGTCTTGGATCAGGCCCGTCTCAGTGGTCCTGAATCAGGTTGACATAGTCAGCTCCCAGGAAATCGCCAGCCGAGCTCGCGCTCAGGAACGATGGGCTTCGTCGCTACCTTAAGATCCATGCCATCAACGTGACACAGCCTGCGAAGCCCGTAGTCGTAATTCCCTTAGAACAGCGGCCAGGGCACCGCCGACATCTCACCGCTCGGAGCCGGAAACCGCCCTGCCAAGCGCAACCGGGCGCAGCGCGCGGCGAGCGATGCGATTTCGTCGGCGCTGAGCAAGTCCGCCAGGCTTCGGCCCAGCCCACCGTGCAGTCCTTCGCTGACACGATCAATGCCCTCTAGTTCCTCGGCGGTTAGAGCGTCTCCAAGCCACCCCCACAGCACCGTGCGCAGCTTGTGGTCACGGTGAAAGGTGAGCCCATGGTCCACGCCGTGCCGGTGTCCGTCCGTCATGGCAAGAATGTGGTCGCCTTTGCGGTCGGCGTTGTTGACGACCAAGTCGAACACCGCCATGCGTCTGAGCGCTGGCGAGTCTTCGTGAACGAGGGCGACCATCCGACCGTTCTCATCTCGTCCCTCGAGAGCGTGTTTCCAGCCCGTCTCCGGCACGTGGTCCGTCGCGACCAGGCTCACGGCGCTTTGGGCGGGGTCTTGCTCCTGCCAGAGCTGCACCATTCCTTCGCCCATCGGACCATCGCGCAGCCAAGTGTGCGGCACGACGTCCCAGCCGAAGACCTGAGAGACCATGTAGGCGGCCACCTCCCGGTGAGCCAGGGTGCCGTGGGGAAAATCCCACAGCGGACTTTCGCCTGCTATCGGCTTATAGACGACCACAACGTCGCCGATGCCGCCCAGAAATGTAGCGTTTGAAGCCGTCGTAATGCGGCCGGTGAGCGTCAGCTCGGCGGTAACTAGGTCCGGCGCTGGCATCAGACCTCGGGAAGTGTGCAGATGTGCCCGTCGGCGTCTATGGGGTAACCGCAGAGCGAGCACATTGGACGCCCGGCGCCCACGATCTCATGTGTGCGCTTGGTGAATGCGCGGGCGGTGCCGACCGGCATTCGCACCAGCAGCATTTCGGCCTCGTTAGCGCCCTCCTCATCAAGCGATTCGTCGTTGTCTTCAGCATCGACATCGGTGATGGGGTAGGCCTCTATTACGACCTGGGCCGTGGTTGGGTCCCAACCTAAGCTCATGGCGCCGGTTCGAAACTGCTCCTGAACGGCCTCGAGCTTGTCATTGTCGACAAGTTCAATTGGAGTACTCGTGGGAACGCTGAAGGGGTTTCCCTCGACGGCGATGAGCTGGTCGAGAATTTCGTCGATCTTCTCCGCGAGCAGAGCCGACTGCTGCTTCTCGAGTGCAATACTCACGAGCTGCGTCCCTGCGCGCACCTGCAGGTAGAACGTACGCGCCCCCGGAAGGCCAATGGTGCCAACGACGACCCGATCAGGCCAGGAAAACTCATGAACATGTGTAGGCATGTCAGTATTTTAGGCACATGAGGTTCATGGCGCCTTTTGCCCTGCACCGCCGCCCACCGGCGCATCGCCAGAGTGGATGCCGTTCGACAGCCACGACAGATCACCCGCGTCGGTGTTGGTCGCGTAGACGCTCGGCCGACTTGCGCCGTAGCTCACGATCGATATGGAGGCGGGGCCCACGTTAATACGCTGGAACAGGTCAAGATGCATGCCGAGCGCGTCGGCGAGGATTGACTTGATGATGTCACCGTGGCTCACCGCCACCCACACGGCCCCTGGCCCGTACTCGGCTTCGAAGGCTGCATCGTGGCGTCGAATCGCTGCCACCGACCGAGCCTGCATCGCGGCCATGGATTCACCGCCGGGAAAGACGACGGCGGACGGTTGCGACTGCACAACCGGCCACAAATCCTCGGTCGCGAGATCACTGAGCGTGCGGCCCTGCCACTGGCCGTAATCGCACTCGGTGAGATCGAGATCGACCGGCGCGTACGGCGTGCCAGCCTGGCGATCGAGGATGAGCTGGGCGGTCTGCTGACAACGCTCAAGAGGGCTCGACACCACCCCGACTACGGGCACGGCCGCGAGCCGGTCTCCGGTAAGAGCCGCCTGGTCGCACCCGATCTGGTCCAGGCTGACGCCGACGGCCCGGCCGGCCAGCAGTCCAGTGGCATTGGCTGTGGTGCGGCCGTGCCGCACGAGAATAACTGTCGCCATCCACCCAGCCTAACCACCCGATCGATGGCGGTGTGAATCGTACCGGGTCTCGCGTCGAGCAGGCAGATAAAGCACTGGCGGAACCCTTCGAGCACGCCGAAGCGCTCAAGCCGCCCAGACGGACTCGGCACGCATTGACCAGCTCATGGCCGAGGCAGCAAAACCGGAAGAACCGGCACCTTAGGCGGGACACCCTGGGTGCAGCGAATCTGGCCCGCTCAGCGATCCCGAACGAACGCTACAGGTTTGTTCTGTCTGCGGGCGGGGCAGCTAAAGTAGCTTTTGCTGACGTGGTTGGGGGAACCGAAATGAGTACGCCTATGGTGCCGGCTCACCAACTGGCCGGTTAAACAAACTGGCCGTTGCGGCCATCATTTTCGCCGTCATCGCTGCATCAGGATTCTGGGCATTCGGCGTCGCGGTTCTCGCTGTTTTTAGAGTGGGGCCGGACACATTGCCCTCAATCAGATCCCTCTGAGAAGCGAACGACCTCGACCCTATTTCCTGGGACTACGGCGAGGACTGTCCCGAAAAAGGTGCCTTTACGGGCAAGTACTGGTCATGCAGTCGACTTAGGGCCTTTGGTGGGGAGAATTAGGGGTGTGGACAGTGTCGACACTTTGGGGCTCGGACCGCGCCACACCGGTGCCAGACTGTGCCGAATTCCGTATGTTTCGGCGGGAGTCCAGCGTTTGCAAGGCACGGAACCGGTTACGTCCCGTGGAGTGGTGTAGATCTCAGCAGTTGCGCGTTGCTCCGGTGACGTAGTGAGCCATCGTGCGATGGTCAGTGAGAACCGATCAAAGAACTCACAAAGGA
>NZ_JBWZCG010000045.1:0-20595 GCF_059383415.1 Pseudarthrobacter sp. RHLT1-30-1
GGACCACCCACCCCCCCCCCCCCGCCACCCCCCCCCCCACCGGGGGAACAGTGAAGACCCATGTTCAAAAAAACCATGGCCCTTAACTTTCACCTCGGCGGCGTTTGAGCGGCGGTTGTGGGGAGGGACATGCGGCGGGAAGGGTTATGCGGCGCGGAGGTGCGTTTAGTAGCCGGATGTACCGATGAAGACCTGGATGAAGGCAAAGAAGATGGTGGCGACCACGGCGACGTAGAGCAGTGCGGTGATGATCCAGCCGGAGTCGCCCAGGATCCTGGTGGGGCCCGCCGGAAGCGGGATCACGCCGTGGGTCACGTTGCGGACGGTGACCCAGACGAACAGCGGGATCATCGCACCCCAGACCACCATGCAGAACGGGCACAGGATGTGGATGGAGTACAGCGCCTGCGACCACAGCCACACCACGAAGGCGAAGCCCAGGGTCACGCCGGCCTGCAGGCCCAGCCAGTACCAGCGGGCAAACGTAGCCCCCGCAAATATGCCCATCGCTGTGGTGATAATAACCGCGAACGCCACGATGCCCATGAACATGTTGGGGAAGCCGAACACCGACCCCTGCCACGTCTGCATAACCTGGCCGCAGGAGATCCACGGGTTCACGTCGCACACGGTCACGTGGCTGGGATCCTTGAGGACCTCCAGCTTTTCCAGCACCAGGGTCCCGGAGGCAAGCCAGCCGACGACGCCGGTGATCAGCAGGAGCCACGCGAACGGGCGGTCGCGGGTCATCGGAGGCAGCGGACGTTCCGGAGTGGACGTACTGGAGACGTGCTGCTGCTGCACGGCGGCCTCGCCGGTGGCACTGGAGATGCTGGGCATGAAATCGATGTCCTTCGGGTCGGGTGCAACTGGTCCGATTCTATCGCCGGAGACTGAAGGAAGCCCGGGAAGCGTCGGCCCTCACCAGTCATTCGGCACACGGTGTGAGCCGGATGACTTGCTTACGCCTGCTTTGACAGGTCATGTGAGACAATGATCGTGGCTGGAACCCGATCCACATCCGGATTCCGGTCCGGCGACTTTGTTCCCAAGACCGCCAATGATGAGCAGGGAGCTGCGGATCCTCTGATCCGGGCTGTCCCGCAATGCCATTGGACGGCACCTGGTTGTGGCGTGTAGATCAACGGGTTTCAGAACAATTCCGCCGGCCCTCCAGGGCTGCCGCACCCCACTGCCGGTGCGAACCTGAGGGTATCCAATTGACTTCTGTCAATGCCTGCGGGTGTTGACAAATATTTGCCCCAACGGGTGCCGGATGTGGCGGCACGTCAGGGGCAGGAGTGTCGCCACATATGGATAATGACCAGGTTGTAACAGGCAACGAAGACGCGCTTGTCACGAACGAAGCGGCCGGAGAAACGGCAACAGCTGCAGCCACGCCGCCGAAGCGGCCGGTCCGGGCCCGCCGCAAGGCGCTGCCGAAGACCGGCGCCGCAGCGGACGCAGGTACCGCAATTGAAGCAGACGCCGTCGCAGACGCAGCAGCTGCAGTAACCGGAACAGCAGCAGACGCAGCGGTTCCCGCCGAGGGCGCGGAGGCCCCGGCCGCTGAAGCCAAGGCCAAGGCACCCGCCCGCCGGTCCCGGGCCCGCAAGGTCGCCGAACCGGCCGCACCCCTTCCTGCGTTCGCTGACGACGCAGCCGAAACTCCCACCGCCGTGACCCCGGCAGTTGAGACTTCGGCAGTGGGCGCTGAGGCGCCAGTTGAGAAGCCGATCCGGCGCCGCGTGGGCCGCGCCAAGGCAGGAGCCCCCGCGGCGGCCCCGACCGCCCAGACCGCGGCAGAGGAAGCCTCCGCGGCCGCCCCGGCAGAAGCGCCGGAGGCACCCGCCGCCGTTGACACTGCCCCCGCCCGCAGCGCCCGTACCTCCCGCAGCACACGCACCGGCCGGACCGGCCGCACCGCCCCGTCCGCGGGCCCGGCAGCCGAGGCAACTGAAGCAACAGAAGCCCCCGCCGAAGCCCCCGCAGTAACCGAAGCAACAGAAGCCCCCGCCGAAGCCCCCGCAGTAACCGAAGCAACAGGAGCCCCCGCGGCCGCCGAAGCACGCTCCGCCGCCTCGCTCTTCCTCGAGCCCGGCGCGCTGTCCTCGATGATCTTCCAGGCTCCCGACCTGACCGCCGTCGTGCGCCCGGCCCCCGCCGCAGCGTCCGCAGCAGCCGTGGCAGAAACTGACGACGAAGAAGAAGACGGTGAGGACGGCGAAGACGCCGGCAGCCGCCGTCGGCGCCGCAGCCGCGGCCGCCGCGGCCGCACCGGCCGCGGAACTGACACCGAGGCCGGGGCCGGAAACGACTCCGAAGCCGCGGGAGACGAAGAAGAGGACGGTTCCGAGGAGCCGCTCGAGGACGGCGTGACCTCGCGCCGTCGCCGTCGCCGCCGCCGTGGTGAGCAGGACCTGGAACTGACCGGCGGGGAAGACGACGATCCGCCCAACACGGTGACCCGTGTCCGGGCACCCCGTGCGGCTACCGAGGCGCCGGTCAACAACCGCGTCACGTCCCTGAAGGGCTCCACCCGGCTTGAGGCGAAGAAGCAGCGCCGCCGCGAATCCCGCGACACCGGCCGCCGCCGCACCGTGATTACCGAGGCTGAGTTCCTGGCCCGGCGCGAATCGGTCGACCGCCAGATGATCGTCCGCCAGCGCGACGACAGAATCCAGATCGGCGTCCTCGAGGACGGCGTCCTGGCCGAGCATTTCGTGTCCAAGACCCAGCAGGATTCCCTGATCGGCAACGTCTACCTGGGCAAGGTCCAGAACGTGCTGCCGTCGATGGAAGCCGCCTTCGTTGACATCGGACGCGGCCGCAACGCCGTGCTCTACGCCGGTGAAGTCAACTGGGAGTCCGTCAACCTGGAGGGCAAGCAGCGCCGGATCGAAAACGCGCTGAAGTCCGGAGACTCCGTGCTGGTCCAGGTCACCAAGGACCCGGTCGGCCACAAGGGTGCCCGCCTCACGAGCCAGATCTCACTGCCGGGCCGCTACCTCGTGTACGTACCCGGCGGCTCCATGACCGGCATTTCCCGCAAGCTGCCCGACGTCGAGCGCAACCGGCTGAAGCGGATCCTCAAGGACCGGCTGCCGGAACACGCCGGCGTCATTGTCCGCACCGCGGCCGAGGGTGCGTCCGAGGAAGAGCTCACGCACGACATCAACCGACTCCGCGCCCAGTGGGAAGGCATCGAAGGCCAGTCGACCTCCACCAAGATCCTCGCCCCCGAACTGCTCTACGGCGAACCCGATCTGACCATCAAGGTGGTCCGTGACGTCTTCAACGAGGACTTCTCCAAGCTGATCGTCTCCGGCGAGGAGGCGTGGGACACCATCGAGGCCTACGTCACCTACGTGGCGCCCGACCTCGTCGGCCGGCTGGAGAAGTGGACCAAGGACACGGACATCTTCGCGGCCTGGCGCATCGACGAGCAGATCCACAAGGCCCTGGACCGCAAGGTCTTCCTGCCCTCCGGCGGCTCCCTCGTGATCGACCGCACCGAAGCCATGACCGTCGTGGACGTCAACACCGGCAAATTCACCGGCAGCGGCGGAAACCTTGAGGAAACCGTCACCAAGAACAACCTCGAAGCAGCCGAGGAAGTCGTCCGGCAGCTCCGGCTCCGCGACATCGGCGGGATCATCGTCATCGACTTCATCGACATGGTGCTCGAATCCAACCGCGACCTCGTGCTGCGCCGCATGGTCGAATGCCTGGGCCGGGACCGGACCAAGCACCAGGTCGCCGAGGTGACCTCACTGGGCCTCGTGCAGATGACGCGCAAGCGGATGGGCACCGGCCTGCTGGAAGTCTTCGGCGAGCAGTGCGAAACCTGCGACGGCCGCGGCATCGTCACCCACGACGAGCCCGTGGAGCACCGCCGCGCCAACGTGGTGGCCGCAGAGCACCACGTCCCGCGGACCGAGCACCAGCCCGCCGCCGCACGCACCGAACGTACCGAACGCAAGAGCCGACGCCGCGGCAGGGGCGGCCAGGGCACGGACGAGCAGTCCGTCCCGGCAGCAGTCCACCCGGAGCCCACCGAGGCCGAGCGCCACGCCAAGGCGGAGGCAACCCGCGCCGCGCTGGCGAACATCGCCGCTGCGGCGCACGCCGCGCACCTGCACGACGGCGAGACAGCCACCGCTGTCGATGCCCGGACCCGCCAGGCCGCCGTCGATGCAGTGGTCGAGCTGGCCGCGTCGGAGGAGGCAGCCGGCCGCCCTGCCGCCGTGCTGACGTTCGGCGGTGAGCAGGTCGCCCTGCCCTTCGTCGAGCACGCCGACCAGGCGAGTGCCCCCGCCCTCACCCTGGACCTGCTGACCGAGGCCTTCGCCCACCTGGGTGAAACCGAGGCGGCCCCGGAGGCCGCAGCCACCGGAGCAGCCCCGGCAGCAGCCCCGGAGCCGGCGGCGAAGGCAGCCCCGGCCGCCCGGACCGCAGCGGCAGCTCCGGCGCGCGCCGGCGGCACCGGCCCGGGACGCGCCCAGGCCCCGGGTTCCCAGACCGAGGCAGACACCGCGGGCGGCACCTCCCGTGCCCGCCGCGGCCGCCGCAACCGGAGCGCCAGCCGCGCCCAGGGCGCAGCGAACGAGACCTCGGTGGAACAGCGGAGGGAAACCCCGCAGGCCGCGCCCGTCTCGGTGCACGAGGCCAAGGTCCCGGCAGCACTGCCGGCCGCCAAGCCTGCCGCGAGCGAGCCGATCATCCTCGGTGTCGGCGTGCCGGCTTCCGAGCTCTAACGGCAGAAACAGTTCAACCAGGCCGCGGGTGCGGTCCGGACCGCGTAGCAATACGCCAGGTTCGGGCCGTGCCCGCGGCTTCGTTAACGGACCCGGCTAGGCTGGATCCTGACACGGGGTGCCGCATCGAGCCGGCTGAGATCCAAACCCGTTGAACCTGTCCGGTTAGCACCGGCGAAGGGATGTCTCTTATGACCGCCGCCCCATCGTTTCTCCCGCCCGCCCCTGCCGCGCCCGTATCGCGGATCCCAAGGGTGCTGGCGATCGCCGGCTCCGATCCCTCCGGCGGCGCAGGCATCCAGGCCGACCTCAAAAGCATTGCCGCGCATGGTGGCTACGGCATGGCAGCGATCACCGCCCTGACCGCGCAGAACACCCGCGGCGTCAGCGCCGTGCACGTCCCGCCGGCGGACTTCCTGACCGCCCAGCTCGACGCCCTCAGCCAGGACATCAGCATCGACGCCGTCAAGATCGGGATGCTGGGGGATGCCTCCGTGATCGACGCCGTCCGCGGCTGGCTGGCGAAGTCCCGCCCCGGCGTCGTGGTCCTGGATCCCGTGATGGTGGCGACCAGCGGCGACCGGCTGCTGCAGGAATCCGCGGAGGCGGCCCTGCACGCGCTGTTGCCGTACGCGGACCTGCTCACGCCCAACCTCGCCGAACTCGCCATCCTGCTCCGGGAGACGGTCGCCGAGGACTGGGCCGGGGCACTGGAACAGGGCAAGCGGCTCGCCGCCCAGACCGGCACCACGGTCCTGGTGAAGGGCGGCCACCTCGACGGCGGCCGGCTCCCCGGCGGCGGCGGCCACCTCGACGGCGGCCGGCTCCCCGGCGGCGGCGGGACCGGAGATCCCGACGGCGCCGGCTGCCCGGACGCGCTGATCAACACCGGGGGGCTCCTGGCCCGGGACCTCATTGTGGTGCCGGGGGAGCGCGTGCCCACCCGCAACAGCCACGGCACCGGCTGCTCGCTGTCCTCGGCGATCGCCACGGTGCAGGCCAGAATCATCGGACAGGCCGGCACGGGGGACTGGGAGGCCGCGCTCCGCGAGGTCAAGCCCTGGCTCCGGGAGGCCCTGCGCACCTCCGACCGGCTCGACGTAGGCACCGGCAACGGCCCGGTGCACCACTTCCACCACGTCCAGCAGCAGACCGAAGATCACTCCGGCGCCGGCCGGGTACCGGCCCAGGGTGAATTTGCCGCCGCGCTGCGGGACGCCGCCACCGGCGACCTGGCCGCGATCCACGGGCTGGACTTCATCAGGGGCCTGGCCGACGGGTCGCTGCCGGAGCGGGATTTCGCCTACTACCTCAGCCAGGACGCCCTGTACCTGAACGGCTATTCCCGGGTCCTGGCCCGGGCCGCAGCCATCGCACCTACCGAGGCCGAACAGCTCTTCTGGCTCCGCTCCGCGCAGAACTGCCTCGAAGTGGAATCCGAGCTGCACCGGACCTGGCTGGGCACCCGCACCGCCGGGGTGACCCCCGGGCCGGTCACCCGGTCCTACCTGGACCATCTGCTGGCCGCCTCGGCCGGCAGCTACGGCGTGCTGGTGGCCGCCGTGCTGCCGTGCTTCTGGCTCTACGCCGAGTTGGGGGAGAGCCTGCACGCGCAGTTCCTCGCAGCAGGCGCGCCGGACGCGCATCCCTACGCGGTGTGGCTGCGCACCTATGCCGATGCGGAGTTCGCCGCCGCCACCCGGCAGGCAATCGCCTACACCGACGCCGCGGCCCGGGCGGCGTCGGCCGGGGAACGGGACGCCATGACCCGGGCCTTCCGGCAGTCCGCCCGCTACGAGGTCGACTTCTTCGACGCGCCGCGGCTGCACGCCTGACGGCGGGGGTCCGCGGAGCCTGTACGATAGGTGGGCACGGTTCCGGAACTCGTTACGGCAGGCTCTGTCCATACAGAGTGGCGCCTACCACGTATTTCACGTCGGAACCAGCCTCATTTGCGGCCGAAGGCAAAATTAGCGTAGTCTAGATCTTCGGTGCTTACGCCAACACTTGGGTTATGACCTTGAGGACGCTCCACTCGATTTCGAGTGCGATTGTCCACGGGATAGCTCATGGGTCCCCCCGGGGAACCCACCGGCGTAGAGGCACAGCGTGAGCCGGACCAGAAACTTTGGACCCAGGTTCCGCACGCAAATCTAGTAATAAACGTCGAGAGAAGTGAGTTCCCCAGTGGTGTACGCGATTGTCCGCGCAGGCGGCCGCCAAGAGAAGGTTTCCGTTGGAGACTTCGTTACCCTGAACCGCGTCCCCGGTGGAGCCGGCAGCACCTTTGAGTTGCCCGCACTGCTCCTGGTGGATGGTGACAAGGTCACGTCTGCAGCTACGGACCTGGCCAAGGTAAAGGTTACGGCTGAGATCCTTGAGGACCTTCGCGGTCCCAAGATCGTCATCCAGAAGTTCAAGAACAAGACCGGTTACAAGAAGCGCCAGGGTCACCGTCAGGAATTGACCAAGGTCAAGATCACCGGTATCAAGTAACTACTCGTTACTGTTCAGGTCTTCAGCAGGTTCCCCAGAATTTAAGGCAGGCATTTCCAAATGGCACATAAAAAAGGCGCGAGTTCCACTCGCAACGGTCGTGACTCGAACGCCCAGTACCTCGGCGTCAAGCGCTTCGGCGGCCAGGTAGTTTCCGCAGGCGAGATCATCGTCCGCCAGCGTGGCACCCACTTCCACCCGGGCGCCGGCGTTGGCCGCGGCGGCGACGACACCCTGTTCGCACTGACCCCCGGCGCTGTCGAGTTCGGCACCCGCCGCGGTCGTCGCGTCGTGAACATTGTGACTGCTGCAGCTGCAGAGTAACAACAAGTCTTAAAACGGTGGGGCGGGCCATTAGGTCCGCTCCACCGGTGTTTTAACCGCATTACAATCATCCTGGGCGTCTTTGAGGCCCGGGGAACAGCACTGAGGAGATCCACGTGGCGAGCTTTGTAGACCGGGTAGTACTGCACGTATCCGGCGGTACCGGCGGCCACGGCTGTGTCTCCGTTCACCGCGAGAAGTTCAAGCCGCTCGGCGGTCCCGACGGCGGCAATGGCGGCAACGGCGGCGACGTCATCCTCCGTGTCGACCCGCAGACCACCACCCTGCTGGACTACCACCACGCCCCGCACCGCCACGCCACCAACGGCGGCCCCGGCATGGGTGACTGGCGCGGCGGCAAGCACGGCGAGACCCTGATCCTCCCGGTTCCCGAGGGCACCGTGGTCAAGACCAAGGACGGCCGGGTCCTCGCTGACCTCGTGGGTGAAGGCACCGAATACATTGCGGCCGCCGGCGGCATCGGCGGGCTGGGCAACGCCTCGCTCTCCTCGCAGAAGCGCCGCGCGCCCGGCTTCGCCCTCCTCGGCATCGAAGGCGACGCCGCCGACGTCGTCCTGGAACTGAAGTCCATTGCCGATATCGCCCTGGTCGGCTTCCCGTCCGCCGGCAAGTCCAGCCTGATCGCCGCGATGTCCGCCGCGCGGCCCAAGATCGCCGACTACCCCTTCACCACCCTGATCCCCAACCTCGGGGTGGTCCAGGCCGGCGAGGTGCGATTCACCATCGCCGATGTCCCCGGCCTGATCGAGGGCGCCAGCGAAGGCAAGGGCCTCGGCCACTACTTCCTGCGCCACGTCGAGCGCTGCGCCGCCCTGGTGCACGTCCTGGACTGCGGAACCCTCGAATCGGACCGCGACCCGCTCTCGGACCTCGCCGTCATCGAGGCCGAGCTGGAAAAGTACGTCGTGGACATGAGCTTCGCGGGCTCCGACGGCGAAGTCGTCCCGCTGAACCACCGCCCGCGCCTCATCGCCCTGAACAAGGTGGACCTGCCGGACGGCAAGGACATGGCCGAATTCGTGCGCCCGGAACTGGAATCCCGCGGCTATAAGGTCTTCGAGATCTCCGCGACCAGCCACGAGGGCCTCCGCCAGCTGGGCTTCGCCATGGGCGAGATCGTCCAGGCTGCCCGCGACGCCGTCGCCGCTGCCCCGCCGAAGGTGCACGCACCGGTGCTCAAGCCCCGCGCGGTCAACGAATCCGGCTTCAAGATCCGCCGCGAAGAGAAGAACCTGGAGCCGCTGTTCCGCGTACTGGGCGACAAGCCGGTGCGCTGGGTCAAGCAGACCGACTTCACCAACGAGGAAGCCATCGGCTACCTCGCCGACCGCCTGGCGAAGCTCGGCGTCGAAAATGAACTCTTCAAGCAGGGCGCCAAGCCCGGCGACATGGTTGTTATCGGCGAGGACGACGGTGTTGTCTTCGACTGGGAGCCGACCATGATGGCCGGCGCCGAACTGCTGGCCGCACCGCGCGGCACCGACGTGCGCTTCGCCGACATTGGCGACCGGCCCACCCGCGGGCAGAAGCGCGACGAGCAGGTCGAACGCCGCGAGGCCAAGGCCGCGGCCCGCGCCGAACTCGAAGCCGAGCGCAAGGCCGGCATCTGGACCGAATCCGTCAGCAGCCGCAGGGTCGCCAAGCCGCTCAAGGAGAGTGGACTGGGCGAAACAGATGACGAGTAAAGCCGTCACTGTGCCTGCCGCGGCTGTTGCTGAAACGGCGGCCCCCGCCGCGGCGGTCCTCCCGGAGCACCGCCCGGCCGCGGACACCCCGCCGCCGGACCGGTCCGTGCTCTCCGGAGCCCGCCGGATCGTGGTCAAGGTCGGCTCGTCCTCGCTGACCTCGATCAAGGGCGGCATCTCCGAGGAAGCCCTGACCGACCTCGCCGACGCCCTCGCGCACAAGCGCAACGCCGGCACCGAGATCATCCTGGTGTCCTCCGGCGCGATCGCCGCCGGGCTCGCCCCGCTGGGCCTCGCGAAGCGCCCCCGCGACCTCGCCACCCAGCAGGCGGCCGCGAGCGTGGGCCAGGGCCTGCTGATGGCCCGCTACACACACGCTTTCGGCGCCCACGGCGTCACCGTCAGCCAGGTGCTCCTCACCGCCGAGGACTTCATGCGCCGCAGCCAGCACACCAACGCCCTGCGCGCCCTCGACCGGCTGCTCAACCTCGGGGTCGTGCCCGTCGTCAACGAAAACGACACTGTCGCCACGCACGAGATCCGTTTCGGTGACAACGACCGGCTCGCTGCCCTGGTGGCCCACCTGGTCCGCGCCGACGCGCTCGTGCTGCTCTCCGACGTCGACTCGCTCTATGACGGGCCGCCCGCGCACGGCGCCCGGCGGATCGCCCATGTGACGGGTCCGCAGGATCTTGAGGGTGTCACCATCGGACGCACCGGCAAAGCGGGCACCGGCACCGGGGGAATGGTCACGAAGGTCGAAGCGGCGACCATCGCCGCCGGCTCCGGTATCCCCGCCCTCGTCACCTCCACCGGGAACGCCGCCGCCGCCCTTGCGGGCCAGGATGTCGGCACCTGGTTCTCCATCAACGGCTCCCGCAAACCGGTCCGGCTGCTCTGGCTGGCGCACCTCGCCTCCGTGGAAGGCACCCTGGTGCTCGACGACGGCGCGGTCGCGGCCGTCCGCGACCGCCACACCTCGCTGCTTCCGGCCGGCATTTCCGCCGTGCACGGACACTTCGAGGCCGGCGACGCCGTGGAGATGGTCGCACCCGACGGGACGGTGATTGCCCGCGGCCTGGTCAATTACGGCGCTGCCGAACTGCCGCAGATGCTGGGCCGCTCCACGCGGGAGCTGGGCAAGGCGCTCGGACGCGGATATGACCGTGTGGTTGTTCATGTTGACGATCTGGTGCTGGTCTGAGCGTCCCGCTCGCCTAAACTGGAAGCATGACTGAGGCCCTGACCCCCCGCTCCGCCGTGCTCGCCGACAAGCTCTTCGCCACTGGTCTGCTCCCCGCGGCCGGGGCGGCGGACCGCAGCCGTGAGGCCGGCCCGGAAACGGCCCCGGAAACCGGCTCAGCGGAAACCGGCGCAGCCGACGTCGAGGCTGCCGTCCACGCGATCGCCGACCGCTCGCGTCAGGCCGCCCGCAGGATGGCCCGCGCCAACCGGGCCTGGAAGGACCGCGGGCTGCGCGCCATCGCGGCCGCACTGCTGGAGCGCAAGGCCCAGATCCTCGCCGCGAACGCCAAGGATGTCGCTGCCGGCAAAGCCAACGGTACGTCCGCTGCCCTGCTGGACCGGCTGACCCTCACCGGCCCCCGCATCCAGAGCCTCGCCGCCGCCCTGGAGAACCTCGCCAACCTGCCGGATCCGGTCGGCAACGTGGTGCGCGGCCAGACCCTCCCCAACGGATTGCGGCTGCGCCAGATCAACGTGCCCATGGGTGTCGTTGCCGCAATCTACGAGGCGCGCCCCAACGTCACTGTGGACATCGCCGGGCTCGGCCTGAAGAGCGGCAACGCCGTTATCCTGCGCGGTGGAACTGCCGCCGCAGCCACCAACGCCGCGCTGGTCACTGTGCTCCGCGATGCCCTCGATTCGGTGGGACTGCCCGCTGATGCCGTGCAGAGCGTCGACCAGTACGGCCGGGAAGGGGCCAACGCCCTGATGCGCGCCCGCGGGCGGGTCGACGTCCTGATTCCCCGCGGCGGCCGGGAGCTGATCCAGTCCGTCGTGACCAACGCCAAAGTCCCCGTGATTGAGACCGGTGAGGGCAACGTGCACATCTTCATCGACGCCTCCGCGAACGAGGAAATGGCCGTGGAGATCCTGCTGAACGCCAAGACCCAGCGGCCGAGCGTGTGCAATACCGTCGAAACCCTGCTGGTCCACTCCGGCTCGAGGGTGCTGCCGGCCGTCGCTGCGGCCCTGCGTGCCGCCGGTGTCACCCTGCACACCGACGCGAGGATCCGCGCCGCGCTGCCGGCCTCGGTCGAGTCGGTCCCCGCCACCGAGGAGGACTGGGCCACCGAATACATGGACCTGGACCTCGCCGTGGCAATGGTGGACAGCCTGGACGACGCCGTCAAGCACATCCGCACCTGGTCCACCGGCCACACCGAAGCCATCCTGACCAACGACCTCGGCAACGCCGAGCGGTTCATTGCGGAAGTTGATTCCGCCGCCGTGATCGTGAACGCGTCCACCCGCTTCACGGACGGCGGCGAACTGGGACTGGGTGCCGAGGTCGGGATCTCCACCCAGAAGCTGCACGCCCGCGGGCCGATGGGATTGACCGAACTGACCACCACCAAGTGGATCGTCCAGGGCGAGGGCCAGATCAGGGCCTAGTAACGCTGTAACATGGAACAGAACTCCGGAACGGCGGGGATACCCGCCGTCATCACTTCTTGAACTCACTAGGGGAGAACATGCTGTCGCAGCAGATCGCCACAATCGTCGCCGCCGCCGGCGGAACAGGCCACGAGGAACTCGCTCCGCTTATCGCGCCCCCGCTGGTGGTGGGTGGCACAATATTCGCGATCCTGATGGTCCTGCTGTTCGTTACGCTGTCCTACGGCAACCTGGGCAGGCGCCACGAAGCCGTCGAGGAGCATGCCGACCCGCACCGCCAGCACCCCAACAAGCACGACCACGGCCAAGGGCACTAATATTTCCGCCACCGTGACGCAGCGCGGCGCCCAGCGCCGCCTGCGTCTGGGTGTGATGGGTGGCACGTTCGATCCCATCCACCACGGCCACCTTGTCGCGGCCAGCGAGGTCGCGGCCAAGTTCGACCTGGACGAAGTGGTCTTCGTGCCTACTGGCCAGCCGTGGCAGAAGATGAGCAAAAAGGTCAGCGAGGCCGAGCACCGGTACCTCATGACCGTCATTGCGACAGCCTCAAACCCGCGCTTCACCGTCAGCCGCGTGGATGTGGACCGGCCCGGGCCAACGTACACGATTGACACGCTCCGGGACCTGCATACGCTGCGTCCCGAGGCGGACCTGTTCTTCATTACCGGAGCCGACGCCCTGGCGCAGATTCTGTCCTGGAAGGACATCGACGAGCTGTGGTCCCTCGCGCACTTTGTCGGCGTCACCCGTCCCGGCCACGTCCTGGACGGAATGGGCCGGAAGGACGTCAGCCTGCTCGAGGTTCCCGCCATGGCGATCTCCTCGACCGACTGCCGCACCCGGGTGGCGGACGGGAACCCCGTCTGGTACCTCGTCCCCGACGGCGTGGTCCAGTACATCGCCAAATACCGACTTTACGGCGGCGACCCGGACGCCGGGGACACCTCCGCCGGCAATGGCGCCGCACGCTATGATCGCAGCACCGAGATAGCCCAACCCGCCAGCACCGAATGAGTTTGCCATGAGTCAGGAACAGCCACCGATCCGCAGCCGCCGCGAACTGCGGCAGGCCAGAGACGAACGCCTGGAAGCGAACCAGGACGCCGGTAGGCCGGGTCCCGGTGCGGTTCGCCCTGCCTCCGATCGCCCGGCCTCGAAAAACCCTGCCAGCCCGCCGCCCGCCGCCGCTCCGCCGCTGCCCCACCCCGTGAAGCCAGACGAGCCGGCAGAGTCAGAAGTGACCGGCCGCCGTCGAATTCCCGGTCCCGTGGACTCCATCCGCAGCACCACAGGCGCCGAGCGGTCTTCACAGGTCCGCGCCCGGGACCGCGCCAGCTTGCGCACCATCAAGGAACTTGCCGAAAAAGAGGGCAATCTGGCCGGCGGCGGGCCGCTCACCCGGCGCCAGCTGCGGCTGCTGCAGTTGGCCGCCGAAACTGCCCCGGCAACCTCCGCCAACCTGATCGTTCCCGCCTCGCCGCGGACCCGCGCAACCCCTATCGTGCCCCGGCCCGGCAAGGGCCCCGGTACCCAACCCGGGGTGGAGCCCGCTCCGGGCGCCACGGCTCCCGCCGCCGGCGCCAGCGTCGCCGGGCAGAAGGCCAACACTCGTGCGCCCGGCACCGTTCAGAAGGCCGACGCAGGTCCCGACCGCCGCGGCGGTCAGGCTCCCGAGGGAATGACCGTGGAACAGGCCCTGGCCGCGAGGGAACTCCTGGCCGAGCAGGCCAAGAACCAGCTGGCCAAAATGGAGCATATCAACGCAACCGACCCCGACGCCGTGGACCCCGACGTGCTGGCGGAGCAGATCGCCCTGGCCGAACGGGCCGCCGTGCTGAACCGGCGGGCCGCCGCGAAGCAGAAGCTGGCCGAGCAGAACAGCACACCGGAACCAACGCGGAATGATCCCACCACGGCCAACAACCTGGCCATGGTCACACCCCTGGAGTTCGTCCAGGTCCCCGGCGTGGAGCGGCCCGTCCTCAAGCGCCCTGCCACGTCCTACGTACCGGTCGTCACCCACCCGGGTCCCCGGGTGGAGCCCGCGCGGAAGTCGGGCAACCGGCGTCCGGCGCCTTTCCGCCAGCGCGGTGATGGTTCAAGCGCCGGCCGCGCCGGAGTGCTGGCCCGGGCCGAAGCCGCTGCCAACGCCGCCGCACCCGGCGGAACTGCCACGGCAACCGCAGGTGAGGCGACAACCCGGCCAAGCGCTGCCAACGCCCCAGCCTTGTCAGAAGAAGACTTCACCGGCAGGGGCCCTGTCGCAGCGAATTCCGCCTACGGGCTCGACCCCCTGGACGCGGCCACGGCAGGCCTCGGCCGGGCGCGCCGCCTTCGACTCGTACAGCTGGCGGTGCTGGCCCTGGGCCTGATCGCGCTGATCGCCGGCATCACGCTGATCATCACCGGCCTCTCCGGCTAGTCAGCTCCATTCCGGCCGCGCTGTCCTGTCAGCAGGCCGCTCCACGCATTTTCACAACACAAGCTTTTCACCCCAACAAGGAGTCCCGTGACTGCAACAGAATCATCCATCGCCACAGCCCGCCACGCAGCCCGAGCTGCCGCGGAGAAACTCGCCGAGGACATCATCGCGATGGACGTCAGCGAGCGGCTGGCCCTGGCCGACATCTTCCTGATCGCGTCGGCACCGTCCGAGCGCCAGGTCAACGCCATCGTCGACGGCATTGAGGACGAGCTCTCCAAGTTCGAGCTCAAGCCGATCCGCCGTGAAGGGCGCTCCGGCGGCCGCTGGGTCCTGCTCGACTACGGCGACATCGTCATCCACGTCCAGCACGAGGAAGACCGCGTCTTCTACGCCCTGGAACGTCTCTGGAAGGACTGCCCGGTCGTGGACCTGGAGCTCGGCGACGACACCTCGGCGAAGGCCGCCGCTGCAGCCGATTCGGAGTAGCAGCCAGGAGCAAAAGCAGAATATGCCCGATTTGGAATTTTCCAGCGGGCTGTTCTAAGATATTTGAGTTGCTTCGGAGAGATCCGGACAAAGAGCCGGAGCCGAAAGCGCAAGCAGACGGAGTCGGAGCAACGAAAATTCGGGGCTGTGGCGCAGCTGGTAGCGCACCTGCATGGCATGCAGGGGGTCAGGGGTTCGAGTCCCCTCAGCTCCACCGGAATATCCGCCGGAATCGAAAGATTCCGGCGGATTTTTTTGTGGTCTCATTTTGTGATCTGAATTAGTGTCCCGTTCCTCAAATCAGCGGCGTGCCGGCCCTTTTGGCTGCTAACCGGCTCTTTTGTCACCGGCGGGCGTGCCGATTAGCGTGAACCGGAAATGTGGTTTAAGATAAACAGGTTGCTTCAGGGAAGACGGTCCATAGCGGGACGGATTCCCCCGGCAAATTCGGGGCTGTGGCGCAGCTGGTAGCGCACCTGCATGGCATGCAGGGGGTCAGGGGTTCGAGTCCCCTCAGCTCCACCGAAGAGGTCCTGCTCACTGAGCAGGGCCTCCTTTGTTTTGCGGGTAACGTTGCGCCCGTCGGATGCGGTCCGGGGGCAATTGGACACCAACACGCCGCCGGACCCGAGGGCCGGAATCGTGCCCAAAGGCGCCCCGGACGACGAAGACCGCCGTCCGGTGTCCAGGCCAGGAGGGGTCACCTGCCGCGGCGCCGGCTCTCCCGCCGGGCTGCCCAAGCCACCCAGGCCCCCGTACACCACAGCGCCCAGAGCACCAGCAGCGGCTGGAAGAGCAGGCGTACTCCGCGGCTCAGGTCAGAATTGAGGCCGAACGAATCCGTTCCGGTGGCGAACTGTGAGATGTTGCCCGGGAACACTGCCACGAAGAAGGCCGCAACAATCCAGCCCACGGCAACCCGCCTCCGCCGGAGCAGCAGCAGGCTCAGGCCCAGGGCAATCTCCACCAGTCCCGAGCGACCACCACAAAATCCTTGTCCAGCGGAAGCCAGGCCGGCACCTGCGCATAGAACGCCTCCCGGCTCCACCAGAGGTGGCTGATGCCGGCCAGAACAATGAATCCGCCAAGCACCAGCCGGCCTGCAGTTCGCAATCCCGTGCGCAGCCGGGAGTCCGCGCAGCCGGATTGAGCGCGGCCGGATCGAACCGGGGGATGAGCCATGTGATGCCGCCTTCGCTGGGGTTGGGCCAGCTTAGCAATGCAGCCACACAGGCCCTGGCCGGCCCCGCTCGACTAATATTGGGGACGTGAATGAGACCCTGCCCCCGTGCCCCGAATGTTCCAGCGAGTACACCTACGAAATGGGGGCGCTCCTGGTCTGCCCTGAGTGCGCGCATGAGTGGTCGCCGGCCGCGGAGCCGGAGTCCGCGGACCAGGAAGCAAAGCCGATCAAGGACGCCGTCGGCAACATCCTCGCCGACGGGGACACCGTGACGGTCATCAAGGATCTCAAAATCAAGGGCAGTTCCACCGTCATCAAGGTCGGCACCAAAGTCCGCGGCATCCGGCTCGTCAACGGCGTCGGCGACCACGACATCGACTGCAAGGTCGACGGCGTCGGGCCCATGCAGCTGAAATCCAGCGTCGTCAAGAAGATCTGAGCCCCCGTGCCAACAGGGATCGACGGCCCGGTCCGGTCCGCCGACGTTGTGGTGATCGGCGCCGGCCAGGCGGGGCTCTCCGCCGCCTACCACCTGCAGCGCCGGGGCTTCGTCCCGGCGGGGACCGGACCGGATGATCCTGCCCCCGCGGGCGCGCCGGCCAGGACCTATACCGTCCTCGACGCCGAAGAAGGGCCCGGAGGCGCCTGGCGCCACCGCTGGAAGAGCCTCCTGATGGCCACCGTGAACGGCATCAGCGACCTGCCCGGCATCCCGCAGCCCGCCGTCGACCCGGCCGAAGCCAGCTCAAGTTTCCTGACCCGCTATTTCGGCGGCTACGAGGACCAGCTCGCACTGGCCATCGAACGTCCTGTCAAGGTCCGCGCCGTCTCCCGGGACGACAACGATCCGGCCGGGCGGCTGCGGATCAGCACCTCCCGCGGCGGCTGGTCCGCCCGGGCCATCATCAGCGCCACCGGGACCTGGACCCGCCCGTTCTGGCCGATTTACCCCGGCCAGGCTGCATTCCACGGGCGGCAGCTGCATGTCGCGGACTACGTTTCCGCCGAGGAGTTCCGCGGCCGGCACGTGATCGTGGTCGGCGGCGGCATCTCCGCCGTCGGCCTGCTCGACGAAATCTCCCAGATCACCAGCACCAGCTGGTTTACCCGCCGGGAACCGGTCTGGCGGGACGCCGCCTTCGACCGGCAGGCCGGGCACGACGCCGTCGCCCTCGTCGAGGAGCGCGTCCGGCAGGGCCTGCCGCCGCAAAGCGTCGTCGCGGTGACCGGACTGATCTGGACCCCGGCGCTGCGCGCGGCCGCCGCCCGGGGCGCGCTGGAGCGCCGACCCATGTTCAGCGCCATCGAACCCGGGGGAGTGCGGCTGGCGGACGGCAGCTTCCTGGCCGCCGACGTGATCCTCTGGGCCACCGGCTTCCGGGCGGAGCTGGAACACCTCGCCCCGCTGCACCTGCGCGGCCCCGGCGGCGGGATCGCCATGGACGGCACCCAGGTCGCCGCCGAGCCGCGGGTCCACCTGGTCGGCTACGGGCCGTCCTCCTCCACCATCGGCGCCAACCGCGCCGGCCGGACCGCGGTGGCCGGCATCATGCATTTCCTGGGGGAGCAGGATAAGTTTGCAGGGGCCCGCAACCTCCTGGCCCCAACACCCTGACTCACAAAAAGGCGGCAGCTCGCGCGTGGCGGACGACACTCTTGAAACCCTCTTCTCCCGGCTGTCCAGGTACCCCGACGTGGAAGCGGCCAACCTGCAGGCCTGGGACGCCACCGACAGGCTCCTGCTGGACACCGCCGTCGACCTGCTGGCTGCCGGCATCCTGCAGCCCGGCAGCAGCATCGCCGTCGTGGGGGACCGCTACGGTGCGCTGACCCTCGGCGCCATCGCGCTCGGCCTAGGCTCTCTCGCCTCCGGCGGCGGGAACGCTCCGGTCCGGGTGCACCAGGACCTCATCACCGGCGAGCGGGCCCTCCGCCGCAACGCCGCGACGCTCGGGATCGAGGCCGGCTTCGACCAGCTGCCGCTCGGGGCCGGGCTGCTGTCCGGGGCGAATCTGGTGCTCCTCCAGCTGCCCAAGTCCCTCGCGGAGCTGGAGGAGATTGCCGACGCCGTCGCCCGCCACGCGGCCCCCGACGTGATGCTGCTGGCCGGCGGCCGGGTCAAACACATGAGCCTGGGCATGAACGCCGTGCTCGAACGCCACTTCGGCGAGGTCCAGCCCCAGCATGCCCGGCAAAAATCCCGGGTCCTGCTGGCCCGCGGTCCCCGGCCCGCCGATGGCCCGCCGAAATTCCCCGTCACCGACCACAACACCGAGCTGGGACTGACGGTCTGCGCCCGCGGCGCCGTGTTCGCCGGCACCGGGCTGGATATCGGCACCCGGTTCCTGCTCGAGTTCCTGCCGCAGATGCCGGCCGCACGGCACGCCGTCGATCTGGGCTGCGGCACCGGGATCCTCGCCGCCATGTACGCCCGCAGCAACCCGGGGTCCCCCGTCACGGCCACCGACCAGTCCGCGGCCGCCGTCGATTCCGCCAAAGCGACGGCGGAAGCCAACGGGCTCGCCGACCAGATCACCGTCCGCCAGGACGACGCCATGGAGCTGCTGCCGGCCGGGGATGCCGATCTGATCCTGCTGAACCCGCCCTTCCACACCGGGGCGGCGGTGCATGCCGGCGCCGGCCTCAAACTCATCGAGGCGGCCGGACGCGTCCTCGCGCCCGGCGGGGAGCTGTGGACGGTGTTCAACAGCCACCTGCACTACCAGCCTGCGCTGCAGCGGCTGATCGGCCCGACCCGGGAGGTTGGCAGGAACCCGAAATTCACCGTGACCGCCAGCATCCGGAAATCCGCCGAAGTGTGAAGCGGCGCACGTGGGTGGCTTACGTGGGCGTAACGTACGATTCTGACATAAGCAGTGCCCAGCCAAAGACGTTTAGGGGTTATCAGTGTCTGAGATCCGCCAGCCCTCGCCGCGGCGCGGAACCAATTTGCCCCGGATGGGGGATTTCAACCTCACGGTGATCCTCGACGCCATCCGGCGTTCCCCGGCCGGGCTGAGCCGGGTTGAGCTGGCCCAGATCGTGGGTCTGTCCCCGCAGACCATCTCCAACATCTCCCGCCGGCTGCTGGACCAGGAGCTCATCTACGAGGCCGGCAAGGAAGGCACCGGACCGGGCAAACCCCGGACCATGCTCCGGCTCAATTCCACCGGACTGTACGCCGTGGGCGTCCACCTGGACCCCGCCGTCACAACGTTTGTGGTGCTGGACCTGGTCGGGGCCGTCGTCAAGCACTCGCGGATCAAGACCCCGGCCGGCACCGACGCCGGAGCCGTCATCGACACCATCGCCGCAGAAATCAAGCAGCTCATCTCGGATTCCGGCGTCGACCCGGCCAGGATCGCAGGCCTGGGCATCGCCACGCCTGGCCCGATCGATCTCGAGGAGGGCACCGTCGTGGACCCGCCGCTCCTGCTCGGCTGGGACCGCGTGCCGCTCCGCGACGCCCTCGCGGCCGCCACCGGCCTGTCCACCATCGTCGACAAGGACGTCACGAGTGCCGCCGTGGCGGAGACCTGGGCTGGCGGACCGAGCGGCGCCGGCAGCTTCGTCTTTATGTACATGGGCACCGGAATCGGCTGCGGCATCGTGCTGAACGATGAAGTCGTGCGCGGCACCTCGGGCAACGCCGGCGAAATCGGGCACATCATCGTCGACCCTGACGGCGCACCCTGCGACTGCGGACTGCGGGGCTGCATCAAATCAACTTCCATTCCGCAGGTGCTGGTGGCCCAGGCCGTCGACGCCGGCTTGCTGGCCGGACCACTCGAACACGCCGCCGGTCCCGCCCTGCAGGAGAGTTTCCTCGAACTGTGTGCCGCCGCCGGCGCCGGCGACCCGAGGGCAACGGACATCATCGACCGCTCCGCAGTGCTTGTTGCCCGGGCGGTCTCCACCGTCACCAACGTCCTGGACGTGGACCGGGTGGTCTTCGGGGGACCGTTCTGGACCTGCCTGTCGCAGCGCTACCTCGAACGGATCCCGGAGCTCGTCCGGGAAGGCAGCGCCACCCGGAAGATCCATGAGATCGAGGTGGTCGGCACCGGCGTCGGCGAGGATGTCGGCGCGGTCGGGGCGGCCTGCCTCGTGCTGGAACACACCCTGGCACCCCGCTCGCAGCGGCTCCTGCTGGGGGACTAGCGCCGAAAGGCCTGGCCCCTGGTGGCCTGGCCCTGGCGGACCAGGACAAGGCAGCGGCCCGGGACTAGGCCCTCAGTCGATGTCCTCGACGACAGTGCCGAACGGGATCGAATCGTCCACGTGCGCCTGGTGGCCGGTGGGGCCGGGGTTGTAGGAAACCCGGACCCCGTGCGACCTGTCTGCCGCCGACTGCATCAGGATCGGCCGGACCGTGTTGATGAAACTCTCGCTCTTGCCGGCGAGATACTCCTGGTAGCTGGCTGGAAGCTGGATCATGGCAAAAGGATAGTCCTGCGCAGGCACAAATGTGGAGGGCTCCCCATTGCCGAAGTTCCCGGCGCGGGCTTGGATAGGATGGCCTGTGGGGGGGGGAGGGGACAACCCACTCCCACCACCAAACACCCAAAAGGGACC
>NZ_JBWZCG010000046.1:0-17851 GCF_059383415.1 Pseudarthrobacter sp. RHLT1-30-1
CTGAACGGAAGGTTTTCTGCACCTTCAACGGAGTTCAACCGGAAAATTTCGTATTCGGTACCGGCTACATTAAGTTTGCCTTTTGAACCGAAGCTGTCCACAATGCTCATCGCAGGACTCCTCTCGCAACAGTTTCATCTTTGTCGCGCCGCAGACCCCTTGCTAGTTAGGTCACCCTAACTAGCACCGGGCCTTGTCATCCAAGGACCGGTACAGGGTGGTGCAGGAGGTCAGCCGTGATTACGGAGCGCGACGTCGGACTACTCCGCCCATCCTAGTGGCCTCAGCCCCGGGGAGTCAGTAGCGCCACAGTCTCCATGTGATGAGTATGCGGATAGAGGTCAAAGGCCCGCAGCCCCGCCAGTTCCCACCCGGACTGCTGGAAGTAGCCCACGTCGCGGGCGAACGACGCCGGATCGCAGGACACATAGGCGACGGCCCGGGGGCCGGCCCCGACCAGCTGGTTCACGACGGCTTTGCCGGCGCCGGCCCGGGGCGGGTCCAGCAGGATGGCGTCGAATTTGCGCGCTTTCTCGCGCAGCACCCGTTCCACCTTGCCCTGCACGATCTCCACCTGGGCTGCGTCATGCAGGTTCTTCCGCGCGTCACGGCTGGTGCCGGGTGATCCCTCGACGGACAGCACGGACCCGGTCTCCCCGACGGCATCGGCCAGCGGCGCGGTGAACAGCCCGGCCCCGGCGTAGAGGTCCGCCACCACGGCGCCCGGTTCGAGGAATCCGCCGTCGCGCAGGAAACCGGTCACGGCCCCCACCAGGGTGTCCGGGGCGTCCCGGTGGATCTGCCAGAAACCGTCGCCGGTGACACGGAAGTCGTGCCCGGACGCGGTCTCCTGCACGTAGGTGCGGCCGCGCAGCCGCAGCACCTCGCCCTTGACCGGGTCGAAGCTGGCGACGGAGACATCCTCGGGCAGTTCGGCGAGGACAGCGCTGAGCCGCTTGGCCCGGGTTCCGGGGGCGGGGACCAGCAGCACGAGCGGGCGGGAGCCGTTCGCCGGCGCGGCGACCTCGATGCGTTCGATGCCCTGGAGATCGATGTCCCAGAGCCGGAGGGCGTTGATGGCGTCCACGGCCAGGGGCATTTCCCGGACCGGGAGGACGACGTCGGAGCGGTGCGCGTGCATGCCGAGCTTTCCGGCCGGGGTCACTGCGAAGCCGGCGCGGGTCCGCCAGGCGAGGCCCGCCGCCGGACCCGTTCCGGACTCCCCCGCCGCGTCCGCGGGGCCCTCCACCGTTAGCGGGAAGTCGACGCCGGCCAGGCGGCGCAGCTGTTCGGCCAGCACCTCGGCCTTGAGGCTGCGCTGGCGCCCGAGGGTGATGTGGCCGAGTTCGGCGCCTCCCACCGGCGGGTGGCGGTGCGACCAGGACCGCGCGGAATCGGCCAGGTCCCAGAAGTGCTCCACCCGGTCCGGGGAGGCCGTCAGGACTTCCACGACGTCGCCGCGCCAGAACTTGGCGTCGGCACCGGACTCGGTGAGGCGGACCCGGACCTTCTCGCCGGGGATGCCGTGGCGGACGAACACCACACGTCCCTCATGCCGGGCAACGCAGTGCCCGCCGTGGGCGACCGGCCCGACGTCGACGATTAACTCGGTATGGGCTTGCGTTTGGGTGTCGGAACTCATTGGGTGTCCTGCAGTCTCTTGGCTTCTTCGGATGATTTCAGCTGCCACGGCACACTGGCCACCATGACGCCCGGCTCGAAGTGCAGCCGGGTTTTGATGCGCAGTGCGGTCTGGTTGTGCACCAGTTGCTCCCACCACTTGCCCACGACGTACTCGGGGATATAGACCACAATCAGGTCGCGGGGCGAATCGCGCCGCATGTTCTTGATGTATTCCATGATGGGCGTCACCGTTTCGCGGTACGGACTGGCCAGCACTGTCAACGGTACCGGGATTTCCAGCTTCTCCCAGTCCGCGACCGTCTGCTCGGTCTCCTCGTTGCTGATGTCGACCGTGATGGCGTCCAGCCGGGAGGGCCGGGATGCGCGGGCGTAGGCCAGCGCCCGGAGCACCGGCTTGCGGACGTGTGAGACGAGCAGCACGGCGTGCACCCGGGAGGGCAGGGCGCGGGGCGAGGAGTCCTCGTCGACGGCGAGTTCCTTGGCCACGTTGTCGTAGTGCGCCCGGATGCTCCACATGATCAGGAACAGCACGAACATGGCCAGCAGTGCGATCCAGGCGCCCTGCTGGAATTTCGTGATCAGGACGATCACCAGGACCAGGGCGGTCATGCCGAAACCGACCATGTTGATGGTGCGGGATTTGAGCATCCGCAGTTTCACGGCGGGGTCTTTGGCGAGTTTCAGCTCCCGGCCCCAGTGCCGGACCATGCCGAGCTGGCTGAGGGTGAAGGAGATGAAGACGCCCACGATGTAGAGCTGGATCAGCTTGGTGACATCGGCGTTGAACGCGATGACCAGCACCAGGGCGCCGGCGGCGAGGGCCAGGACACCGTTGCTGAACGCGAGCCGGTCACCGCGGGTGCGCAGCTGGCGGGGCAGGTAACCGTCCTGGGCCAGGATGGAGCCGAGCACCGGGAACCCGTTGAAGGCCGTGTTGGACGCAAAGACGAGGATCACGCCGGTGGCGGCGACAACCAGGTAGAACGGGATGGATCCGGCGCCGAAGATGGTCTCGGCGATCTGGCTGATCGCCGGGCTCTGGATGTAGCCCTCGGGCAGCGGCTCGCCGTCCAGCAGGAATTCGGTTGCCGGGTCCAGCACGATGTGCACCATGGTGGCGTTGGCCAGGTAGATGATGCCGGCCAGCATGGAGGCCGCGATGACCCCGAGCAGCAGCAGCGTGGTGGCGGCGTTTTTGCTCTTGGGCTTCTGGAAGTTGGGCACGCCGTTGCTGATCGCTTCCACGCCGGTCAGGGCCGCGGCGCCGGAGGAGAAGGCCCGGAGCAGCAGGAAGGCACCCGCGAGTCCGACCAGTCCTTCGTCGAAGCCGGGCGCGGGAATGATCGTGAAAGCGGCCGACGGCGCCTGCCCCAGCTGGCCGGTGGCCGCCTGGAAGACGCCGACGGCCGTCATGCCGAGGATGGACGCCATAAAAATATAGGTGGGCACCGCGAAGACACTGCCTGCCTCCTTGATGCCGCGAAGATTCACGAGTGCCAGGACCACGACGCCGACCGTGGCAATGATCGCCTGCTGGCCGTGCAGCGAGGGCACCGCCGAGGTCAGGTAGGTCGCGGCGGAGGACATCGACACGGCGACGGTCAGCACGTAGTCGACCAGCAGCGCGGAGGCAACGGTGAGCCCGGCATGTTTGCCCAGGTTTTCGTTGGCGATCTCGTAGTCGCCGCCGCCGGACGGGTACGCGTGGACGTTTTGCCGGTAGGACGCGACAACGGTCAGCAGCACCACCATGACGGCCAGGCCCACCCAGGGCGAGAACGCCACCGCACTGACGCCGGCCAGCGCCAGCGTCAGGAGGATTTCGTCCGGTGCGTACGCCACGGAGGACAGCGCGTCGGAGGCGAAAACGGGCAGGGCGATCCGCTTGGGAAGAAGGGTGTGAGCCAGGCTGTCGTTCCGGAACGGCCTGCCTACCAGCACCCGCTTCACGGCATTGAAAATTGTCGGCACCACACAAAGCTAGTCCGATTCGGACGCGATGTCATGACGGCGCCGATCCCCGCCGTCCGGGCGCCGGCCGGGAGCTCTGCCGGCGGGCCGTCCGGGGCTGGCCGCGCGGGCTGTGGGGGCCGGTAGAGTTTTACCCAGCAGCAGACATCAAAGCTTGAGGAGGCACGTGTGGCGCACTTCGTGATCATGGGTTGCGGCCGGGTGGGGGCAACCCTGGCCCACACGCTCGAGGACGCCGGCCATTCCGTGGCGATCATCGACCAGGACGACCGTGCCTTCCGGCGGCTCCGCAATGGCTTCACCGGCCGCAAGGTCACCGGCGTCGGCTTTGACCGGGAGACCCTCAAGCAGGCCGGCGTCGCGGAAGCGTACGCCTTCGCCGCCGTGTCCAGCGGTGACAATTCCAACATCCTGGCCACCCGGGTCGCGCGCGAAACGTTCCACGTCCCCCACGTTGTCGCCAGGATCTACGACCCGGGCCGGGCGGAAATCTACCAGCGCCTCGGCATCCCGACGGTCGCCGCCGTGCGCTGGAGCGCGGACCAGGTACTCCGGCGCATCCTGCCCGAACAGCACCTGGCCGGCGACTTCCGGGATCCGTCCGGCCGGCTCGTGCTCGCCGAGGTGGATCTGGATCCGGAATGGATCGGCCACCCGGTCACCTCCATCGAAAAAGCCGCCGGCATCCGCGTCGCGTACCTGACCCGGTTCGGCGAGGGCATGCTGCCCGTGGCCGGCACGCTGTACCAGGACGGCGACACGGTGCACGCCATGCTCGGGGTTGACCGCAGCAGCGAAGTCGCCCACATTCTCGCCAAGTCCCCCGCCAAGGAGTCCTAAGTGAAAGTCGTTATTGTCGGGGCGGGAAGCGTCGGTTCCTCGATCGCGCGCGAACTGCTGGCCCACAAGCACGAGATCCTCCTGATCGACCTGAAGCCCGAGGTGATCGGCCGCAGCGGCCTGCGCGGCGCCCACTGGCTGGTCGGCGACGCCTGCGAACTGAGCACGCTGCAGGACGCGAAACTGGAAGACGCCGACGTCGTGGTCTCCGCCACCGGCGACGACAAGGTCAACCTGGTGGTCTCGCTGCTGGCCAAGACCGAGTTCGGCGTCGGACGGACGGTGGGCCGGGTCAACAACCCCAAGAACGACTGGATGTTCGATGATTCCTGGGGCGTCGACGTCGCGGTGAACACCCCGCAGCTGATGACCGCCCTCGTCGAGGAGGCGGTGGAAATCGGCGACCTGGTCCGCCTGCTGACCCTGCAAACCGGCGTGTCATCGCTGGTCGAGTTTACTGTCCCCCACGATTCGCACGTGATTGGCCTGACGGTGGGCGACATCGAGTGGCCCGAGGATTCCACCCTGGTAGCGATCCTGCGGGACCAGGCCCCGATCACGCCGAGCCGTGATGACGTGATCGACGGCGGGGATGAGCTGTTCTTCGTGACCACCATCGCCGCCGAGGACGGGCTGCGCGCCCTGCTCTCGCCGGAGTCCCAGGACGAGGACGAGCCGGTCGACGGGCAGCACCCGGTCACCTCCGCCGGGCACGGCCAGGCCGGCGAGGACGACGGCTTCGACGGCTAGCCCGGCTGCGCTACCGCGCCATGCGGGGGCTAGGCCGCGTCCGGTGCGGCAGGGGCGGGCCGGGTCAGCAGCCAGGCCACCCAGATGCCAAGAATGTACAGCGGGGCCCCCATCAGCAGGCGTGTGGTGGCCAGGGCCGCGAAGCCCGGTTCGCCCATGAAGTACAGCGGAACCTGGACCAGGAGCCGCAGGACCAGGACGCCGATGATCACCGAGGTGCCAATCTGGTAGGCCCTGACCCGTGCCGGGTTCTTCCGCCAGTCCAGTCCTTCGTTCCGGATGAAGCCGAAGATCAGCCCCGCGAAGGGCCAGCGGACCGCAATCGAAATCCCCATCCCCACGATGTAGGCGGCGTTGGTAAAGAACCCCGGAACGTAGAAGTCCTCGGCCTTGCCGGTGGTGTTGGCCAGCCAGGCGGAGATCCCGACGCCGGCGATTCCCGCCAGGGCCTGGGTCAGCGGCTTGCGCTGGACAAGCCGGGCGATGGTGAACGCCGCGGCGACGGCCAGGGCGGCCACCAAAGCCAGCGGCAGCTCGCGCGTGATCGTGAAGGTGACCAGGAAGAGCAGGCCCGGGAGAATGCTCTCGGCAATGCCCTGGATGCCGCCGGCGCTTTTGAGCACGTCGATGTTGCCGTTGCCGGAGCGGTGCAGCCCGGCTTTGGCCGCGTAGCCTTCGGCGAGCTGCGCCACCGTGGGCTGGGCTGCGGGCTCGGGTTTCTCGGGCAGGGTCATAGGTCCTCCTGGCGGGAGAGTATCTCGTAGCGGGGATTGAACATGGTCGGCAGGCCGTCGCGCACGGTGACCATGCCCTGGAGCCGGAGTTCGGTGCCGGCGTCGATGCCTGGGATGCGGCGCCGTCCCAGCCAGACCACCCGGAGCCGGTCCGAGGGGACGGAGGGCCGCTGCCGCCGGCTGCCGCCTGGCGGGGCGGCCGCAGCGGTAGCCGACGCTGCCGGGACGGGACCCTTACCGCGGGACTTGTCCGCCGCCTCATGGTCGACGACGACCGCGGTGAAGGCCGCGACCTGGCTGGCCGGCGGGTAGGTGACCGCCTCGATGTAGCCGTGGCACACCACACGGCCGCGGACCGGCAGCCCCCGCACGGAGACGGAGGAGGCCGGATCCTGGCTGGGGGCATCAACCAATCTGGGTAGTCTCCGGTCCACGTTCGGGCTGCCCGAGGTCCGGGGCGGACTGCGGTGCGGGTGCGGCATTTTCCTTCGGCAGACGGAGCTGCAGCAGATCGCGCGGCGGCATCGGGTTCTCACCGCGGACCACAACGATCTGCCGGAACAGCCTCTCCAGCCCGGCGGCCGCGTCGCGGTCCACAGCGGCCTCGCCCCCGAGCACGCCGCGGAGGAACCAGCGCGGACCGTCGACGCCGATGAAGCGGGCAACGCGGTAGCCCTGGCTGGCGTCGGCGCCACTGGCCGGGAGCTTGGCGAGCAGTTCGGTGCCGAAACTTCCCTGGACTTCCTCGACCTGGCCGCCCTGGCTGCCCACCGACTGGCCGATCTGCTCACGGATTTCTTCCCACAGGCCCTCGGAACGGGGCGCCGCGAAGGCCTGGAGCTGGAGGCTTGAGCCGTTCAGGTCCATGGTCACTGCGACGACGCGCTGCGTCGCCTCCTCGACCTCAAGCCGGAGCTGCAGGCCGTCCGCGGGAGCGATCAGGAGCGCGCCGAGGTCCACGTAGCCGTCCTGGTCCTCGATTTCCGAGACGTCGAAGGGGCCCGTAGCGCCGCGGACGGGGGCAGCGGAGGACGTCCCGGCGGACGCACCGGCGGCAGCGTCAGCCACGGCCTCCTGGGTTTCCCCGGGGTCTGTCAGCTGTTCCTGCTTGGCTTTCCTGCCACGCCCAAAAACCATGGGGTTTTCTCCTTAGTTGTGATCCTGTGAGGCCGCATCCGCGTCCGTGTGGGGGCCTGCGTAAATACTGGCGTCTTGCCCGCCGCCGGTCAGCCCGGCGCGCCGAAGCCGCCGGTGGATCCGAAGCCTCCGCCGCCGCGAACCGAGCTGCCGAGTTCCTGGACCGGCAGGAACCTGGCGTGCTCCACGCGCTGAATAACCATTTGTGCAATTCTATCGCCGCGTTTGAGTTCAATCGCCTGGTGGCGGTCGGTATTCAGCAGCGTTACCGCAATTTCCCCGCGGTAGCCTGCGTCGACGGTGCCGGGGGCATTCACCACGGTCAGCCCGTGCTTGGTCGCGAGTCCGGAGCGGGGGTGGATCAAGGCCACGAATCCATCGGGAAGGGCAATGGAAACCCCGGTGGGAACCAGCCGGCGCTCCCCCGGTTCCAGCACCACGTCCTCGCGGGCGCGCAGGTCCGCTCCGGCGTCGCCCGGGTGCGCGTACGACGGCGGTTCCAGGCCGTCGTCGAGCATCTTCAGCTGCACCGTCAGGGTGGGGGGTCCATACTCTGCCACGGGCTCCGCCGCTGGCGCCGCTTGCGGCTCTGCCGTTCCGGCGGGGGCTGCTGCAGTCGTTTCTTCAGTCACAGTCCCTCACTCTAACGCCAGCGGCGAAGATCGGCCTAGCGGCGGCCGGCGGCCGCGGAGGCCCGCCACCGGTTCTGCCGCCAAGGTGAAATAGCCCGGCAAAAGTGGAAAGCTGGGGTTATGCCCGAATCCAGTGCAGCCGTGCCTGCCCCCAACAGCACCCCCAGCGACGCCACCGTTTTGTACAGCGAGAAGCTCTCGCCGAATTTCTGGATCTGGCTGGTGGCGGCAGGACTGTCGGGCGCCGGGATCCTCGTGTTCGCCCCCATCAGCATTTTCGCCGGGCTGACCGCTGCGGTTGTCCTGTTCGTGATCATCGCCGTGCTGCTGGTCCTCTCGACCCCCGCCATTACGGTCACGGGCTCCACGCTCCGTGTCGGCCGCGCCACCATCGAACGGCGGTTCGTGGGTGCAGCCTCGGGGTTCCGGGGCCAGGAGGCGACGGCCGAACGAGGGACCCGGCTAAACGGCCTGGCCTTCCTGTGCATCCGCGGCTGGATCGATCCGGTGGTCCGCATCGAGATCACCGATCCCTCCGACCGGACGCCGTACTGGCTCACGTCCACCCGGCGGCCGGACGAGCTGCTCGCCGCCCTGAATTCCTAGCCCCCGCTTCTAGCCTTCGCAGTCCTTGCAGTATTGCAGGCCGTCCTTTTCGCGGGCAATCTGCGAACGGTGCCGGACGAGGAAGCAGGAGGCACAGGTGAATTCGTCGGCCTGGGCCGGCAGCACCCGGACCAGCAGTTCCTCCCCGGACAGGTCCGCGCCGGGGAGTTCGTAACCTTCGGCAAGGTCCGATTCGTCCTCGTCGACCACTGCGGAAGGTTTTTCCGTACGCCGCGCCTTGAGCGCCTCAATCGAATCCTCGCTGAGATCCTCTTCGGTCTTGCGCGGCGCATCGTAGTCAGTCGCCATCTTGTGTCGCTCGCATTCCGCATTTGTTCGGGTGGATCGCCTGCCCGGACTGCCCTGCAGGCGGTGGCCCTGGGCCCCGGTAAGGTTCTCCGATGTCAACGCCGGCCACGCGGTATTTGTGCCCGATGTCGGGTCATCTTTGCTTAAGCGTCCGGTGAACACCAGAGTCATGCGGTCCGCACCGCCGGGCGTCGGCTGCAGCGTACCGGATGTGCCCGGCGCCGGGCCCGGGGATGAGCCGGAATGGGGTGTAAATTCGCGGAAAATGACGGCGCGCCCTCCGTCCTCACCCGAATTGGCACGCATCGGTGGCAGAGTTTCGATTGTTAGTAATGCCAGGGTGGAGGATTTGTATGCAGGATCTACGGCTTGTAGGCGTCCACGACGACGGGAAGCATCTCCTGTTGAGCGGCGCCGGCGGCGAGATGTTCCAGCTGCCAATCGATGAAGCACTTCGGGCGGCAGCCAGCCGGACGCCGGCGAAAGCTGCTTCCGGAGCGGGCACGGCGCCCATTGCCCTGTCCCCGCGTGATATCCAGGCGCGGATCCGCAGCGGTTCGACGGCGGCAGAGGTGGCGGAGCTCTCCGGAATTCCGCTCGCGAAAGTCCAGCGCTATGAGGGTCCGGTTCTCGCCGAGCGCGAGTATGTCGCACAGCAGGCGCGCAGGGTGGAGGTCGCTTCGCCGGCCCCGGGACACGATGTCTACCGCTCGGTGTTCGGCGACCAGCCCGCTTCGCTGGGCGAGATGGTGGCACACCGTCTGAGCGCCCACGGGATTGAAGCCTCCAGCGTGGAGTGGGACTCCTGGCGGCGCCCGGACGGCAACTGGAACGTGGTGGCCCGGTTCGAGGCGAAGCCAGGCGGGCCCACCGGCATCGGCGAGGAACCACCAGCCATGTGGACGTTCAGTCCGGCCCGGAAATCACTGCAGAACGCCAACCGCTGGGCGCAGCAGCTCAGCGAACTTGAGCCCCTCGACGGTCCGCTCCCGGCCCGCCGGCTCACGGCCGTCTCTGACCGCCCTTTTAATTTTGAAACCGACGCCGACGCCGCTGCCCGAACCGCGACCGCCCAGCTTCAGGTCGTCCAGCAGCTCCAGTCGCAGCAGGAACAGGAATCCGACGGGCTGCTCGATATGCTGCGTTCCCGCCGCGGGCAGCGCCTCGGCGTGGACGAAGACGCTGACGACGCCCTGGCGGTGCTCCTGACCAACGGCGTTCCCGCCGCCCACCCTCGGCCCTCAGAGGTCCCTGCCGAGGCGCCGGGCGGGCAGGAGGCCGCCGGGAAGGTAACCGCTGAGTCCGATACCCCCGAGCCGGAGCCCGCTGAGGCACCCGCAGCGGACACCGAAGCACGGCCGTCCAACAATCCGTGGGAACGCCGCCGCGACGGGAGGCCCTCGATCATGTCCCGGCTCACGCTGGCACCGCGTCAACAGGACAAACCTGACGACGCGCTGAAACTGCATGACGGAGTCAGCACTGACACCCGGGAAATCACCATCGTGGCCTCGCAGCTGCGGCCGGCCGGCCAGCAGGGACCCACGTCCAGCCCGGGGCTGGACGAGCTCCTCGGCGGCGGAACCCCCAGGCGCCAGCAGCGGGAGTCCCCGGCCGCTGCCCCGAATGACCGTGACGCGGAGCAGCCGGAGCGCCAGCCGGCCAAGCCGAAGCGCTCCAGCATCCCGAGCTGGGATGACATTGTTTTCGGAGCCCGCGGGGACTAGCGGAAGACTCGTACGGCAAGGCCCCTCACGCATTCAGGCGCGGGGGGCCTTTTTTCCGTCGGCCTGGAACGACAGCAGCGGGACTTCGCGTTCGGCTTTCGTCAGCGAACCGTGCTGGCCCACGACCTCAAGCGCCGTCGGACGGACCCGCCGGGTGTCATAGAAGGCCAGGGCATCCCGAGCGGCGATCATCACGTCGCCGATGCGCGGGCCGACCTCGGCCCGGACCGCGCCGAACAGGCCCGCGGCGGTGGCTTCCCCACGGGTGAACGCCCAGATCCGGTCGCCGAACCGTGCCCGCCAGGCATCGACCAGCCGCGCGCTGCCGGCGCCACCTTCGGATTCTTCAAGGTAGAGGTGGACCATCCGCGGCTCGCCCGCGGTGTGGCGGACGCCGGCAATCAGGGCGGGGTCGGCGGAGTAATCAATCCGTTGGGATTCCGGTACATCGAGCATGCCGTGATCGGCCGTCAGCAGGATCGTGGTGCCCGCCGGAAGGGTGGCGCTCAGCCGTTTCACCGTGGCGTCGAGTTCCTCAAGCTGGTGCTCCCACTGGGGTGACTGGCAGCCGTGGCGGTGGCCGGCCTTGTCGAGTTCGTTGACGTAGAAGTACATCAGCGAACGTCCCGCGCCGGCCATCGTTTCTGCGGCCGCGGCCGTCCTGGCGTGCGAGGTGGTGGCCGTGACGTAGCGGCCGCCGCGGAGCGCGGCACGGGTCATGGCGGAGTCGCTGAATTGCGGGAGGCTGACGGTGGTGACGTCCACGTGTTCCGCGGCCCGCTCGAACACAGTGGGGAACGGCTGCCAGCGGTGCGGGTCGACCCCGGCGTCCCAGCCGCCGAGCATGTTCACCACCCGGTCCTGGTCGGGGTCCAGGACGTCGTATCCCACCATGCCGTGCTGGCCGGCCGGGAGTCCGGTGCCGAAGCTGGCCAGCGACGCCGCCGTGGTGGAGGGGAACGCCGAGTCAAGCGATACCGGCACGCGCCCCTGGCCGGACTGCATCACGGAGCGCAGGAACGGCGTGTGCGCCGACTTCTGCTTCAACAGGTTTCGCCCCAGCCCGTCGGCGAGGACCACACAAACGCGTTTCGCCGCGGGCAGGTTCAGCCGGTTTTCGAATCCCGGCACGCCCACACTGGCCGCGGCGCTTGTGAGCACCTCGGCGACGGAGCGGTCCCCGAACGCCGGGGCTGCGGGCAGCATCCGGGCCGGGGCCGGGGCGAGGGGTTCTGGCACGCGGACCGGCACCATCTCAGCGCTGGTGGCCGCGGCTGGCGCGGCTTCCGAAAACACCCATCCGTGGGCGGGGCGGGAGCCCGGGGCCGGTGTGCGGCACCGGGGCAGTGGATCCGGTGTTCACGGCGCGGAGGGCACGGGCGAACAGCTTGGCGTCCTGGACGGCCTGCAGACCGTCGGCTTCGGCGCTGATCCGGATCACGATGTCCTCCTGCGCGATGGTGCCGCTGTAGCCATGGTCGGCCTCGCACTGCGGGTCCCCGCAACTGGCCGGCCCCATGTCGAGCCGCTGGCCGCCGGACCAGGCGATGGACAGGGTCAGCTCGCGGACCGGATCCGAGGACTTGTATTCCTGGGGCTGCGCGTACACGTAGCTGAGGACCACGGAGCGGATCTGCGTGACCGGGACGGATTCGGTGGAGACCTGCGCCACCGTCTGCTCCCCTGCCTCGTCGAGTTGCTGGTCATCCACGTGGGTGATGACCAGCATGTCTTCGGTCAGGACCAGCACGGTGATGTGGCGGCGTACCTCGGCGCGGTCGAAATGCGTCTCAAGGTGCACCAGGTGGGCCACGCAGTCGCGCCCGTCGAGGGCGTCGGCCACGACGTCGGCCACGAGCCGGGGGTAAAAACCGGCCTGCTGGAGGGCCGCTTCCAGGCTGTGTCCCTGCGCGCTGTGGTCATGCAGGCCGTGATGGTGCGCGCCGCCCGGGCGTCCGGAGACGGTCGCCTGGGGCTTGGGTGTCGGAGACTGAAGGCTCATGGTCTCCATTTTCACAGATCAGCTGGGGACAAGCTAACTGCAGCGGGCCGCGGCGTGCCCGGCCGCTGCCCCGCCGGCCCCCTGGACGTCAGCGGCGCATGGCACCGGAGGTCAGTTGCGCATGGCACGGCGGGCACTGTCGGTGCGCTGGGCCGCGTTGGCGATCCGCACGTCGGCCGCGAGGATGGCCGCCCCCTCCGGCCCGGCAAGCACGGGGTTGAAGTCCACGAGCGCGATTTCGGGATGGTTGTCCTTGAGCCGGGTCAGCCGGGCGGCGAGGTCCTCCAGCGCCTTGGCGTCCACGGCAGGCAGCCCCTGGTAGCCAAAAAGTTTCCGCGAGGCCCTCGGGGCCCGGATGAAGTCATGCAGGTCCGAGCCGGACAGCGGCGGCACCCGGTGCGCCCAGTCGTCCAGCAGGTTCACCGCATCACCCGCCAGGCCGAAGGAAACCACCGGTCCGAGCAACGGGTCCTCGATGGCGCGGAACGTGCAGGCCTGGCCCACCGGGGCCATCGACTGCACTTCGAGCGACGGCGAGCCGTAGCGTTCCAGCGACCTGCGCATCTCCAGGACATTGCGCCGCAGCGACTCGGCGTCCTGGATGTCCAGGCGCACCCCGCCGAGGTCCAGGCGGTGCCGCAGCGCGGGGTCGGTGGTCTTCAGCGCCACCGGCCAGCCGAGCCGGTCCGCGGCCGCGACGGCTTCTTCGGCGCTGTCAAAACCGACCGACGGGACCACCCTGATGCCGTAGCGGGCCAGCAGCCCCGCTGCGGTGTCCGGGTCCAGCCGGATCAGGTGCTCGCCGCCGACGTTCTCCAGCAGGCGTTCCAGCTCGTCATGGGTGCCGTCCGGGTCACAGCCCTCGGGTTCCACAAACAGGCCCTGGTCCCGGCTCAGCCACTGGGCGTAGCGGACCACGGCAGCCAGCGCGGCCACGGCCGCGCCGGGGTTGGAGTAACAGGGCACAACTGTCCCCCCTGCGTCGTCGCCGACCATGCCTTCGACGTAGATGGAAGGGTCCAGCAGGCCGCTGAACGCCGCCACGACGGGCTTGCCGGCCGCGACCGAGCACTCGGCCAGCACCCCGGCAATCTTTTCGACCGTGAGGCCATGCGCCGGCAGCAGGGCGACGACGACGGCGTGCACGGTGTCCGCGGTCAGGACTTCCTGCAGGCTGTGCCGCAGCGCCGGGAGCGCCACGGACATTCCGGCGTCCAGGTCAACGCTGGTGACGACCCGTTCCACCCCGAGTCCCTGCGCGGCCGCGCTGTCCGCGACGACCTTGCCGAGGGCCCGGGAGTTGCTGAAGACGGCGACCGCCGGCCCCTTCGGCAGGGGCTGGCTCGAGACGATCTGGGCGACGTCCATCAGCTGCTCGATGGTCTCGACGCCGATCACGCCGGCCTGGCGCATCATCGCGTCCAGGGCCTCCGGCGGGGCCTGGGTGGTGCGCACGGCGTGGCCGGGAGGCAGCCCCAGACCCATCGCGCCGGACTTCGCCACGATGACCGGCTTGGTGCGGGCCAGACGCCGGGCGAGGCGGGAAAACTTGCGCGGGTTGCCGATCGATTCCAGGTAGAGCCCGACGGCGGTGGTGTCGGCGTCGTCCTCCCAGAACTGCATCATGTCGTTGCCGGAGACATCGGCGCGGTTACCGGCCGAGAGGAAGGTGGAGATCCCGACCCGGCGCCGGCTGGAGGCCGCGTAGAGCGAGACGCCGATCGCGGCCGACTGGCTGAACAGGCCCAGGCCGCCGCTGCGGCCCAGCGCGGGCGCCACGGAGGCGTTCAGGGACACGGCAGGGTTGGTGTTCATGATGCCCAGCGAGGCCGGGCCGATGACGCGCATGCCGTTGGCGCGGGCCTGCCGGACGAGTTCGCGCTGCCGGGTGAGGCCGCGGTCGCCGTCGTCCGCGTAACCGTCGGTGGCGACCACAATTCCTTTGACCCCGGCGGCGCCGCATTCCTCCACGACCTTGGGGACCTCGGCGTAGGGGACGGCGATGATTGCGAGCTTGACCGGTCCCGGCACCTCGGACAGCCGGGCGAAGGAGATCATCCCGGCGAGTTCCAGGGCTTCCGGGTTGATCGCGTAGACCGGGCCGGTGAAGCCGCCCTCGATGATGTGCTCGAGCAGCTGGTAGCCAATGGTGCCCCATTTGCGGCTGGCCCCGATCACGGCCACGGAGGTCGGGGCGAGCAGTTCCTGGATGCTGCGGGCCTCGGCGCGGTGTTCCCGGGACTCCATCACGGCGCGGGACTTGTCCGTGGGGTCGATGTTGAATTCCAGGCTGACGATGCCGTCGTCGAAGTGGCGCTTGACGTCGTAGCCGGCGTCGGAAAAGACCATCAGCATCTTCCGGTTTTCCGGAAGGACCTCGGCACTGAATTTGCTGATGCCGTTTTCACGGGCGGCGGCGGCGAGGTGTTCGAGCAGGATGGAGCCGATACCGCGGCCCTGGTGCGCGTCGGCGATATTGAACGCGACTTCGGCTTCCTCGGGGTCATCGAGCCGGTCGTAGCGGCCGATGCCCAGGATTTCCCCGCCGATGGTGATCACGAACGCCACCCGGTCCTTGTGGTCGACCTCGGTGAAGCGCTTGAGTTCCTTGGCGGAGAGTTTGGACTTGAACGCGAAGAACCGCATGTAGGTGGACTTCTGCGACTGCCCGACATGGAAGGTCTGGACCGCGTCCGCGTCGGACGCGTGGATCGGGCGCAGATGAGCCGTCCCACCGTCCCGCAGGACAACATCGGCTTCCCAATATTCCGGATATACGCTGTCCACGGGCTGATCCACCATAGGCTTAGCCTAGTCATAAACTTACGCAGCTTACGTTCTGCACCGCTCAGAAGGACCCACCCGCCTCATGGCCCGCCGCCAAACCCCGTCCCCGGCAGGGGAAGCCAGCCAGGATTTCGTAGAGAATATCGTCGACATCGACGTCACCTCCGAGATGGAGGGATCGTTCCTCGAGTACGCCTATTCGGTGATCTACTCGCGGGCACTTCCCGACGCCCGGGATGGCCTGAAACCCGTGCAGCGGCGGATCCTGTACATGATGAGCGAGATGGGCCTCCGCCCGGATCGTGGCCACGTCAAGAGCGCCCGGGTGGTGGGCGAGGTCATGGGTAAGCTCCATCCGCACGGTGACACCGCGATCTACGACGCCATGGTGCGGATGGCGCAGGACTTCTCGCTGCGGCTGCCGCTGATTGACGGGCACGGCAACTTCGGCTCGCTCGACGACGGCCCCGCGGCCCCGCGGTACACCGAAGCCCGCCTCGCGGCCGCGGCGCTGAGCCTGACCGACCACCTGGATGAGGACGTCGTCGACTTCGTCCCCAACTACGACAACCAGCTGACCCAGCCCGACGTGCTGCCGGCGGCGTTCCCGAACCTCCTGGTCAACGGCGCCACCGGCATCGCCGTCGGGATGGCCACCAACATGGCCCCGCACAACCTGGTGGAAGTGATTGCGGCGGCCCGGCATCTGATCGAGCACCCGGACGCCACCCTCGAGGACATCATGAAGTTCGTCCCCGGCCCGGACCTGCCCACCGGCGGCCGGATCGTGGGCCTGGACGGCATCCGCGACGCGTACGCCACCGGCCGCGGCTCCTTCAAGACCCGGGCCAAAGTGGAAGTCGAGCAGCTCTCGGCCCGCCGCACCGGACTGGTGGTCACGGAACTGCCGTACATGGTGGGACCGGAAAAGGTGATCGAGAAGATCAAGGACGCCGTCAACGGCAAGAAGCTGGCCGGCATCAGCGACATCGTGGACCTCACCGACCGCAAGCACGGGCTGCGGCTGGTGATCGAGCTCAAGAACGGCTTCAACCCGAGCGCCGTCCTCCAGCAGCTGTACCGCTACTCGCCGATGGAGGATTCCTTCGGCATCAACAACGTCACGCTGGTGGACGGGCAGCCGCAGACCCTCGGGCTGCTGCCGCTGCTCTCGGTCTATGTGGAACACCGCATCAACGTGGTGCGGCGCCGGACCGCCTTCCGGCTCGGCAAGAAGAAGGACCGCCTGCACCTGGTCGAGGGCCTCCTGATCGCGATCGTGGACATCGATGAGGTGATCCAGATCATCCGTTCCTCGGACGAGGTGGCCGCGGCCAGGACCCGGCTGATGTCCATCTACGACCTGACCGAGATCCAGGCCAACCACATCCTGGAGCTCCGGCTCCGGCAGCTGACCAAGTTCTCGCGGATCGAACTCGAGAAGGAGCAGGACGAGCTGCGCCGCGAGATCGCCGCGCTTGAGGCGATCCTCGGCTCCAGCGAGCGGCTCCGCGCGCTGGTGTCCGCCGAACTGGCCGAGATCGCGGAGAAATACGGCACCCCGCGCCGGACCGTGCTGCTGGAGTCCGAGGCGGTCTCCCCCACGGTCGCCTCCGCCCTGGCCGCCGCGCCCGGCGCCAAGGGCAGGGCGGCTCCGCTTGCCCTGGAGATCGCGGATGACCCCTGCTGGGCGATCCTGACCGCTTCCGGGCAGATTGCGCGGACCGCCAACCAGGACGACCTCGCCGAGGCCGGCCCGCGGACCCGGCATGACGTGTTCAGGTCGGTGGTGCAGACCTCAGCCCGCGGCGAGATTGCCGCCGTCACCTCGCTGGGCCGGATGCTCCGGCTCCAGGTCATGGACATGCCCGTGCTGCCGCCGACCTCCGGCACACCGAACATGGCCGGCGGCGTGCCGGCCAAGGACTTTATTACCCTGCTCAAGGGCGAATCCCTGGTTGCCTTCGCTCCGCTGGACGAGGTGCTTGCGATCGGCACGGCCCAGGGTGTGGTGAAACGGCTCCAGCCCGACTACCCGCTGAACCGCGAGGACTGGGAGGCCATCGCGCTCAAGGACAAGGACACCGTGCTCGGCGTGGCTCCGGCGGGTTCCGACGACGTCGACCTCGTCTTCGTGACGCAGCAGGCGCAACTCCTGCGCTTCCCCGCCTCGGCCGTCCGTCCGCAGGGCCGGACCGCCGGCGGCATGGCCGGCATCAAACTGGCTGCCGGGGACCGGGTGATGTTCTTCGGCGCCGCCAGCCCGGGCGACAGCGCCGCCGTCGTCGTGACCATCGCCGGCATGGAGGGGGCGCTGCCGGGCACCGCTCCCGGTGCCGCCAAGGTCACCGCACTGTCCGAGTACCCGGCGAAGGGCCGCGCCACTGCCGGGGTCCGGGCGCACCGGTTCCTTAAGGGCGAAGACACTTTGCTGCTCGCGTGGGCCGGCCACGGCCCGGCGAAGGCCTCGTCCGCGGCGGGGGTGGCCCGCTCCCTCCCGGGCGAACACGGCCGCCGCGACGGCTCGGGCATTCCGCTGTCCCAGGCGATCGACGCGATTGGCCCGAGCATGGCCTGGCAGCCGGACCCGGAAACCGCCGACTAGTGCTCCGTGTTAATGGTTTGTTTGCGTTTCATCTTGCCCAGGAGGTACTCCGCTGACTTGGTCCAGGTGAATGGTTTGGCGTCCTGGTTGTAGTTCTCGATGTAGCG
>NZ_JBWZCG010000047.1:0-15120 GCF_059383415.1 Pseudarthrobacter sp. RHLT1-30-1
CACTTCCGGCCCATTCCTCCGATGAGGATGGGCCGGAAGTGACCCCGCGTTGTGCGTTCATCACGGCGGGTGACCGCGCAGGTTGTTAACGCCGAAAGGGTCCCTTCCGAATTCGGAAGGGACCCTTTCCTAGTGGTCTCGTATTTAGCCGTCTAGTCGACGGCGACCGGCGGCTTCTCGTGAAGCCGGCCCGTCTCGTCGTGCCAGTCAGAGCTGAGCGGCCGTAGCGTCGGTTCGACGGCGCGGGCATGGTGGCCGCAGAAAAGAAGCTCACCCCCGGAGGCGCCGAGAACAACCCGGACATACGCCTGTGCTCCGCAACGATCGCACCGGTCGACGGTGGTGAGTGTGCGGTCCGCAACTGCTGTTGTCATGTTCGGCCTCCTTGGTAGATCGGTATACCTATATAACCAGCATTCGCGGCAAAACCATGGCTTGGATGGCCCACTTTCGCTGTCCGCGTATCACGTCTCGGTAACGGGTTCCGGCATGTCGGCGGCCGGGGAGTGGCAGCACACCGGAGGGCGGCACTCCGACTAGGCTAGGAAGAGCGCCAAATAGCTGTGCCCGTCCCTTGCAGACGGTCCCGTTCCTGAAGGAGTTTCCGCCCCGTGGCACCAAGTTCTGATTACACTGCCCGGCATCTCTCCGTACTGGAAGGCCTCGAGGCCGTCCGAAAGCGGCCGGGCATGTACATCGGTTCCACCGACTCCCGCGGCCTCATGCACTGCCTCTGGGAAATCATCGACAACTCGGTCGACGAGGCCCTCGCCGGCTTCGGCCACGACATCAAAATCATCCTGCACGCGGACAACTCTGTAGAGATCCACGACGACGGCCGCGGCGTTCCGGTGGACATCGAACCGAAAACCGGGCTGAGCGGCGTCGAAGTCGTCTTCACGAAACTCCATGCCGGCGGCAAATTCGGCGGCGGTTCCTACACCGCCTCCGGCGGGCTGCACGGCGTCGGCGCGTCCGTTGTGAACGCCCTGTCCGCCCGGCTGGACGTCGAGGTCGACCGCGGCGGCAAGACCTACAAGATGTCCTTCCGCCGGGGTGAGCCCGGCCGCTTCAAGGACACCGGCACCCGGCCCGACCCGGCCTCGGTATTCGAGCCCTTCGTCGACGGTTCCGTTCTGGACATCGTGGGAAAGGCCAAACGTGGCGTCACGGGCACGCGGATCCGCTACTGGGCGGACCGGCAAATCTTCACCCCGGACGCCAAGTTCTCCCACGACGAACTTGCCGCCCGGGCCCGGCAGACCTCCTTTCTGGTCCCCGGCCTGAAGCTCACTGTCCGGGACGAGCGCAAGGTCCCCGGGACCCCGGGCGAGTCCGGTCCGCACGAGGAAGTGTTTCACCACGACGGCGGCATCTCCGAGTTTGTCGAATACCTCGCCGCGGATCCCGCAGTCACCGACGTCTGGCGCCTGCACGGCGCGGGAAAATTCAAGGAAACTGTCCCGGTCCTGGACGACAAGGGCCACAGCCAGCTGACCGAGGTCGAGCGGGACTGCGAGGTCGACGTCGCCCTGCGCTGGGGCATCGGCTACGACAGCACCGTTCGCACCTTCGTCAACATTATTTCCACCCCCAAGGGCGGGACCCACCAGACCGGCTTCGAACAGGCGCTCCTCAAGACCTTCCGGAAAGCTGTCGAAACGAATGCCCGCAAGCTGAAAGCCGGCAACGACAAGATCGAGAAGGACGACATCTTCGCCGGACTCACCGCCGTTCTCACCGTCCGGCTCGCAGAACCGCAGTTCGAGGGCCAGACCAAGGAAATCCTTGGGACGTCGGCCGTGCGGGCCATCGTCGCGAAGGTTGTGGAACAGGAGATCAACGCGAAGCTGACGTCCTCCCACCGCAACGACAAGGCGCAGTCGGCGCTGCTGCTGGAAAAGGTCGTCAGCGAGATGAAGTCGCGCATCTCCGCGCGGGTCCACAAGGAGACCCAGCGCCGCAAGAACGCCCTCGAGACCTCCTCCATGCCCACCAAGCTCGCGGACTGCCGCACGGACGACGTCGCGCGTTCAGAGTTGTTCATCGTGGAAGGCGACTCGGCGCTCGGCACCGCCAAACTGGCGCGCTCTTCCGACTTCCAGGCGCTGCTGCCCATCCGCGGCAAGATCCTCAACGTGCAGAAGGCCTCGGTGGGCGACATGCTCTCGAACGCCGAATGCGCCGCCCTCATCCAGGTGGTGGGCGCCGGTTCCGGGCGGAGCTTCGACATCAGTGCCGCCCGGTACGGCAAAGTCATCCTGATGACCGACGCCGACGTCGACGGCGCCCACATCCGCACGCTCCTGCTGACACTGTTCTTCCGCTATATGCGGCCGATGATCGAGCAGGGCCGCGTGTTCGCCGCCGTCCCGCCGCTGCACCGGGTGGAGGTCATTAACGCCGGGCAGAAGGCCAACGAAATGATCTACACCTACTCCGAGGCGGAACTGCATGTCCTGCTGGCCCGGCTCGCCAAGGACGGCAAAAGATACAAGGAACCGATCCAGCGCTACAAGGGACTGGGCGAGATGGACGCGGAGCAGCTGGCCGAGACCACGATGGACCCGCGGCACCGCACCCTGCGCAAGGTCGGCATGGACAACGCCAAGCAGGCCGAAGAAACCTTCGACCTGCTGATGGGCTCCGACGTGGCCCCGCGCAAGGACTTCATCATCGCCGGAGCGGCGAGCCTGGACCGGGAACGTATTGACGCCTGACGCGTAGCCTCCCGTGCTCCTGCGGAGTGAATTTTTGCCGACGCGGCGGATTACCGCCAGTGCCCAAATACCCTCTAACCCGGTATCTCTCCTTCCGATAGTGTCGTCTCACGGCCCCGGGCAATGACGCCCGGGGCCGCATTCCGCAGCATTAATCGAGGAGATCCCTATGAGGCAAACTCGGAATATTCAGCGCGCGGCCATCGCCGCCACGATCGGGCTGGCGGTCAGCTTTGCGCCGCCGGCCCTCGCAGCAACCGCAACCGACACGGCCGCCCTGCGCTCCGCGGTCTCCGCGGGCAACATCATGAAGCATCTCGAAGCCCTTCAGGCGATCGCCGACGCCAACAGTGACAACCGCGCGGCCGGCACCGCGGGCTATGAGGCATCCGCCAGCTACATCGAGGAACGACTGGAGGCCGCCGGCTACGACCCGGTCCGCCAGTCGTTCACCTTCGAGCGGTACACCACCGTCGGAGCCACTCTGGAGCGGATGTTGCCAACGCCCAACGTCTATGCGTACGGCGACGAATTCCTGGACATGGACTACTCCGGCGAGGGGGATGTTACTGCTGCGGTGACGGCCGTCGACCTGAACCTGACCGGTGACCGGGCGTCGACGAGCGGCTGTGAAGCGGCCGACTTTGCCCGCTTCGCGCCCGGAAACATCGCGCTGATCCAGCGCGGCACCTGCACCTTCCGGATCAAGGCGGACAACGCCGCCGCCGCCGGGGCCGCCGGAGTGATCATCTTCAACCAGGGCAACGTCGTCCCCGGGGATGACCGCCTCAGCCTCTTTGGCGGCACCCTCGAGGCGCCCCAGCCGGAGATCCCGGTGGTGAGCACGAGCTTCGCCACTGGCGCCGAACTCGCCGCACTGCCTGGCCTGACGATGCACCTCGCCGTCGACGCCACCATCACCGAGACCTCATCCTTCAACATCCTGGCCGATACCACCGGACGTGCGGACCGGACCGTCCTGGTGGGAGCGCACCTGGACTCCGTGCCGGAGGGCGCCGGCATCAACGACAACGGCACCGGTACGGCCTCCATCCTGGAGACCGCGATCCAGCTGAATGCGAGCGGGGTGGCCCCGACGAACAGGGTGCGCTTCGCCTTCTGGGGAGGGGAAGAAGCCGGGCTGATCGGCTCGGATTACTATGTCTCCCAGCTCACGGCACGCCAGATCAAGGAACATGCCGTCAATCTCAACTTCGACATGGTCGGCTCGCCGAACTTCGTCCGCTACGTCTACGACGGCGACGGCTCGGCGTTCGGCGAGAAGGGTCCCAACGGCTCCGCTCTGGTGGAAAAGGTCTTCCTGGACTACTTCAAGTCCCAGAAGCTGCCGGTCCTGGCGACGGCGTTCGACGGGAGGTCCGACTACTTCGGTTTCATCAACAACGGGATCCCGGCCGGAGGACTGTTCACCGGCGCCGAAGACCTGAAGACCGCGGCGGAGGCTGCCATCTTCGGCGGCGAAGCCGGGGCGCCGCTGGACCCCTGCTACCACCAGTCCTGCGACACCATCAAGAACGTGAACGAGACCGTGCTGGAGGAGATGGCGGACGCGATCGCCCACAGCACGCTCACCTTTGGCATGACCACCTCGGCGGTCAATGGCACATCCAAGGGCACGGGAACCGGCAACGTGGACCTGGAATACAAGGCAGACAAGCTGCTAAAGTAGCCGGCCGGCCCAGCACCGAACGGGAACCAAGGCGCCGGCCGCCCGGTGCGATTAGCCGGGCGGCCTCAGCCCAGCAGCCCGGGAACAATCAGCAGCGCAGTCGGGACCGCCAGCAGCAGCAGGCACGCCGCCAGCACAACAATGCGGAGGGGTTCCGGCAGGGGCGGCTGCGGGGTGAGCAGGCGGCTGACGCGGCTCGCCGTCGTCCGGGCCGAACCGGCGCCGCCGGTCGCACCCGGCTGTCCGGGCCCTGCATCGGACAGTTCCGGTTCGCCGAAGGCCATCCGGGCGCCCGCGGCGCCGGGGGAGCCGCTGGCCACAATCGCGATCGCCTTGATCAGGGTCACTCTGCTCTCGGTCTTGAGCGCGACGTCGTCGGCGAGCATCTCGATCAGGGAGCTGACGGCTTCCTGCGCCAGCCGCGTGGTGGGCAGCCAGGGCAGCGCCTGGCGCCAGGCCGCAAAGGCCCACAGCAACAGATGGTGGCGCTGGTCCAGGTGGGCGTTTTCGTGGTTCAGGACCGCGCGGAGTTCGGCCGGTTCCAGTGCCGCCATCAGCCCGTCGGAGAGGACGGTGACCGAGCGGGCGCCGCCGGGAAGGCAGTACGCGACGGGGGAGTCGACGCTGATCACCATGGTCCGCGGGCCGCCGGCGGACGGGGAAGCAAGCAGCTCCAGCAGTTCGCGGTGGCGCCGCCGCTGGCGCTGGATCCGGTAGTACGTGAGGAGCAGAGTGAACACGAGGTGGGCAGTCAGCAGGGCCGCTGCCGAGAGGGCGAAGATGTGCCAGAAGCCCAGCTCGGTGGTGGGCGCATTATGGAGGACCATCCCGGCCAGGGCCCGCAGGCCTGCCAGGAGGTTGTCACCGACCGGTTCCAGGCCATAGACCAGCATGGCGCCAATCATGGACAACCCGCCGGCCAGGGCGATCGCCTGCCACAGCAGCATCGCCGTGAACGGGGACCGTGACGGCCACTGGGCACGGGAAAGCAGGATAGGCACCGGCCACGCCAGTACTATCGCCAGGACCGCCAGAAACCATGAGGTCCAGAACATCGGGCGCTAGCTGAGTCCCAGCAGCTTGCGCAACGTTTCTGCCTCGGTGTCTGTCACGGAACCGATAAAGCGGGCCAGTACGGCCTCCCGGTCCGGGGCGGATCCCAGGACCTCGTGCATCAGTTCGGCGGTGTGTTCCTCCCGGCTGGAGACTGCCTGGTAACGGTGCGGGCGGGTGCCTCGTTCGCGTTCCACCAGCCCCTTGCGCTCCAGGCGGGAAAGGACGGTCAGTACCGTAGTAACGGCCAGGTCCTTGCCCTCGTGGCCCGCCGCACCGTTCTCCGCGCGGGTACTCTTCGCGAGCAAATCCCGCAGGGTGTTCGCCGTTGCAGCCTCATGGCCCGCCCAGAGCAGGTCCATCACTGCCCGTTCCAGTTCGCCGAGACTTGCCATTGCATACATCCTTTTGTGAGGGCCTTCCGGCGAATCGACTCTGCCGGAAGTGCTGAATACTTCACTCATAAATTTAGCGTGTTTTGCGAATAGTTTCTACATGAGGTAGAACACCGGAGTCGGCGTGTCGCCCGGCGCGGCAAGGCACCACCCCGTCCGGAGCCCCGTCGGCGGCGCCCCGGTGGCGGCGCCTCCGTTGCGGGCGGTTTCGCGGCGTGGGAGCCTGAGGTGCAGGGGACCATCAGATTGTTCTACACTCTGTAGAAGAATCTTTCTACCGCTTGTAGAAGTTGTTTGCCTAGCAAAGTAGGGACTGCCTTGGACGCCTTGGAAATCGCACGGTGGCAATTCGGAATAACCACCGTCTACCACTTCATGATGGTGCCGCTCACGATCGGCCTTGGCCTGGTCGTTGCCGTGATCCAGACGATGTGGCACCGCACCGGGAAGCCTGAATACCTCCGGATGACCAAGTTCTGGGGCAAGCTCTTCCTGATCAACTTCATCATGGGCGTCGCCACGGGCATTGTGCAGGAATTCCAGTTCGGCATGGCGTGGAGCGAGTACAGCCGCTTCGTTGGCGATGTGTTCGGGGCACCGCTTGCCATGGAGGCCCTGCTGGCGTTCTTCGTGGAGTCGACCTTCCTGGGGCTCTGGATCTTCGGCTGGAAGCAGCTCAAGCCGGGCATCCACCTCGCCTGCCTCTGGATCGCCGTGATCGGCTCGGTCTTTTCCGCCTACTTCATCATCGTGGCGAACAGCTGGATGCAGCACCCGGTCGGTGTCGAGATGATCGACGGCCGTCCCGTGATGACGGATGCCTGGGCGGTTTTCACCAACAACACCGCCCTTGTCGCCGTCCCGCACACGCTCTTCGGTGCCCTCGCCGTCGCCGGCTCGTTTCTGCTGGGCATTGCCTGGTACCACCTGTGGCGCCGCCGCCATGACGGAATCGACACGATCGGGGCCGACGGCAAGGTCGTCCCCGGCGAGGCCGCCATCCCGGGCCGGGACAGCACCGACCACGCCGTCTGGATCCGCTCGCTGCGGATCGGGGCCGTCGTCGCGATGATTTCCTTCGCTGGCACCTCCCTCACCGGCGACCTGCAGGGCAAACTCATGTTCGAACAGCAGCCGATGAAAATGGCAGCCGCCGAGGCCGCCTGCCACGACGGCACCGGGTTCTCCATCCTGAGCATCGGCAACCTCGGTTCCAAGAACTGCGATGAGATCGTCGCCCTCATCGAGGTGCCCGGAATCCTGTCCTTCCTCGCCAAGGGAAACTTCAGCACCGAGGTCCCGGGCGTTAACGGCCTGCTGGACCAGTACAAAGCCGACTACGGCACCCACCTGCCGGACAACCCCATCTACGGGGAGCGGGCCGGCCAGGAGATCCAGTACGTCCCGGTCATGGAGGTCACGTACTGGGGCTTCCGGATGATGATCGGCTTCGGCGCACTGGCGGCAGCCGCCGCACTGGTCGCGCTCTGGCTGACCCGGAAGGGAACCGTCCCCGCCTCCCGCGGCCTGATGCGGCTGGCCGTGTTCGGAATCCTGGCACCCTTCGGCGCCAACGCCGCCGGCTGGATCTTCACCGAGATGGGCCGCCAGCCGTTCGTCGTCGCCCCCAACCCGGACGCCAGCGGGATCGACCAGGTCTTTATGTTCACCGCCGCGGCCGTATCACCCGGCGTCTCGGCGGGCGAACTGCTGACCTCCCTCATTGTCCTCACCAGCGTGTATGCGGTGCTGCTCGTGGTCGAGGTCAAGCTGCTGGTCACGTACATCCGCGGCGGCGTGGCCTCGGCCATGCCGGAACTCGCGCACGTCCCCGCCGATGAAAACGAGGACGGCACCCCCGCGGACGGTGGTCCCGGCAAACCGGCGGGCGCCGACGACGTCCTGGCCTTCGCCTACTAAGCCTCCCCACGAAACGCAGAGGATACTCAGCATGGAACTGCTTCCCACCATCTGGTTCATCGCCATCGCGGTGCTGTGGACTGGCTATCTCTTTCTCGAGGGCTTTGACCTCGGCGTCGGGATGCTGATGAAGGGCTTTGCCCGGAACAACACCGAACGCCGCGTGCTGCTCAACACGGTCGGTCCGGTCTGGGACGGCAACGAGGTCTGGCTCCTGACCGCGGCGGGCGCCACCTTCGCGGCGTTCCCGCTCTGGTACGCCTCACTGTTCTCCGCGCTCTACCTGCCGCTGCTGGTGGTGCTCGTGGCGCTGATCTTCCGCGCAGTGGCGTTTGAATACCGCGGCAAGGTGGACAACCCGCAGTGGCGTGCCCGCTGGGACTGGGCCATCTCGCTCGGTTCCCTCGTGGCGGCTTTCGGCGTCGGTGCCACCCTGGCACTGACCACCACCGGGCTGCCGCTGAACGCCAACGGCGACCGTGAAGGCGGCCCGTTCGCGTGGTTCAGCGCCTACGCCGTCCTGGGCGGCCTCGCCGTCGTCGGATTTTCGCTGCTGCACGGCCTCGCCTTCCTGGCGCTGAAGACCGACGGCGACGTCCGGCACCGCGCACGCCGGTGGTTCGTCCGGCTCCTGCCCGTGCTGCTGCTGCCGATCGCGGGCTGGGCGGTGAGCCTGCAGCTGCTCAGCGGCGAGATCTGGACCGTCCTGGCCGTCGTCGCCGCCGTGGTGGCCGCCGTCGTGGCCTGGAACTTCGCCCGCCAGGGCTCCGAAGGCCGCGCGTTCTTCGCCCTGGGCCTCTTCCTGCTGTTTGGCAGCGCCTCGATTTTCGGTGCCGCATTCCCCGTGGTGCTGCCGTCCACGCTGGGCGCGGAGTTCAACCTGACGGTCTCCAACGCCTCCTCGTCGGACTACACCCTGGGCCTGATGAGCATCGTCGCCTGCATCGGGCTTCCGCTCGTCCTCGCGTACCAGGCCTGGACGTACTGGGTGTTCCGGCGCCGGGTCAGCGACGCGCACATCCCCGCCGCGCACAGCTTCCTGCCCGCCATCGCCGCCAAAGCCCTGGCACCCAGGGACTAGCAGCTGATGAGACCGCAGTTCCCCGCAAGTGCCGCCAACCGCGCCGCCCTCTACCTCCTGGGCCTGCTCGCGGCCCTGAAGGCCCTGTCCCTGGTGCTGATCGGGCAGGCCGTCGCCGCCATGCTTACAGGGCTGATAGCCAATGACCCCAACTGGAGCGGCCAGCTGTACTGGGGCGCTGCGGGGGTGGTGCTCCGGTCCCTGACGGTCTGGGCGCAGGCCGTCGCGTCGCGCCGCGCGGCGCTCGGCGTGAAGGAGGAACTCCGCTCGCGGCTGCTCCAGCGCGCCCTGCGCAACGGCACCCGGTCCGCCGGACCGTCCGACGGCGGACTCGCCATCCTCGCGACCCGGGGGCTGGATGCCCTCGACAGTTACTACACCCAGTTCCTGCCCGCCCTGGTCAACTGCGCGGCGATCCCGCTGCTGCTGGGCGTGCGCATCCTGTTCGCCGACTGGATCAGCGCCGTCGTGGTCGTGCTGACCGTGCCGCTGGTCCCGCTCTTTATGATCCTGATCGGCCGCTACACCGATGACCGCGTCCAGGAAGCCCAGTCGGCGCTGGCCCGGCTGTCCGGCCACATGCTGGAGCTGGCCAAGGGCCTGCCCGTCCTGGTGGGACTGGGCCGGGCCACGGCCCAGCGCAAGGCCCTCGAGGACCTGTCCGAGGATTACCGGCACCGGACCATGGGGACGCTGCGGACCGCCTTCCTGTCCGCGCTCGCGCTCGAACTCATCGCCACCATCTCCGTGGCCGTGGTGGCGGTGTTCATTGGCGTCCGGCTGGTCCAGGGCGACATGGCCCTGGAGGCTGGGCTGCTGGCACTGATCCTCGCCCCCGACTGCTACCTCCCGCTCCGGGAACTGGGCACCGCCCACCACGCCAGCGACGACGGCCGGGCCGCTCTCGCCGAAACCACGGCCGTCCTTGAGGCGCCCGAGCAGACGCCGCTGCGGCCCGCCGGCCCTGCCGCCGTGGCCGTTGCAGTCCACGGAACAAAATCCGGAACGACGGAACCCGGAATGACGGAACCCGGAATGACGGACACCGGAACGACGGAACCCGGAATGTTCCGGGCCGCCCGTCCGCCCGCCGTGGCCGTGACCGGACTGAGTGTCCGCTACGAAGGCAGGACCAACGCCGCCGTCGGGCCGCTCAGCTTCATCGCCGCCCCGGGCCGGATCACCGCACTGGACGGTCCCAGCGGGTCCGGCAAGAGCACGGTCCTTGGCGTGCTTGCCGGGACCATCGGGACCGGCGGCGGCGCGGGCGAGCAAACCACGGTTACCGGTCTGCTCGCAGGATTCACGACAGCGGACGTCGCCTGGGTGCCGCAACACCCCGTGATGGTCGCCCCGACCGTGCTGGACGAGATCCTGCTCTACCTCGGGGCGGCGGCGGCCGGCGCCGCGGTCACGGACGGCGCCCCGCGCCGTGCCTTGGGCCAGGACACGGGCCAGGCCATTGCCCTGCGCTGCCTGGCGGCCTGCGCCGCTGACCATCTAGCCGCGAAGCATCCCGCCGAACTCAGCCCGGGCGAGCTGCGCCGCGTGGCTCTGGCCCGCGGCCTGGCCCGGATCGAAGCCGGAGCCACCGTGCTGCTGCTCGACGAACCCACTGCCCACCTGGACCGGGAATCCGCCACTGCGGTCAGCGCCGCCATCGCCGGGCTGCGCGGCAGGGTGACCGTCCTGCTGGTGGCCCACGACCGGCAGACCCGGGACCTCGCCGACGAGCTCGTGGCCGTGGCGCCCGGCGCCGGTCCCGGGTCCACGGGCGCGGCCGGGCGCGCTGCGGCAGCCGGGGCGACAGTTCTGGCGTCCGTACCGGAAACCGTACCGGAAGCCGTAGCGGCATCACGGGCCCGCACCCGGGCCGCCGGGGCTTTCACAGCCGGGGCCTTCACGGCGGGCGCCCCCATCGCCGGCGGCACTGCCGGCGCGTCCGGGCCGCAGGCCGGCGCCGCCGGACATGCCCCCGACGGGTCAACAGCCGCCCGGCTCGGCCGGCTGCTCGCACCGGTCCGGGGCAAGTACGCCGCGGCCGGCGCCGTCGGCACGCTGGCTGCCCTCTTCGCCGTCGCCCTCGCCGGCCTCTCCGGCTGGCTCATCATCCGCGCCAGCGAGCAGCCGCCCATCCTGTACCTGCTCACCGCCATTGTGGGCGTGCGCTTTTTCGGCATCGGACGGGCCGCCCTGCGGTACCTCGAACGGCTTCTGCTGCACGACGCCGTCTTCGCGGCCCTCACCCGGCTCCGCGGCCGGCTCTGGGGATCTTTAAGCCGCCGCGCCCTCTCGCTGCGCCGGCTGCTGCAGGGCGGCAACGTCCTGGGCACGGTGGTGGACGACGTCGACACGGTCCGGGAGCTGTTGCCCCGCGTCGTCCTGCCGCCGCTGACCGCCGTGGCCGTCGCTGCCGCCGCAGTCACCGGCATTACCCTGCTCTTGCCGGTCGCGCTGCCCGCCGTGGTTGCCGCCGCGCTGCTGAGCCTCGTGGCAGCCCCCGCGCTGGCGCTGGCAGCCGACCGGATGTCGGCGGGCACCGAGCAGCGGTTGCGCTCCGGTGTCCTCCGCCAGGTGGCAGCGGCCCTCGATGCCCGCGCCGAACTGCACGCCAACGGTGTCTCCGCGCCGGTGCTTGCCGCGATCAGCCGCGCCGACCGTTCCGGGACCGCGGCCTCCCAGCGTTCCGCGTGGGCCGAAGGACTCGGCCAGGGGCTCACGGTGTTGGCCTGCGGGACCGCAGCCCTGGCCAGCGCGGTACTCGCCGCACCGCTGGCCCTCAGCGGAGCCGTCGGTGCCCCGACGGTCGCCGTCGTCGTGCTGCTGCAGCTCGCGCTCGTGGAGCCCTATGCGGCGATCACGACGGCGGTCCGGCAATACCCGGCGTTGCGGGTCGTGCTGCGGCGCATCGGCGAAGCCGGCGTGCTCGACTCAGCCGAGGCCGAGGCCGAGGCCGAGGGCGAGGCGGACGCCGACGGGTCCGGCGGCCTGGTCCAGGTCGCCAGCCGGCCCGGCGGCAAGCCCGGCATCGAGCTCCAGGACCTCGCGGCCGCCTGGCCCGGCGGCCCGATGGTCTTCACCGGGCTCACAGCGGACGCCGAACCCGGGCGCTGGCTGTCCGTCACCGGCGCTTCAGGCTCCGGGAAATCGACGCTGCTCGCCGTCATGCTGGGATTCCTCCCGGCGGCCGGCGGCCGGCTGCTGCTGAGCGGACGGGCCGCCTGGTGCCCGCAGGAGGCGCACCTCTTCGATTCGACCATCCGCGGCAACCTGCTGCTGGGGCTTCCGGAAGACCAGCGCGGCGAAGCGGCCGAGCCGTCACTGCAGGACGCCCTGGCCGCGGTGGGGCTCGGGCCGCTTATCGGGCGGCTGGCGCGCGGCCTGGACACCCGGATCGGCCCCGGTGGGGCCTTCCTTAGCGGCGGGGAGCGCCAGCGCCTCGCGGTCGCCCGCACGCTCCTGACGGGCGCGGACGTGATCCTGCTGGACGAACCCACGGCCCATCTGGATGCGGAGTCCGGCCGGGCGATGCTGGCCGAGCTGCGGCACGGACTGAGGGACCGGACCGTCGTCCTCGTCACGCACAACCCGGAGGACATCACCGCGGACGACAGCCGGCTGGACCTTGACCGCGCGGCGGACGGGCACGAGGCTTCTCCACAGCAGCCCTCGCGGTTGCTGGCGCGGGGGTAGCCCGGACGTTAGCCTGATGCCATGAACGCACACACCGACCCCCGGGCCAGCCTGGATCCCCGGCTGGACTGGCGGGCCGCCGGGACCGCGGACCTGGACGGCTGGGCGGCGCTGATCGCCCGGACCGCCGCCGTCGAACGGCCCGTCTGGTTCGAGCGCCGCGCCGACCTGGAACAAGTCCTCGAGTCACAGACGAACCCGGCCGCCGCGAACACAGTTCTCGGCTTCGACGCGCAGGGCGTCGCCAGGGCCTACGGCCGGATCACCAAGAACCCGGACGGTGAGAAGGCGATCGGTTTCGGCTGCGTCGATCCGGGGTGGCAGGGCACCGGAATCGGCACCGGGCTGCTGGGCTGGATGGAGTCCCGGACCCGGCAACGCTTCGCCGCGGACGCTGCACCGGGCTCCGCGCCGAAGCTGCGGCTCTTTATGGAACAGCAGCACACGCACCAGGCTGCCCTGTTCGGCGACGCTGGCTTCCGGATCGTCCGGTATTACAACGAGATGCACCGGCCGCTCACGGACGGCTTCGCTGCGGCGGTACTGGCGGAAGGCCTGGAGCTCGTCGGCTTCGGCCCGGAGCTGCACGAGCCCGTGCGGCTCGCGCACAACGAGGCTTTCCGGGACCACTGGGGGAGTGAGCCCCGGGACGAGGAGTCCTGGGGCTTCGTGGTCAACGACCCGCAGGCCCGGCCCGACCTGAGCGCCGTCGTCGTGGAGCGCGCCAGCGGGAGGGTGGCCGGATACCAGATCGCCAGCCACGACCCGGACAGCGCCGAAACGCGGGGCTACAAAGAGGGCTACACCGACCTGCTGGGCGTGCGGCGGGAGTTCCGTGGCCGCGGGGTGGCGCAGGCACTCCTGGCCGATGCGATGCGCCGTTTCGCCGCGGCCGGGATGGACAGGGCCTCGCTCGACGTCGACTCGGAGAACCCCACCGGCGCCCTGGCCCTCTACGCCAAGATGGGCTACGTCGCCGTCAACAGCAGCATGGCCTGGGACAAGGACCTCTAGCTGGCCGGCCGGGCGTTATCTGTTCACGCGCCTGCCGGACACACGCTGTCCGTCGAAAGCTAGCCGTCCACATCGTGGAGGTGATGGACGACGTCGTGCAGGAAATACTGCGCGAGCGTCAGCACGGTGAACTCCGAGCCGTTGCTGCGGATTCCCCGGCGGCCCCACTGCTCCTCCGGGACCCGCGCGAAGGCAGCCGCGATCTGCTCGCCCTCAGCCGTGAGCTCCGCGCTTACCACGGCCGGGTCGGCGCCGGCGTAGTCCTTCTCGACGGCGGTCAGGTCCTGGTCCCAGTCGGCGAACCGCGCGTCCTCGTCGTGCAGCATCAGGTCCAGCCGGTGCTCGAAGAGGCTGAAGACGTCCCGGACGTGGCAGGCGTACTCCAGCACCGCCCACGTGTTTGCGTCCGGGCGCTCGGCAACGTCCGGGCGCCGCAGCGCCGCCCGCCAGCGTGGGAGCATGCTCTCCACGATCCCCGGCGCGGTCGCGGGAGTCGGCGCCGAGGCGTTAAAACCGCACTCCGGGCAAGGCCGCTGCAGGACCCAGGTCCAATCCTTGATATCAGGGATGATAGGCATGCGAGCAGTCTAAACGCATTCCGGGGTGGCCGAGGGAGCATCGGCGGACGACTCCTGCCAGACGCGGATGCGGAGGGGGAGCCGCGCAGTACGGCTGCAGCGCAAGCGGGAAGGGCGCAGCAGATCGCTCGTCGCTATTGCCGGGCGACGCCTTGCGCCCCAAACCAAGCGGGGTTATGCTTCCGGCAAATGGGACCTGAAGGATATGAGCCTTCGGTTCCAGCCGTGGGCCTAGCACCGATGGAGGTGTGCACCCTCGAGCCGGGCCCGACACAGAGCGTGCCGAGTTCGCCGCAATTCAGGACCTCAACCAATGTCCGTTTGCTCGAAAATCCCGTATCACTCACTCCAGTCTGCGGAACGCGCCCTTCGGGCCATCCAAAAGGTCGCGTCGACGCGGGGACAAAAGGCGCCAACAGGTGCCTACTTCTGCAGCCCCTGCCATCGGTGGCACCTCACCTCGAAGTCGAAGTCACAGGTACCCCCGTGGGCCCGAAGTCGTTTTCCGCGCAATCCTGCACCAACGGACATCGCCCTCATAGAGAATCATCTGCCGGCCCCGGTTGGGTAGCCGGCCATTCGACGCAGGTGGCCGCAATGGATCGATCCATAGCGGCCATCTGTGACGGATCGGTGACCCGGCGGCGCCACGCCGGCTCCATAGCGGCCATCTGTGACGGATCGGTGACCCGGCGGCGCCACGCCGGCCCCATAGCGGCCATCTGTGACGGATCGGTGACCCGGCGGCGCCACGCCGGCCCCATAGCGGCCATCTGTGACGGATTGGTGACCCGGCGGCGCCACGCATGCCAACCACCTGCCGCCCGCCGGCCAGCACAGCACCGGCAGGGGAACCTAGTGTAGTGTGTCGTTGATTCCTTTGGGTCTGATTGTTTGTCAGACTTGATTCATGGTTTATCTGGCGAAGGCATTGGAGTTGCGTGACGGGGACAGAGGCGCCCTGGAGGCGCTGACT
>NZ_JBWZCG010000048.1:0-14868 GCF_059383415.1 Pseudarthrobacter sp. RHLT1-30-1
CTCCGTTGAAGTAAAACAGACACAACATGCGCCCCCGGGAAAACGGGATGCACACCCTGCACAAAATTTGAAACCAGCTGTAAAAACCAGACCACACCACGGGGTGGCGGACCTGGTCAATTCAACCAATTCAATACAATAAATTGGTATCAACAAACTTGGCACACTATTGAGTTCTCAAACAACAGACACACCCGGCACCACCACAACCACAGGTCGCGGATCGCTCCGGAGCAACTTCACTAACTTACCCGAACCCCCGGAGCTTTGCAAATCAGCGTTTCCGCGATCCACACGTCCAGAAGAGGATCCCCACCCGAAATCAGCGCATAAAAAACAGCGCCATTTTCCAGGCCGTTTATCAGGGGGTCGGTCGCTATCTTTCCGCATCAGCGGCGGCGACTCGAATAACAATACACGCCCCAAGACCCCCACACAAATCCACCCACACCACACCCCCCCACACCCCCAAAAACCCCGCAACCACCCGGACTAAAGGCCCAACAGACGGGCCCCCACGGCCGAAACAATGAAACCCCGCTCCTGTGGGCTGCATCACCGCGCTCCGAAGTCACTCGGACAGCGAGGACCCGCTCCACGTCCACCAGGGACTTCTGGCCACCGTCACGCCCACCCCGCTCGCCCGCCGGCGGAGGGTCCGCCGTCGGACCTTAACGAAAGAAGGGCCGGCACCAAGAGGCGCCGGCCCTTCTTTCAAGCCACTGGATTCAGTAGTGCTGAATTACCAGGAAGACTTCGTGATGCCGGGGAGCTCACCGCGGTGAGCCATGTCGCGGAAGCGAACACGGGAGATGCCGAACTTCTGGAAGGTACCGCGCGGGCGGCCATCGATGATGTCGCGGTTACGCAGACGTACCGGTGAGGCGTTGCGGGGCAGCTTCTGCAGGCCGAGGCGTGCGGCTTCGCGCGCTTCGTCGGTCGACGCGGGGTCAACCAGAGCCTTCTTCAGTTCGAGGCGCTTTGCAGCATAACGCTCGACGATGACTTTACGCTGTTCGTTCTTAGCGATCATTGACTTCTTAGCCATGTGTTTAGCGCTCCTCTCGGAATTCGACGTGCTTGCGGATGCGGGGGTCGTACTTCTTCAGAACCATACGGTCCGGGTCGTTACGACGGTTCTTGCGCGTTACGTAGGTGTAACCCGTACCCGCGGTCGACTTGAGCTTGATGATCGGACGTACGTCCTTGTCCTTAGCCATTAGAGCTTCACTCCTCGTGCCAGGATGGCGGCTACGACTACGTCGATGCCACGCACGTCGATTGTCTTGATGCCACGCGCAGAGACCTGCAGGGTGACGTTACGGCGCAGGGACGGAACCCAGTAGCGCTTCTTCTGGATGTTCGGGTCGAACCGACGCTTGTTGCGTCGGTGCGAGTGCGAAATGCTGTGTCCAAAGCCCGGCTCGGCTCCGGTCACCTGGCAGTGTGCTGCCATGACGACTCTCCTCAAAAATAAATGAAACGGCTGCGGAGTTCCCGCTAGACCGTGCGACAGGCGGCGTCCGCATCCAGCTCCCACGGTGTTTCGATAGTTCCGCAGTGTTCAGGCGGACGGGGTAAACCGGCTGCTTGCTTCACTGCGGCGAAGATTGTGGACCACGGGCACCGGGCTGCGGAATCCCTGGGGAAACCACGGCGAAGTACCGGGATGCTGGGCGAATACAGGAGTGCACGCAACTTGAGCCCCTAACTACCGGCCATCAGGACTGCCAATATTGCAGGCAAATCCCACCAACCGGAGCAATTGCACACGCTCCGCGCCACCTAGCGCCTACCAAGTCTACGAGCTTGACGAATTAAAGACCAATCCGGCATCCGGAGGTGTATAAGGAACACCAGCCGCTTCGGGGCGAAGTCACATCGGCACCCTAGCGCTTTCACAGCAAATTGATAGGCGCCGGGCGGACCGTAGAACCATGAAGTCTTCACTCCAGACAGCCGTCCCCGGCACGGCCCGCCGCACTCCGGTGGAGCGGTTCCGGGGCCAGGCCCGGAGTCGCTGCTTCCGGGCAGACCTGCTGACCGTGCTCGCTTGGTCTTCGGTGGCTGCTGCCATTGCGCTGTGGCTCGCCGACGGCGGCGCCACCGGATTCTCGACGCTCGCCGGCTCGTTCACGGCCCTCGGAATCGTGGCGGGCCTTGCCGGCATGGACCTTGTGCTGCTCATGTTGCTGCTGGTAGCGCGCCTTCCATTGATCGACGGCGCCGTCGGGCACGACCGGGCCCTTGAATTTCACCGCACACTCGGCAAACCCTCGCTTTACCTGCTGCTCGCGCACGGAATCCTGATCGCAATCGGGTACGGGCTGGCCGAAGGTCTCGACCCGGTCAGTGAGCTCGTGTCACTCTGGGTGCTGGTCCCCGACATGTGGCTCGCCATCGTGGCCATGGGACTGTTCATCGCCGTGGTGGTCACCTCGCTGGTAGCAGTCCGGCGCCGGTTCCCCTACGAATTCTGGTATGCCGTCCACCTGCTGACCTATGCAGCCGTGCTGACCGCCATCCCGCATCAGTTCAGCACCGGCGCCCTCTTCGAGGGCACGTGGCAGCGCTGGTATTGGATCGCCATCTGCATCGCAACCGGGGTCGCCCTGGCCCACTACCGCGTCCTTGAGCCGATCGTCGCCACGGTCCGGCACAAACTCACGGTGAGCCGCATCGCGACGGAGGCCCCCGGTGTCGTGAGCATTGAACTGGCCGGCCGCCATCTCGACGAACTCGCCGGCAGCGGCGGCCGGTTCTTCATCTGGCGGTTCCTCGCCCCGGGCGCGTGGTGGCATCCGCACCCCTTCAGCCTCTCGGCGGAACCCGTGCTGTTCGATTCCTCGGGCCGGGGCAGGCTGCGGATTACCGTGCGCAACCTCGGCCGGGGTTCGGCTCAGCTGGCCCGGCTGAAACCCGGGACCAGGGTAGCCATCGAGGGGCCTTACGGGCTCTTCAGCACGGCGGCCCGCAGCAAGAACCGCGTTGTGATGATCGGAGCCGGCATCGGCATCACTCCGATCCGCGCCCTGCTGGAGCGCACGCCCTTTGACCCGGGCAACGCAACGGTGATTCTCCGGGGGCACAGCGAGTCCGAACTCTACCTGGGCGACGAGATCCTGGACCTGTGCCGCCGCCGCGAGGCCACTTTGTTCCATCTCACCGGGGCCCGGAGCACCGGCGACCGCAGCTGGCTGCCGGCGTCTTCCGTCCGTTCCGGACACCGGCTGGCAAGCTACGCGCCGGACATCGCCGACGCCGACGTCTACGTCTGCGGCCCGTCCACCTGGGCGCGCAGTGTGCTTCGGGAAGCCCGAGCGGCCGGTGTCCGGGAGGAACAAATCCACTACGAAAGGTTCGACTGGTGAGAATACGAGCAGCAGTTTCAGCGGCGCTGGCCTCCGCCGGGATCCTTCTGGCGGGTTGGCAGTCGGGTGCGCACGTCGCGGACACGGGCAGCGCGGCCGCGACAACCTCGGCGGCCACGTCGTCCGGCACCTCGTCCGCGTCGGGAGCCGGCAGCGGGACCACAAACGGCTCGTCCGGCTCCAGCGGCTCCAGCTCCGCCGGCGGTTCCAGCGGCTCCTCAGGTTCGGCCGGGGCGGCAGCGCAGGCCGCCGGAACCTTCGCCGGCAGTGTGGTCCAGACCCGTTTCGGCGCGGTCCAGGTGCAGATCACCGTGAAGGCCGGCGCGATCACCGAGGTCACCGCCCTCCAGCTGACAGACGACGACCGAAAGTCGGTGCAGATCAGCACCCGGGCCGCTCCCCTGCTTCGGGCCGCGGTCCTCAAGGCCCAGTCCGCCCAGGTGCAGACGATCGGCGGAGCCACAGTCACCAGCGACGCGTACCTACGTTCACTTCAGGCAGCCCTCGATGCAGCGAACCTCTAAGCCGGCCCCGGCCGGGAGTCCGGGGCTGACCGCCCCGGTCCTGAAGAGCCGGACCTTCCAGTGCATGGGAACCGTCATCAGCCTCGCCCTGCCCACCGGAACCGCTGGAACCGCCGACGCGGCGCAAGACGTGCTGGTGCTGGAAGGCGCCACGGCCGCCGTCGAACGCGTGTTCACCGGGCTGGACGCGATGTTCAGCCTGTACCGCCCGGATTCCGAGGCCAGCCGGATGGCCCGCGGTGAGGTCACTCTCCGGGACGCCTCGGTGGCCTTCCGGACGCGCTTTGAGGATGCCACCGGTTGGCGCCTGCTGACCGAGGGATTCTTCACCCCCGAGCGGCCCGACGGCGTACTGGACCTCTCCGGAATCATCAAGGGGTACGCGATCGACCAGGCAGCCTCCGCTCTGGAGTCTGCCGGCATCGAGCATTGGTGCCTGAACGCCGGGGGCGATGTGCTGGTGAGCGGCTCGCCCTCCCCGGGAACAGGGACCCCGTGGCTGGCCGGGATCGTGGATCCGGAGGACCGCGGGGCGCTGCTCTCGGGGTTTCCGCTGGGCGGCACCGGCCGATTCGCGGCCCTGGCAACGTCCGGGACCACGGAGCGCGGCGACCACATCTGGCGTGCCGGCGTGGGCCGGACCGAATTCCGCCGCACCGAATTCCGCCAGGTGTCGGTGGCCGCCGCGGACATTGTCACCGCGGACGTCCTGGCCACGGCGGTCGTCGCCGGCGGGCGGCGCATGCTGGACTGGGCTACGGACAGCTGGGACGTCGAGGTGCTCGCCGTCCTCGGCAGCGGGGAACTGCTCGCGACGCCGGGGTTCCGGGCCTAGAGGTGCGTCAGCTGGGGGTAGCGCGGGCTCAGTCCGTCCCCTGACGACTTCCCGGTGACGCGGCGGACCACCCACGGTCCGGCGAATTCGCGCACCCAGCGGGCGTTGGCCCGGAGCGCCTCGGCCCGGTTCAGCTCCGGAACCGGCGTCATGGGCGGGACCTCGATCGAGTGGTCGTGCGCCAGGACGGTGAGGACGCGCTTGGCCATGTTTGCGTGGCCCGCGGCCGACATGTGCATCCGGTCGGTCGCCCACATTCCCCAGTCGTAGTACTCGCTGAACCGCCAATAGTCCACCAGCAGGGCACCGTGGTCCCCGGCGATGCCGCGGACCAGTTCGTTGTAGATGGCGGTGCGTCCGCGGGTTGTACCGAAGATCTTCGACCCACGGGAGTCGAAACCGGTGAACATCACCACCGTTGCGCCGGTTGCCTTGAGCCTGCGGATGCCCGCGTCGTAATCCACCAGCAGGTCGTCGATATCGACCTTGGGCCGAAGGACGTCGTTGGCCCCGGCGTAGATGCTCACGAGGGTCGGATTGAGCGCGACGGCGGCGTCGACCTGTTCGGCCATGATCTGGCGGAGCTTCCGGCCGCGAATGGCGAGGTTCGCGTACCCGAAGCCCGGATCGGCGGCCCCGAGCTGGTCAGCCACCCGGTCCGCCCAGCCGCGGACGCCGTTGGGGCGGGTGGGGTCCTCGTCGCCGACGCCTTCCGTGAAGGAGTCGCCAAGGGCTACATAGCGGGACGTGAAATTCATGGACCCAGTCTGCCAGCAGTTGCCCCAAGCAAACAAAGCACGGCGGCAGGGGCGTTACTCGCGGATCCGGACGGCCGATTCGCGCAGGTACTGCTCCACCCGGGTGTACGCGTCCCGGGTCAGTGCCTTCCAAAGGGCGACGGCCAGCCGCGCGTCGCGGGCCTCCAGCTCGGCAATCGCCTCGGCACTGAGCACCATGACCTGGACCGGGCCCACCGCCCTGACCGTGGTTTCCTGCCGGTTCCGGCTGCCCAGGGCCAACTCGCCGAAGGTCATTCCGGCGCTGAGCGTATTCAGTTTCACCCGGTCCGCGGTGGGCCCCGGGGAAGTGCTGCTGACCCGGCCGGAGGTGATGAAGTAGACCCCGCCGAACCGCAGCCCGACGCGCCGGATGACGTCGCCGTCGTCGTAGGATTTGGCGGTCATGAGCGCTTCCAGCGCTGCGGCGTCGGCCGCGTCCAGGGGCGCCAGGGCGGGCGACGCGGTGACCGGCACGAGGTCCGGCAGCAGCAGGTGGGTCCCGTGCCGCTCCAGCAGGCGGTTCTCGCAGTATTCGACGGCGGCGTTCCGGTTCGCGAAGGTCGGCACCGGACGCTCGGCTGGCTGTCCCATGGCTTCCGCGATGGAACCGTCGGCCTCGATCAGCACGAGTTCCCGGCCGGCGTCGTCGAGTCGTTCGCGGGAGGTGTCAAGCATCCGGACGGCGACCTCGCTAACCTGGCCGGTGCGGCGCATGTCCAGGACCACCAGCTCGACGTCGTCCGGCAGGCTGCTGAGCTCGCGGATCATGGACTCGGTGCCGGCGAAGAGCAGGTCGCCGTTGAGCTCGAGCACGCGGGCCCGGTGGCCATGCGCGCGGAGGACGTCGGCGGCCTCGTCGTTGCGGCGGATACCGGAGGGAGTCTCGGTCACATCGTAGGCGGCGAGGATGGCAGACCGTCCGGTCCGGGCCGCGCGGACGAAGTGGAGTTCCATGTCCAGGGAGAGCCGCTGCGCGGTCGCCAGGCCGCGGACGCTGCTGCCGTGTTCATCCAGCGGCGGCGAATAGACCGCAAGGCCGACCTGGCCGGGCAGCACCGCAATGATCCCGCCGGCCACCCCGCTCTTTCCGGGCATTCCCACGCTGCTGATCCAGGCGCCCGCGTCGTCGTACATGCCGGAGGTCATCATTACGGACAGCACACGTTCCACCGGGCCGATGCCCAGCACCTGTTTGCCGCTGAGCGGGTTCCGGCCGCCGTTGGCGAGGGTGGCGGCCATGATCGAAAGGTCGAACGAGTTCACCAGGACGGAGCACTGGCGGAAATAGTCCGCCAGGACCGGCGTAGGGTCATCCTCGATGATGTCGAAGGAGCGCAGCAGATACGCGAGAGCGGTGTTGCGGTGGCCGTGCTTGAGCTCGGATTCGAAGATCTTTTCGCTGACCGAGAGCTGCCGGCCCGCGAAGGCCGAGTACGTGCTGAGGATCCGTTTGAAGCCGGACTGCCCGCCGGATCCCCTGATCAGCGAGGTGGCGGTGAGGGCACCGGCGTTGATCATCGCGTTGGCCGGCCGGCCCGTCCCTTCGGCGAGGGAGATCTCGTTGAACGAGTCCCCGGACGGTTCCACGTCCACCTTGGCGTCCACGGCCTCGTTGCCGAGGTCCTCGAGGGCCAGCCCGTAGGTGAAGGGCTTGGAGATGGACTGGATGGTGAATTCCTCGCGGGTGTCCCCGATCTCGTAGACCTTGCCGTCGACGGTGGCGAGGGCGATGCCGAAGTTGTTCGGGTCCACGTTGGCCATCGCCGGAATGGTGCTGTAGGGCTTGCCGTCCTTGAGCTGGGCGATCTCGGCGTGGATCTGGCGGAGGTAGCTGTCGATCGGCGATTCCATAGTGCCAACACTAGGCGACGCCGTCTTGACGCCAGGTTCAGTAAGGCTGGGCGGCGGCCCTAGGCGTGCTGGCTGTCCCGGAGGATCCAGTGGCCCTTATCCAGTCGGCCCACGATTTTCTCGCCGATCCGTGCCAGGTCGGCGACGTCCTCGTCGCTCAGGGCATCGAGGAACAGGGTACGGACAGCCTCGACGTGACCCGGGGCGAGCTCCTCGATGGTTTCCATTCCTGCGTCGGTGAGGTGCGCCGTTGTTACCCGGGCATCGCCGGGATGCGGACGGCGTTCCACCCAGCCGCGGGTCTGCAGCTTGGTGACCACATGGGAGAGCCTGGACAGGGAGGCGCTGGTGCGGGCGGCCAGTTCGCTCATGGGCAGAAAGCGGCCGTCGGCCTCCGAGAGCATCGCGAGGACGTTGTAGTCAAAGAGTGAGAGCTTCCGCGCGTGGTGCAGCTGGGTGTCCAGTGCTGCGGGCAGCAGGGTGTTGATGCTCAGTTGGGCCAGCCAGGCCCGGCGTTCCTCGGCGTTCAGCCAGCGCGGTTCAGTCATGGCTATAGTCTAGGAGCATTTAATATTGACGGTTCAACTTTGCCGGATTGCGTTGAAGACGTGTCGGCCCGGGTGCCGGCGGCACGCGGTAGGCTGACCCCATGTACGTAGTCTCCCTGACCTACAAGGTCCCCGAAGAGATCGTTGACTTCCACCTCCCGGCGCATGTCACGTGGCTGCAGGATGCCTTCGACCGGGGCATCTTTATGGTCGCGGGCCGGAAAATCCCCCGCACGGGTGCCCTGTTGCTGTCCAACGCGGACCGCGGCGACCTGGATGCCGCGCTGGCCAAGGATCCGTTCTACATCAACGGCGTGGCCGAGTTCGACGTCGAGGAGTTCCACGCGAGCCGGGTGGCCCCGGGCTACGAGAACCTGCAGGACAGCTGACCCGGGCCCGCCCGCTGTTTGGCTTTGCGCCGGTCAGTCTGGGCTGTTCGGCTTTGCGCCGGTCAGTCCCCGCAGGCCTAATTCGCGGGAATCCGTGCGGTCAGTTTCTTTAGTCCGGCCTTGGGCGGGACCCGGACCGGCAGCGGCCAGCGCGGGCTGAGTTCGTCCCCGAGCGTGACGCCCCGGAGCTTGCGGGCGACGAGCGGCAGGACCCAGTCCCGGACCCAGCGGCGCTGCCGGCGTTCCCAGTCCCGGAGGCCGCGTTTTGCCGGCGGCGCCCAATCCTTGGGCTTCACCTTGTGCGGCACCCCGAGCTGGTCCAGGACCTGGCCTGCAAGGTACTTGTGGCCGGCCTTGGACATGTGCAGCCGGTCCGAATCCCACATCCGCGGATCGTAGAACGCGTCGAAGCACCAGTAGTCCACCAGGACCGCCTCGTACCTCGCCGCCACCTCCCGGACCCGCTGGTTGTAGATGGCGTTCCGTTTCTTGAGTGGTTCCAGCAGCGCCGACACCCGGACGTCGAAACCGGTGAACAGCACCACGGTGGCCCCGCCGGCGGCAAGTCTGGCGACGAGGAACTCGTAGTCCTTCATCAGGGCGTTGATGTCGGTCCCGAGATCCAGCACGTCGTTCCCGCCCGCGTACAAGGTGATCAGGGTAGGTTCCATGGCGAGCGCGGGTTCCAGCTGTTCCGCGATGATGTGCCGAAGCCGCTTGCTGCGGATGGCCAGATTGGCGTATTCCCACCCCGGGTCCGACTTGGCCAACTGCTCGGCCACCCGGTCCGCCCAGCCTCGCACTCCATTGGGAAGCCTGGTGCTGTAGTCCCCCACGCCCTCGGTGAAGGAATCCCCCAGGGCAACATAGACCCGCCGTCCATCAGCGCCCGGGGATAAAAGATTTTCAGCCATGGGCCCACGCTAGCGAGCCCACCCTGCCAGCAGGGGACAACCGGGTAAACGGCTAACGCACAGTGGTGGGCAAAGCAGCGGCTGCTGCCCGTCCGGCCGCCGGAGCTAGTTCTCTGCCTTCCCCTGCCGCCAGTAACCCATAAACGCAACCTGCTTACGGTCGATCCCGACCTCCCGCACCAGGTACCGGCGCATCTCCTTTACTACCCCCGCTTCGCCGGCGATCCAGGCGTAGAACGGCATTGCCCCCGCGGGCTTGTCCGGGTTCCGGCTGGCGCTGATCGACGCGGCATCCATCCGCGCAGGGGTTTCCCACAGGATGTCGCGGTCCACGTTGACGTCCTCGGGCTCCGGACCCGCGGCAGGCTCAGCGGATGGTCGGAGGCCGACCCAGCCGGGGAGAGTGACGGCGGCCCGGACCGCGTCCTGCAGCAGTTCGCCGTGCGGACGTGAGCGGCCGATCGCCGCACCGCGCGCGAGCCAGGTGATCTCGACGTCGGCGTCTGTCCTGATGCTTTGAAAGTCGCCGGCCTCCGGCACCTCCAGAATGGCGTGCCCGCTCACGGAGGGCGGCAGGCTCTCGAGAATGGCGCTGATGGCCGGGACGGCCGTCTCATCTCCGGCGAGCAGTACCCGCTGGGCCAGACCCGGACGCCATTCGATCCCGGAGTAGGTTTCCGCGGTGACGCAGTGCGCCGCCCGGTTGTTGGGTCCGATCAGGGTCAGCGTGTCCCCCGGCTCGGCGTTGAGGGCCCAGTTGGCGGCCGGTCCGGCGCGGCCGGCGCCGTCGAAGTGCAGCACGAAGTCGACGTCGAGTTCCGGGTAAACGGCGTCGAGGCGTTCCTGCCGCACCGTGTAGGTCCGCATGGAGCCACGGGTCTCCGGGTCCATGGCCAGCCACTCGCGGTACCAGCCGGTCTGCTCCGTTCGGAACTCCGGCAACGGCAGCGCGGTGCCGTCCGCGCCCAGCGACGGGATCATGAGTTTGATGCGCAGATCGAGGGTGCTCCCGTTGACACCGAAGTTCTGCAGCGACTTGCCGCCCAACGTGACCCGCCGGAAGTTTGGTCCCAGCGGCTGGACCGCCGTGACCTGGACGTCGAAAGCCAGGGTCATCGGCTCGGTGGTGGCGGGCAGGGTCTTGAGCGCCGCCCGGGTGCGGGCGGGGGCGGGGTTCATTGCAGTCACGGGACCAGCTCCAGGGTTGGGGTTTGTGGGACAGCGGCGTGGTGCCGCCCCAGCGGGATGATTAGGGGTGCGCCCGAGACCGGGTCCGGAACCACCCGGGACTCCAGGCCGAAGACTTCGCGGACCAGTTCCTCGGTGACCACGGCCCGGGCAGGGCCTTCGGCCACGATCCGTCCGTTCTTCATCGCGATGATGTGGTCCGCGTAGCGGGCAGCGAGATTGAGGTCGTGCAGCACGATCGCGACGGTGGTGCCGCGCTGGCGGTTGAGGTCCGTAATCAGGTCCAGGACCTCCACCTGGTGGGTCAGGTCCAGGTAGGTGGTGGGCTCATCCAGCAGCAGCACCTCGGTTTCCTGCGCCAGGACCATCGCAATCCATACCCGCTGGCGCTGACCGCCGGAGAGCTCGTCCACGTTCCGCCCTGCCAGTTCCAGCGTTTCGGTGGCGGCCATGGCCTGCTCAACGGCGCGTTCATCGTCCACGGAGCCGCCGGCCTGCCCGGACCTGAAGAAGCCCTGGTGCGGGTAGCGGCCGCGGCCCACGAGGTCCCGCACGGTGATGCCGTCCGGCGCTGTCGGGTGCTGCGGAAGCAGCCCCAGGGTGCGGGCCACTTCGCGGGCGGGACGGCGGTGGATGTCCTCCCCGTTCAGGCTGACGGTGCCGGCGGCAGGCTTGAGCAGCCGGGCCAGGCCCCGGAGCAGGGTGGATTTGCCGCAGGCGTTGGCGCCGACAATCATGGTCACCCTGCCCTCCGGGATCACCACGGAGAGCCCCTCGATCACGGTCCGCTGGTCGTATTTCAGCCGCAGGCGCGAGGTCTGAAGAGTTGCCATCTCAGGCGTCCTTTCGGTTGGAGCTGACGAGCAGCCAGAGCAGGAACGGCGCCCCCAGGGCGCCGGTGATGACCCCGACTGGCAGGACCGTTCCGTCCAGCAGCAGCGGCGCGATGTTGGCGGCGAGGTAGTCCGCGCTCAACACGATCAGCACGCCGGCCAGGGCCGACGCCGGCAGGCTCGCCTTGCGGACGAACCGGCGTGCGATCGGTCCGGCGAGGAACGCGACGAATGCCACGGGCCCGGCGGCCGCCGTCGCCGCGGCGGCCAGTCCGACGGCGGTGATCACAACGGCCAGCCGGGCGGCGCCGACCCTGACCCCGAGCCCGGCGGCGGTGTCGTCGCCAAGTTCGAGGATGCGCAGCGGCCCGGCGAGGAGCGCCACGGCGGGAACCAGGACGATCAGGGTGAGGCCGAGGGCGCCGGCCCGGTCCCAGTTCGCGGAGTTCAGTGAGCCGTTGAGCCAGACCAGGACGTCGGCGGCGACACGGATGTCGGCCCGGGTCATCAGGAAGCTGACCACGGAGTGGAGGGCCGCGGCGATGCCCACGCCGGCCAGGATCAGCCGGCTGCCCGCGGCGTCGCCCCGGCGGCCGCCGGAACCGAGGGATCCGCTCCGGGAAATGGCGTAGATCAGGGCGGCCACGCCCAGCGCGCCGGCGAACGCTGCCCCTGAAACGACGGCACCGGAAGCGCCGAAGACAACAATCGCCGTCACGGCCGCGGCGCTGGCCCCGTAGCTGATGCCGATTACGTCCGGGCTGGCCAGCGGATTGCGGAGCATGGTCTGGAACAGTGCACCGGACAGCCCGAACGCGGCGCCGATCAGCGTCCCCACGACAGCCCGCGGCAGCTTGTGCTCCATCACGATGAAGCTCGCGCCCGGGATTTTCTCCCCGCCGGTGAGGTGGGCGGCCAGGATTTTGAAGAAGTCGGGGATGGTGACGGTGTAGCTGCCCAGGAGCACACTCGCGGCGAAGAGCGCCAGCACCGCCAGGGCCAACCCGGCAGTCCGGTTCAGCAGGGTCCGGTTCAGCAGAGTCAGGTTCAGCAGAGTCAGGTTCAGCAGGGTCCTGTTCAGCAGGGTCCGCCGAGGTGTCAGATCGCGCCGATGTTCGGGCGGAACATGGGCGTTAAGTGTCACCTCGGCGGGGAGTTTCCCGGTGGAGGATTTCCCGGGGTCGGGTTCTTCGGCGGCGCGCGGCCCGGCAGCGGGGGGTGCCGCGGCGTTTTGGGGGCTGGGGGCGGTTCTCACAGGCCCGCCCCCTTGCCGCGCCAGACCAGCCAGACGAACACCGGGGCACCCACGAGCGCGGTCATGATGCCGGCGGGGACTTCGCCGGGGAGCAGGATCACGCGGCCGATCACGTCCGCCGCGAGCAGCAGTGCCGGGGCAAGGACCAGCGAGAAGGGAAGGATCCAGCGGTAGTCGGGACCGGTCAGGAACCGGACCGTGTGCGGAATAACAAGGCCCACGAAGCCGATCGGTCCCGCCAGTGCCGTGGCCGTGCCGCAGAGCAGGACGATCCCGAGGGCAGTGATGCCGCGGGCCGGCCCGACACGCTGGCCGAGGCCGCGGGCGATGTCGTCGCCGAGTGCGAGGTTGTTCAGGATCCGGCCCGTTGCGAGCACAATTGCGGCCCCGAGCAGCAGGAACGGCAGGGCCGGGAGGATCACCGACCAGTCCCGGCCGGCGATCCCGCCGACCTGCCAGAACCGAAAGGCGTCCAGGGTGTCCCTGCTGGATACGAGGATGACGTTCATCAGCGAGATGAGCCCGGCACTCAGGGCGGCGCCGGCGAGGGCGAGCTTCACCGGCGTCGCGCCGTCCCTGCCGAGCGAGGCGATCAGGCAGACCACGACGGCGGCGGCAGCGGCGCCGAGGAACGCGAACCAGATGTAGCCGGTCAGCGACGAGACGCCAAAGAGGTAGATTCCCGTGACGACCGCCAGCGCGGCGCCGGCGTTGATTCCGATAATGCCCGGGTCCGCGAGGGGGTTGCGGGTCACGCCCTGCATCGCCGCCCCGGCCAGCCCGAGGGCGGCGCCGGCGAGCAGGCCGAGGACGGTGCGTGGAATGCGTGCGTGGACCACGGCATGGTCGCCGTTGCCCGGATCAAACCGGGTGAGCGCCTGCCAGACGGTGTCCAGGGCCAGGCCCCGGGCCCCGACCGCGAACGACGCCAACACCGCCAGCACCAGTACGACGACGGCGGCCAGCAGCCAGAACGTGCGGGGTCCCCGGGCACGGTGGCACGCAGCCCGGGGTGTTTCCGGGGCGGGCCGGGCGGCGGTGCTGCCCGCCGTCGTCGTAAGTGCGCTCATGCTGCGGTGGCTACTTCGCGGCGGCAGGAACTTTGTCCGCTGCGCCGGCCAGCTGCGGCAGGAACGTGTCCAGGGCCCAGGGCAGGCTCAGCGGCGAGGACGCGGAGATGGACAGGGTGAGGGTGTTGTCCGAGTCGGCGACGAGGGCGCCGCTCTTGATGGCCGGGATCTGGCTGAGCAGGGGGTCGGTTTTGATCGAGTCGGCCGTTGCCGCGTCCGGGACCCAGGTCACGAAGACGTCGGAGGCGAGTTCGTTGGCTTTTTCGGCGGACCACGGGATGAAGAACTCCTTCGAGCCCTCGGCGTTGTCCTCCACCACGGAGGCCAGCTTCATGCCGATCCCGCTGAGGAAGCGCGGGCGGTTGTCATTTGCCGTGTAGACGTTGACGCCGTCGCCCTTGGCCGGCTCGAGGTTGCCGTAGATGAAGGTTTTGCCGGCCAGCTGCGGATACTCCGCGACCTTGGCCTCGATGGTGGCCTCGGTGTCGGCGACCAGCGTGGCGGCTTCGGTTTCCTTGCCAAGGGCCTTGCCGATGAGGGCGGTGGAATCCTGCCAGGACGTTCCGTACGCTACCTCGGGGTGCGCCACCACGGGGGCGATTTCACTGAGCTTCTTGTAGTCCTCTTCGGTCAGCCCGGAGTAGGCGCCGAGGATGATGTCGGGGTTGAGCTTGGCGATTTCGGTGAAGTTGATGCCGTCAGCCTCGGAGAACTGCGCGGGCGCCTTGGCCGAGCCGAAGCCGGCGTCGAGCTTTTTGAGGGCGGCATCCTTCCACGGGGTGGAACCCTGGTCGTTGCCGCCCCACTCGTTCTTCGGCACGCCGACCGGAACCACCCCGAGGGCAATCGCCACGTCGTCGTTGACCCAGGACACGGTGACGACCCGCTTGGGTTGTTCCTTGATCGTGGTCTCGCCGAACGCGTGCGTGATGGTCACCGGGAAGGCGGTGCCCGCCGACTGGCTGGGGGCGTCCGACGCCGTCGAGCTGGCCGGGCCGGTGGAGCAGGCAGTCAACGAGAGTGCGACGGCGGCCAGGACGGCAGTGGCCTGGCCGGCGGCGCGGAGGAAGCGGCGCCTGGGCAGAACGCGGCTCGGGGCAGGGAGAGACATGGGATTCCTTAGGTCAATGAAGCGAACCTAAGTAAGGCTAGCCTATCCTTTGCTCAATTACGCAAACCTTTTCTAACTTAATTGACTGTGGATGCCGCCGCACCGCCCGCCTAACAGCGACGCGGGGGGGACGCCCGCCCCCCCCTAGTAGGGGGGTGGGGGGTGGGGGGGCACCCCTTTGGGTGGGGGGAATCAGAAGC
>NZ_JBWZCG010000049.1:0-14706 GCF_059383415.1 Pseudarthrobacter sp. RHLT1-30-1
ACCGGCGATGCTGGACGGGTACGGGCCGATCCCGCCCTCGATGGCCCGCCGCCTGATCGCCGACGGCGCCGACTCCTTCTACCGGGTCCTGGTCGACCCGCGGGACGGGGCACCACTGGAAATCGGCCGCACCAGCTACCGCCTCACCAAGGCAATCCGGCACTGGCTCCGGCTCCGCGACGGCAAATGCCCGTTCCCGGGATGCAACAACCACTCCCTGGACAACGACGCAGACCACCTCCTGGCCTGGGCCGACGGCGGCACCACCGGGATCACCAACCTCGGCGGTCCCTGCCGCAAACACCACGGCCTGAAACACAGCTCCGCCTGGACACCGGCCGGAGCCACCAAAGACGCCCCACCCGGCTGGACCTCCCCGACCGGAAGGCACTACGCGTCAGAACAACAGGACTGGGAACCACCCCACTGGCCACCAGGAATCCTCGCCACCTACGCCGACCCGAACGCAGACGTGGACATCGATGCAGCCGCGGAATCGTACCGGACCCGGACAGAGGCAGAGACCCCGGCATGGGCGCAGCCATGCCCCCGGACCGAGACAGAGACCTGGACATTGACCTGGACTCCGCCCTGCCGCCGGATCCTGACATGGACCCGGACATTGACCTGGGGCGCGGCCTTCCCCCGGATCCAGAACAGGAACAGGAATTGCCACCGGATCCGTTCCCAAAACAGGAACAGGAGCTGCCCGCGGACCCCTTCCCGGACTGGCACCTGCTCACGGCCGGGTACTCATTCCGTGCCGCAGACACCGACAACCCGGTCTACTACGAGCCCCTCAACGAATCCATCTGGGAACACTTCCTCGCCCACCACGCCTGACCGGCCAAGTTAGGGCCTCCCCCGTGGATGGTCCCGGGCAGGTTGGTAAGGCGGTTAGGCCCGCTGGAGCTCCCCGCGCTCCTGTTGGCTGTCCACGCCGCCGCCGACAACGGCCGAGGGGGCGGCGCCGCCGTCGCGCGTCCTCGCAGCGGCGGCCGCCGCAAACACCATGACCGCAAGGCCCAGCAGGGTGATCCCGGCGCCTGCCCAGATCGGCGAGGTGTAGCCGAGCCCGGCGGTGATGGTCGCGCCGCCCATCCACGCGCCCAGTGCGTTGCCCACGTTGAACGCGCCGATGTTGGCGCCGGACGCCAGGGTGGGGGCGGTCGTGGCGTACTTCATGACGCGCATCTGCAGTCCGGGGACCGTGGCGAAACCGAAGCCTCCCAGCAGCACCATGGAGGCAATAGTCATCGGCTGGCTGTCGGCGGTGAGGGCGAAAACCACAAGGACGACGACCAGCGCGGCGAGCGCCACGAGCAGAGTGCGGTCGACGTTTCGGTCAGCCGCCCTGCCGCCGGCGGTGTTGCCGATGAAGAGGCCCACACCGAACAGGATGAGCAGCCAAGGGACGGTGGAGGCGGAGAACCCGGTGACCTCGGTAAGCGTAAAGGCAATGTAGGTGAAGGCGCCGAACATGCCGCCGTAGCCGAGGATGGTGACCAGAATGGAGAGCCAGACCTGACCGGAACGGAATGCCCGCAGTTCACCGCGCAATCCGCCGGTGGAAGAACCTGCGCCGGCATCTCCGGCACCTGTCCTGGGCACGAGCGCCAGGATTCCCACGAGCGCCAGGACGCCAATGCCTGTGATCGCCCAGAAGGTGGACCGCCAGCCGGCGGCCTGGCCCAGCATCGTGCCGAAGGGCACACCCAGCACGTTGGCAGCCGTGAGTCCGGTGAACATGATGGCGATCGCGCCGGCTTTTTTGGTGGGGGCGACCATACTGGCGGCGACCACCGCTCCGATGCCGAAAAAGGCACCGTGCGCCAGTGCCGCGATGATGCGGCCGATCATCATCAGGGCGTAGTCGGGCGCGATGGCGGAGACCAGGTTGCCGGCGATGAACAGCACCATTAGCACCGCCAGCACCGGCTTGCGCTCGAAGCGCGTCACGGCAGCCGTCAGTAGGAGCGCCCCAACGACCACGGCGAGCGCGTAGCCGGAGATGAGCCACCCCGCCGTGGCCTCGCTGACCTGGAAATCTGCGGCCACTTCAGGCAGCAGGCCCATGATGACGAACTCGGTGAGTCCGATCCCGAACCCGCCGAGCGCGAGTGCTATCAGGCCAATTGGCATGGAGATGCTCCTTCAAACTGTACGGAAAGAAATGCGAAGCGTAAGCTAGTAGTTGCAGACGCGTTATTTATTGTTGCACAAGCAACTATGCCGCGCAAGCAACTAATTTGTGGGCTGCCTGGGTTTGGGTCATTTCCGGCTGGGCGGGCCGATCTGAAGGGAAGAACTGATGGGCATCAAGGACGACGCCGTCGAGGTCCGGGCGCAAGGCTGGCGGACCCTCGCGGCCCTGCACGCACTGATCGAGGCGGAGCTGGAGCGCTCCCTGCAGTCGGCGGCGCAGCTGTCCGTCGTCGAGTACACCGTGCTGGATGCGCTCAGCCGCCAGGACGGCTGGCATATGCGGATGCAGCAGCTGGCCCGCGCCACCGCGTTGAGCGCCAGCGCCACCACGCGCTTGGTCAACCGGCTCGAGGACCGGGGCCTGCTCACCCGGATCCTGTGTGCCGACGACCGCCGCGGGATCTACACCGAGCTCACGCCGGCCGGGATCAAGCTGCTGGAGGAGGCCCGTCCCAGCCATGACGCCACATTGGAACGCGCGCTGGCCGAGGCGCAGGAAGTGCCGGAGCTGGCGCCGCTAGTTGCCGCACTCCCGAAGCTGCACGCCGTCGTCTAGCAGCGGCGACCCCGTGGCAGCGGCACCCTCCTGGCGAACGTTGCCGTCCGGGAGCCAGCCAGACCCCGCAGTCCGGAAACGCGCAAAGCTCTGCCCCGCGTTTGACAGCGGGGCAGGGCTTTATGCTGGTGGCCGTCGGCCGGTTACTTTGCGGCCAACTGCTTGAAGTAGTGCTCTAGGTCTTCCAGACTCTTGTCCTTGGTCTCCGGGATGTACTTCGCGGCGAACGCGATGGCCCCAACCCCCAATACGGCAAAGACGAAGAAGGTGCTGGAGAGCCCGATCGCAGCCAGGAGTTGCGGGAAGCCGAACCCCACCAGGAAGTTCACCGTCCACAGCACGAAGGCTGAAGCGCCCATGCCAAGGCCGCGGATCTTCAGCGGGAAAATCTCCGAGAGCATGAGCCAGGTGACCGGGGAAATCGCGCCCTGCTGGAATGCCAGGAAGGTTACCGTCAGGGCGAGGATCACGAAGCCGCGGGCGGTGCCTTCGGGCAGAATAAGTGAGAAGAAGCCGATCAGTAGCAGCGCCGCCGTCGTTCCGAGCTGGCCGGTGATGAGCATCCTGCGCCGGCCCACCTTGCCCAGCAGCCAGATCCCCACGAAGGTGGCCACGACGGAGATGACGCCGTTGGCGATATTCGCTGTCAGTGCGGCCTCCCTGCCGAAGCCGGACTGGGCGAGGATCTGCGTCCCGTAGTACATGATCGAGTTCACGCCGGTGATCTGCTGGATGACGGCCAGGCCGACGCCCGCCACGAAAATTCGCCGCAGCCAGGGCACGCCCAGGTCCTGCCAGGTGCCCATCTTGGACTTGTAGTCCTCCACGGCCATGGCTTTGACTTCCTCGAACTCGGCCCGGGCCTCCGACTGCGAGCGGATCCGTTGCAGCACGCTGAGAGTTTCCCCGAAGCTGCCCATCGAGGCCAGCCAGCGGGGGCTTTCGGGCATGAAGTTCATCCCGATCCAGAGCGCAATCGCCGGCAGCGTGGCAATGACGAGCATCCAGCGCCAGATCCCGCCCAATTCGCCGAAGCTGTTGCCAAGGTAGGCGTTGAAGATAAAGGCGAGCAACTGGCCCGTGACGATCATCAGCTCGTTTTGGGTGACTATCCGTCCGCGGCGGGCGCTCGGCGAGACTTCGGCGAGGTACACCGGGACGGTGACGGAGGCGCCGCCGACGGCGAGTCCGAGGACGAAGCGGGCCAGGATCATCACCTCGGTGTTCGGGGCGAAGGTGCAGGCCAGAGTGCCGATTAGGAAGATGACCGCCAGCACCATGATCATTTTGCGGCGTCCGTTGCGGTCCGCGAGGCGCCCACCGAACAGGGCGCCGAAGGCAGCCCCGAACAGCAGTGAGGAGGTTACGAGCCCCTCGGTCAGCGGCGTGAGGCCGAGGTCTTCCTGCATGTACGGCAGGGCGCCGTTGATGACGCCGGTGTCGTAGCCAAAGAGCAAACCGCCGAAGGTGGAGATGATGGTTGCGGTGCGCAGCGCCCGTTTATGGTTTGCCGGCGCCTTCCGCTGGTGAGCGGTTGCTGTTGACGTCATACGCTCACCTTCTGGATCTGCTGCTGCATGGTTTCCAGCTGGTAGCGGGATACCTCAGCGGCATTGTCGTCCTCGGCGAAGACGCTGGAGACCATCACCGTGTCCTCGCGGTCGAGGAAGCCGATTTCCTTGAGGCCGCCGAAGAACTCGTCCCAGTTGACGTCGCCGTCGCCGATTTTCAGGTGCTGGTGCACCCGGACCGGGTTGCCGGGCGGATTGGTGATGTAGCGCAGCCCATGCGAGGCGTGGTGGTCCATGGTGTCGGCGACGTGGACCAGTCGGAGCTTGTCCCCCGCGGCGCGCATGATCTCCAGCGGCGCGTTCTGCATGTGGAAACTGTGCGAGGCGACGTAGACCAGGCCGACGTTCTTGGAGTTCAGGCCGCGGATCACCCGGATCGCGGCCAGCCCCTCCTCGACGAAGTCGTCCGGGTGCGGGTCGATCAGCAGGTCGATGCCTTCGCGTTCGATGATCGGAAGCAGTTCCTCCATGGAGCGGTAGAACGCGCGCTCGGATTCCTCGGCTTTCTCCGGGCGTCCGCTGAATTCGGTGTTCATGGTGTGCACGCCGAGGTCCACGGCGATCTGGATGGCACGCTTCCAGTACCGGACGGCCGCTTCGCGGGCATCCTCATCCGGGCCGGACCAGCGCAGCACCGGCAGGACCGAGGCGATTTCGATGCCGGCATCCTTGCAGGCCTTGTTGAGCTGGCCCACCAGTTCGTCATCGGCCTTCGGGTGGTTGTGGAACGGGATGAGATCGGCGTGCGGGGTCATCTGCATGTACTTGTAGCCGAGGTCCGCCACCACCCGGGGAAACTCCAGGAGTGCGTGGCTGTGGTGGAACGGCGTGGGATCAAGGGCGATTTTCACTTCGGAACACTCCATTGTGGATCTGGCGGCGGCACGGCCGGCCGGCCGCATTTTCCCGGGCGGGGGCGGCGGGCCGGCGCGGTGGCTAGAGGTCGGTGGCTAACGGTACAGGGCGGGCTTGGCGTTCAGCTTCACGGCGACTTTCTCGCCGTTCTTCTGCGCCTCGACGCCGGCCTCGCAGCAGGCGGCGGTGGCGTACCCGTCCCAGGCCGTCGGGCCGCCGATTTCACCGCGCAGGGCGGCGTCGACCCAGGACTGGATTTCGACGTCGTACGCAGCACCGAACCGTTCCTCGAATCCGGGGGTGACGTTTCCGCCCCAGTGGCCGTTGCTGCGGGTGTACGGGCCCTTGTCCCCGCCGATGCTGACGATGCCGTCCTCGAAGGAGGCCTGGGTGGCCACCTCGTAGCCGAACTTGGCGTTGACGTAGATTTCGACGTCGGCCAGGACGCCGGACTCGGTTTCGATCAGCACGTGTTGCGGGTCGTGCTGGCCGGCCGGGGCGTTCCGGGTGGCCTTGCCGAGGCGGACCTGGACCGAGGTGATTTCCTCGCCGGTGAAGTAGCGGATTGCGTCGAATTCGTGCACCACGGAGTCGTTGATCAGCATCTCGTTGGTGAAGCCCGCGGGGGTGGTGGGGTTGCGGTGCTGGTGGTGCAGCATCAGCAGTTCGCCGAGTTCGGAGCTCCGGATGATGTTGCCCAGGGCGGCGTATTCGGCGTCGAAGCGGCGCATAAAGCCGACCTGGATGCGCTGGTGGCCGAGCTTTTCCTCGGCCTGGACGATTTTCCAGGCGGAGGCGGCGTCCGGGGTGAGCGGTTTCTCGCAGAGGATCGGGATGTCCTTGGCGATCGCCTTGAGCAGGATGGCCTCGTGCAGGAAGCCCGGGGTGGCGATCAGCACGGCGTTGACGTCGCCGTTGTTGAGGGCCTCGTCGGCGTCGGCCAGGGCGACGGCGCCCGGGATGCCCTCGATGGCGGCCTGGGCACGGGCGAGGTCGACGTCGACGACGGCGGCAACTTCCGCCCCGTGGATGCGGGTGTTGAGCCGCTGGATGTGGTCTGCGCCCATACGGCCGGCGCCGATGACGGCTACGCGGAGGGTCTTTGTCATGGTCTTGTCCTCAGTTCTGGTTGACGGCTCTAGTTGACGGCGGTGCGGGAGCCGCAGGAAAGCAGGTAGTTGCGGGTGCGCTTGGCGATCGGCATCGGGACGTCGAACGCGACGGGGTACATGTCCTGTTCCACGATGCCAAAGATCGGCCGGTTCAGCGCCTCGACGGCCTCGATGACGGCGCGCAGGTCCGGCAGGCCGTTTGGCGGTTCGGTCATCACGCCGGCCAGGTTGGCGGCGGCCCACGTCATGTTCTCCGCGTTGACCTTTTTGAGGATGTCCGGGTTGATCTGCTTCAGGTGCAGGTAGCCGATCCGGTCCGGGTAGTTCTTGATCAGTTCCAGGCTGGAGGCGCCGCAGTATTCGGCGTGGCCGGTGTCCAGGCAGAGGTTGAGGTGCTTCGCGTCGGTGGAGGCGAGCAGGGTCTCGATGTCCTCCTGCGCGCCGACATGTGAGTCGGCGTGCGAGTGGAACTGCTGCTTCAGGCCGAAGTCCTCCAGCAGGGTCTTGCCGAGTCGATTGTGGCCGGCGAAGAGGTCGCTCCAGGCCTTCTCGGTGAGCTCGCCACTTTCCACCGCCTCGCCGGTGACGTCGTCGCGCCACATCGCGGGAATGACCACCATGTGTTCCCCGCCCATCGCGGCGGTGAGTTCGGCGACCTTGCGGGCCGGTTCCCACGCAGTTTCCCACTGGTCCAGGCCGCGGTGGAACGCGGTGAACACGGTGCCGGCCGAGATCTTCAGGTCGCGGGCCTTGAGTTCCTCGGCAAGCCGGGCGGGGTCGGTGGGCAGGTAGCCGTAGGGACCCAGCTCGATCCACTTGTAACCGGATTCGGCGACCTCGTCGAGGAAGCGCTCCCACGGGGTCTGCTCGGGATCGTCCGGGAACCAGACACCCCAGGAGTCCGGCGCGGTGCCGATGATCAGCTTGTTCTCAGTCATTTTCCATTCCTTCTCATCGAATGCTCCGCAGATGCCGTTTTGGACGCTCAGAACGGCGGGTACGGAGCAGTCGATTGGGGTTAGGTGCTAGTTGGACGGGAAGTTGTAGGAGGCGCCCGAGGCGTGGGTCGGTTCGGGCCAGCGCGAAGTGACCACTTTGCCGCGGGTGTAGAAGGACACGCCTTCCGGACCGTAGATGTGCTTGTCGCCGAAGAGCGAGGCCTTCCAGCCGCCGAAGGAGTGGTGCGCCACCGGCACGGGCAGCGGCACGTTGATGCCGATCATGCCGACATCCACCGAGCGCTGGAACTTGCGGGCGTTGGCGCCGGAGGAGGTGAAGATGGCGGTGCCGTTGCCGTAGGGGTTGGCGTTGATCAGGGCGATGCCGGCGTCGAGGTCCTCCACCCGGACCACAACGAGGACGGGCCCGAAGATTTCCTCCGTGTAGGCGGTCATTTCGGCCTGAACGTGGTCCAGGACGGTGGGGCCGACCCAGAAGCCGTCCTCGTGGCCGGGGACGACGAGGTCGCGCCCGTCCACCACCATCGCCGCTCCCGCGGTTTCGGCTTCGGTGACAATCCGGACGATGCGTTCCTTGGAGGCCGGGGTGATGACCGGGCCCATCTCGGCGTCGGGGGCGGTGCCGTTGTTGACCTTGACGGCGAGGGCGCGTTCCCGGACCTTGTCGACCAGCCCGTCCGCGGCGTCGCCGACGGCAACGGCGACCGAGATCGCCATGCACCGCTCACCGGCGGAGCCGAAGGCGGCCGCGGCGAGGTGGTCCGCCGCGTTGTCGAGGTCGGCGTCGGGCATCACGATGGCGTGGTTCTTGGCGCCGCCCAGGGCCTGGACACGCTTGCCGTGCGCGGTGGCGGTCTCGTGGACGTACTTGGCGATCGGGGTGGAGCCGACGAAGGAGATGCCGTCCACGTCCGGGTGGGTCAGCAGGCCCTCGACGGTTTCCTTGTCGCCGTGCAGGACCTGGAAGACGCCGTCGGGCAGGCCCGCAGCCTTCCAGAGTTTGGCCAGCAGCATCGAGGCGGAGGGGTCGCGTTCGGAGGGTTTGAGGATGAACGCATTGCCGGTGGCGATCGCCATCGGCGCCATCCACAGCGGGACCATGACGGGGAAGTTGAACGGGGTGATGCCGGCGACGACGCCGAGCGGCTCGCGGAAGGAGAAGACGTCGATCCCGGTGGAAACCTGGTCCGAGTAGTCGCCCTTGAGCAGGGTAGGGACGCCGCAGGCAAACTCGATGACCTCGAGGCCGCGGCCGATTTCGCCCTTGGCGTCGGAGAGGACCTTGCCGTGCTCGGCGGTGATCAGCTCGGCGAGATCGTCCACGTGGGCCGCGACGAGTTCGCGGAATTTGAACAGCACGGCGGTGCGCTTGGCGAGGGAGAAGTCGCCCCAGGAATCGGCCGCGGCGCGGGCGGCGGCGACGGTGGCGTCCAGGTCCGCCCGGTTGGCCAGCCGGAGCTGCCCGGTGACGGCACCGGTGGCGGGGTTGTAGACGGGCTGGGTGCGGTCCCCGGCGCCTGCGGTTTCGGCGCCGTTGATGAAGTGGTGGATGGTTTTGGTGGTGGTGAGGGTGGGGGTGCTCATCAGAATGTCCTTGTGGGGTGGGTTGCGGGGGTGGCGCAGGGGCCGGGGTCAGCCGAGCAGCTTGCGCTGCTGGCTCTTGTGGTCGATGTAGGTCTGGAAGGCCTGTTTGGTGGAGTTGAGCTCGGAGACCTGGGAGACCGGGACGTCCCACCAGGATTCGGAGCTGGGGGCGTCCAGCAGCGGGTCGGATTCGACGTGGATGAGGATCGGGCCGCCGCGTTCGGGGGCCGCTTTGGCGTCCCGGACGGCCTGTTCGAGTTCGGCGATGACCTTCTCCCCCGGTTCGATCCGGATCACCTTCACGCCGAGGCTTTCGGCGTTCAAGGCCAGGTCCACGGGGAGCCGGTCGCCGTCGTCGAAGCTGTGGTTCCCCTCATCCAGCGCCCGGTACTGGGTGCCGAAGCGCTGGGAGCCGAGGGATTCGGAAAGCGAGCCGATCGAGGCGTAGCCATGGTTCTGGATCAGGACCACGATCAGCTTGATCCGTTCGGCGACGGCGGTGACGAGTTCGGTGTGCATCATCAGGTAGGAACCGTCCCCCACCATCACGACGACGTCGCGCTGCGCACCGCCCGTCGCGGCTTCGGCCAGCGCCGCGCGCTTGACGCCGAGGCCGCCGGGGATTTCGTAGCCCATGCAGGAGTAGGCGTATTCGACGTGGTAGCCGAACGGGTCCCGGACCCGCCACATCTTGTGCAGGTCACCGGGCAGGGAACCGGCGGCGCAGATGACCACGTCCTGGGCGTCCATGGCCCGGTGCGTGGCGCCGATGATCTCGTTCTGGGCCGGCAGCGGTGTGAAGCGCGTATCGAACGCCTCGTCCACGGTGGCATCCCAGCGGGCCTTCTCGGTCGCGATCTGCTGCTCCAGGTCCGCGCCGATCCGGTAGCCGCCCAGGGCCTGGTTCAGCTTGACCAGGGCCTTGCGGGCGTCCGCGACGATCGGCAGCGAGGTGCCGTGCTTGTAGGCGTCGATCGCGGCGACGTTGATGTTGATGAACTTCACGTCCGGGTTCTGGAACGCGGTCCGGGACGCCGTGGTGAAGTCCTCGTACCGGGTGCCGATCCCGATGATCAGGTCCGCCTCCGCGGCGATGGCGTTCGCCGCCGTCGTGCCGGTGGAGCCGATCGCGCCGAGGGAGAACTTGTGGTCCCATGGCAGGACGCCGACGCCGGCCTGGGTGTTGCCCACCGGGATGCCGGTCAGCTCGACGAACTTCGCGAGTTCGTCGTTGGCGTAGGCGTAGAGCACGCCGCCGCCGGCGATGATGAGCGGGCGTTTCGCGGCGCGGATGGCCGCGGCGGCGCGGCGGATGTCCTCGTCGTCGGCGTCGGGGCGGCGGATCCGCCATTCGCGCTCGGCCAGGAATTCCTCGGGCACGTCGAAGGCCTCGGCCTGGACATCCTGCGGCAGCGAAATGGTGACGGCGCCGGTCTCGGCGGGGTCCGTCAGCACGCGGAGCCCATGGTGGAAGGCGGAGAACAGCTGCTCGGGGCGCGTCACCCGGTCAAAGAACTTGGACAGCGGACGGAACGCGTCGTTGACCGTGATGTCGTAGCCGTGGGGCTGTTCGAGCTGCTGCAGTACGGGGTCCGCGGCGCGGGTGGCAAAGGTGTCGCTCGGCAGCAGCAGCACGGGCAGCCGGTTGGTGGTGGCCAGCGCGGCACCGGTGAGCAGGTTCGAGGAGCCGGGCCCGATCGAGGTGCTGATGGCGAAGGTCTGCCGGCGGCGGGTGTGCCGGGCGTACCCGACGGCCTGGTGGGCCTGGGCCTGTTCGTTGCGGCCCTGGTAGTACGGCATGATCGTCGGATTGAGCTGCTGGTACTGCTTGAGCGCCTGTCCGACGCCGGCAACGTTGCCGTGGCCGAAGATCCCGAAAGTGCCCGGAATCAGCCGCTCCCGGTAGTCCAGGCCGCCGATCGAATCGACGGTGTACTGCTTGGATAGGTATTCGACGACGGCCTGGGCGACCGTCATTCTGCGTGTTCCTGATGCAGCTGTGATTCCCATGGGAATTTACTCCGATACTTCTGCGGTGCGGGCGGTTGCGGTCCGGGCGGATGCGGTCCGGGCGGAGGCGGTGCCGGTGGAGGCGGTGTGGTGGAGCAGCGACGCCGCGGTCGCCACCGCGCCGGCGACGTCGCCGTCGTGCGGGTAGAGCAGGGTCCGGCCAACGGTGAGTCCCTGCACGCCGGGAAGTGCGAGGGCTGCTTCCCAGCTCGCGAACACGTCGTCCTGGCTGCTGTCCGGGTCCCCGCCGAGGAGCACGGTGGGCATCGTCGTGGCTGCCAGAACGCGTTCCATCTCGGCCACGACCGGCAGTTTCATCCAGGTGTAGGCGCTCGTGGAGCCAAGTCCTTCGGCGATGGCGACGGACTTGATGACGGCGTTCGTCGAGAGATCGTTGCGGATTTTTCCGTTTTCCCGGACGGAGAGGAAGGGTTCCACCATGGCGATGAGCTTGCGCGCGGCAAGCGAATCGATCGCCTGGGCGGTGGCTTCCAGAGTGGCCACGGTGTCGGGGTCACTCAGGCAGATGCGGGTGAGCATCTTGCCGCCGTCGGCACCCAGCGCCTCCAGCGCAGCGGCGGTGTGGCCGGTGAAGCGGTCGTCCAGTTCGTTGACCAGGCCCGAGAGCCCGCCGCGGTTCATCGAACCGAACAGCAGCTTGCCGTCCAGCGCACCGAGCAGCAGCAGGTCATCCATGATGTCCGGCGAGGCCAGGACGCCGTCCACGTCCGGATTGGCAAGCGCAATCCGGAGCCGGTCCAGGAGCTGGCGGCGGTCGGCCATGGCCACCGGGTCGTTGCCGACGGCGAGGGCGCCGCGGGCCGGGTGGTCGGCGGCGACAATGAAGTTCTGTTGGCCGGATTTCGGGCCGGGGTGCCGGGGGCGTGCCTTCGCGGCCCGGGCGATGGCGTCCGGGTCTTCGAGCCGGATGATGCTCAGGTGCTCGTAGCGGCGGGGATCATCGTCCACCACGGTGGTGGCGGAGGCGGGATGCAGGCTCACAGGGTTGCTCCTTCGGCGGCGTAGTGCCCCGGTGCCAGTCGGCCGCGTTCGGCGAGCAGCGTGGTGACCTCGTCCGGCGTCGGCATGGCATCGGCGCAGGACAGTCGGGACGCGACCAGTGCGCCGGCGGCGTTGGCGAAATCAAGGATCTGCTCAAGCGGCCAGCCGGAGAGCAGCCCGTGGCAGAAGGCCCCGCCGAAGGAGTCCCCGGCCCCGAGTCCGTTGACGGTTTCCACCGGGACCGGAGCGGACACGACGCGTTCGGTGCGGGTCTTCGCCATCACGCCTTCAGGGCCGAGCTTCACGACGGCGATTTCGACGCCGGCCGCGAGCAGCCGGTCGGCCTGCTCGTCCGGAGTGCCTTCGCCGACGGCGACGGCGCACTCCCTGTCGTTGCCGATGGCCACGGTGACGTGCGGAAGGATCTTGGCCACCTGTTCCCGGGCTTCGGCTTCGGAGGCCCAGAACATCGGCCGGTAGTCGAGGTCCAAAATGGTGTACTGGCCCGGCTTCAGCCCGGTGCGGGGCCGTGCCTCATGGGCTGTCAGGTGCGCGCTGCGGCTGGGCTCCTGGCAGAGGCCGGTCACGGTGGACCAGAAGATGCCGGCGTCGCGGATGGCGTCCAGGTCCAGTTCCTCCGCCCTGATCTGCAGGTCCGGGGCGGTGGGGAACCGTCCGTAGAAGTACAGCGGGAAGTCGTCCGGGGGCTTGATCGCGCAGAACGTGACCGCGGTGGGCCATTCCTTGACCGCGGTGACGAAGGAATCGTCCACGTTGAACTTGCGCAGTTCGCGGTGCAGGTAGGTGCCGAAGGCGTCGTCGCCGGTGCGGGAAATGACTGCGCTGCGGCGGCCATGGCGGGCAGCGGCGACGGCCACGTTGGACGGTGAGCCGCCAAGGTATTTGCCGAAGGACGTCACGTCCTCCAAATCCACGCCGATGTCATTCGGGTAGATATCAACGCTGATGCGCCCGATCGTGAGCAGTTCGTGGGTCACGGGGATCGTGGACCTTTCTGTGTGAACTCTGTACGTGTACACAGCCTGAGCTTCGATGCTTGGCGGGCTGGCGTGAGCCGGGCCACACCAACTACTTTGCCTTAGAATCCATGTACTGTCAAAGGTTTGTACTGACATATTTACAACTGGATGAGGAGATGCTGATCGGCCGCCGGGGCGGGGCTGCCCGTGCGGCTTTGGGCGAGGCTCTGCGGCTACCTTCCGGGAACGCCGAGCTCGCCGGTGACGTACTGCGCCCGGCCGAAACCGAAGGACCAGTCCCCCGCAGTGTTCTCGACGTAACCGATAAACACGTCCTCGCCGGCAATGCCCACGGCCGCCAGCTTTCCCGCAATGGCGGCAAACAGGGACTGCTTCGCCTGCTGACTGCGCCCGGCCTGGGTGAAAATCTGGATCATCACCACGTCCGGGGTCCGCTCAAAACCGAGGCCGGCATCCTGGGCGACGATCTGGCCCTGCGGATGCTCGGTCATTACATGAAAGTAGTCCCGCTCCGGAATGCCATACTCGGCCAGGATGGCGTCGTGGATCCCCCGGCTGAGCTCCGCGAGCTGCCCGGGGCTCCGGCCCTGGTTGACGTCTATTCGCACGAGAGGCACTCGCAACTCCTTTGATAGTTTGTCCTGACATACTAACAAGGAATTTTCGGGCACCACAAGCCTACGGCGCAATCCCGCCCCCAGAACGGAACGCGGGGTCACTTCGCGCCCATCCGGGGGCCGGGGATGGACGAGAAGTGACCCCGCGTTGAGGCCTTGTGCGCCTCGGCGGCCAGGCGTAGCATTAACAACCTAGAGGTTGATCAATGTACCGGTTGATTAATCAGGATCAGCCCGTTGATCAGTCCTCCGGGCCCGACATTGATTGCCAGATTGCCCAGCGGGGAGGAGGTGGTGCACCTAGTGGACGAACGCGACGACGGGATGCTCAACGCGGCGTTTCTGGCCCTCGCTGACCCCGTCCGCCGCCGCATCATCTCCCGGCTCAGCCGGGGCCCGGCCACCGTGAATGAATTGGCGGAACCTTTCGCGATCACCAAGCAGGCGGTCTCGAAACACATCCAGGTCCTCGAGCAGGCGCAGCTGGTCACGCGCACCCGTGACGCCCAGCGCCGGCCCGTCCACCTGAACCCCGCACGGCTGGAGGCGCTCACCGCATGGATCGACCAGTACCGGCTGGTCCGCGAGGGGCAGTTCCGCAGCCTTGATGCTGTGCTCCAATCAGAGGCCGCGGCACGCGGCACACAGGCAAAGGATTCATCATGACCAACGCCCTGACAGTCACTGTTCCGGAGGGACTGCCCTTCATCGATATCGAGCGGGAGTTCGATTTTCCCGTCGCCGACGTCTTCCGGGCCCACAAGGAGCCCGACCTGGTGGCCCGGTGGCTCGGGCCACGTCGGTTGAAGATGGATGTCGACCACTACGAGTTCCGCACCGGCGGCAGCTACCGCTACACCCACACCGGGCCGGACGGCGTTCCCTACGGCTTCAACGGCGTCTTCCACACCGTGCGGGAGAACGACTTCGCCATCCAGACCTTCGAATTCGACGGCTACCCGGACGTCGTCAGCATCGAGTTCCTGACCTTTGCGGATCTTGGCGGCGGCCGCACCCGGCTGACCGCCCACGCGGTCTACCCCAGCATGGAGGCCCGCGACGGCATGGCCCAGTCCGGCATGGAAGGCGGATTGCGTGAAGCCTACGAGCGGCTCGAGGAAATCCTCGCCGGCGCCAAAGTCTGAGGCACTGGGTCCAGGTACGGCCGGTGTTCGGCCTGAACTGAAATCAGTACGACGGCGGCAGGCCGCCTCCCCGGGGAGGGTGGCCTGCC
>NZ_JBWZCG010000050.1:0-12636 GCF_059383415.1 Pseudarthrobacter sp. RHLT1-30-1
CTCTTTTCTTTTTCTTTTTCTCCTGACGCCCCCACCCTCTCGAACAAACCCCCAAAATCCCCCCCCCGTCGCCCCCCCCCCCCCGCTTCTTCGCGGATCAGGGGGTGGTTAGGCGCCCACGATGTTGTATTCCGGGCCGAAGGGGAACTTCGTGATGTTCTCGGCACCGTCCTCGCCGACCACCAGGATGTCGTGCTCGCGGTAGCCGCCGGCGCCGGGCTGCCCGTCCAGGACGGTGATCATCGGTTCCATCGAGACGACCATGCCCGGTTCCAGCACGGTGTCGATGTCCTCGCGGAGCTCCAGACCGGCTTCCCGGCCGTAGTAGTGGCTGAGCACACCGAAGGAGTGTCCGTAGCCGAAGGTCCGGTTGGCCAGCAGGCCGTGGCCCACGTAGATCTCGTTCAGTTCGGCGGCGATGTCCTTGCAGACGGCTCCCGGCTTGATGAGTTCGAGGCCGCGCTTGTGGACCTCCACGTTGATGTTCCAGAGCTCGAGGGAGCGGGCGTCGGGTTCGCCGTAGAACAGGGTGCGCTCCAGGGCGGTGTAGTAGCCGGACGTCATGGGGAAGCAGTTCAGGGACAGGATGTCGTGTTCCTGGATCTTCCGGGTGGTGGCCCAGTTGTGGGCGCCGTCGGTGTTGATGCCGGACTGGAACCAGACCCAGGTGTCGCGGATTTCCGAGTCCGGGAAGGTCCGGGCGATTTCGTGGACCATGGCTTCGGTGCCGATCAGGGCGACCTCGTATTCGGTGATTCCGGCCGTGATGGCGTTGCGGATGGCTTCGCCGCCCAGATCACCAATGCGGGCACCGTGCTTGATGACCTCGATCTCTTCGGCCGACTTGATCATCCGCTGGCGCATGGCCGCCTGTGCGACGTCGACCAGGGTGGCGGAGTCAAAGGCTGCCTGGATCTTGTTGCGGTTGTCCAGCGGGAGCGAATCGTCCTCGACGCCGATCCGGCGGGGGTTGATACCGCGGGTGCGGAGTGCCTCCTGGATGGCGAAGATGTAGTTGTCCCGGCGCCAGTCCGTGTAGATCACGTTGTCGCCGTAGCTCCGGCGCCACGGCATGCCGGCGTCGATGTTGGCCGTGACGGTCACGGTGTCGTCCTTGGTGACCACCATGGCGTAGGAGCGGCCGAACGAGGTGAAGAGGAAGTCGGAGTAGTACTTGATGGAGTGGTAGCTGGTCAGGACGACGGCGTCCAGGCTCTTCTCCGCCATGATGCGGCGCAGCCCTGCAAGCCGGCGCTCAAACTCGGTATCGGAGAACGTGAGGCTGACCTTCTTGCCGTTGTTCAGGACCTTGAGGCGCTCCAGCTTGGTGACGTCGTTGGCGGCTTCGATTTTCGTGCTGGTCATGGTGTGTTGCCTTTCTTCAATGAGAACTTTGAGCAGTTGCGTTCAGAGCAACGCTGTTGCAACAGGCTATGCGTGACCGGCGACACAGTCAAGGCCTATTTATCCAAGTTCTCTGGAAATGACAACATCCCTGTCGCAATGAAAAAAGTGATTGACGCAACACCGTCATCCCCTTAGAGTTGCATCCAACGCAACACTGTTGCATTCGTCTAGAAGTTTCCTTGAACCGAAAGAGGCCGCCATGACGGGCACCCTGAACCACTCCCTGGCCAGCGTCGACGCCGACGTCGCACGCGCCATTGACCTTGAACTGGAACGCCAGCAGTCCACCCTTGAGATGATTGCGTCGGAGAATTTCGCGCCTGCCTCGGTCATGGAGGCGCAGGGTTCGGTTCTGACGAACAAGTACGCCGAGGGCTACCCGGGCAAGCGGTACTACGGCGGCTGCGAGCACGTTGATGTGATTGAGCAGCTGGCGATTGACCGGGTCAAGGCCCTGTTCGGCGCGGAGGCTGCGAACGTGCAGCCGCACTCCGGCGCCCAGGCCAACGCCGCGGCGATGTTCGCGCTGCTGGAACCGGGCGACACCATCATGGGACTGTCGCTGGCGCACGGTGGACACCTCACCCACGGGATGCGCATCAACTTCTCCGGCAAGCTCTACAACGTGGTCCCGTACCACGTGAGTGAGGGCAGCCACCTGGTCGATATGGCCGAGGTTGAGGCCCTGGCCCTCGAACACCGCCCCAAGATGATCGTGGCCGGCTGGTCGGCATACTCCCGGCAGCTGGACTTCGCGGAGTTCCGCCGGATCGCGGACCTGGTCGGCGCGTACTTGATGGTGGACATGGCGCACTTCGCCGGCCTGGTCGCCGCCGGACTGCACCCGAACCCGGTGCCGTTCGCCGACGTCGTCACCACCACCACGCACAAGACCCTGGGCGGCCCGCGCGGCGGTGTGATCCTGAGCAAGGAGGAGTACGCGCGCAAGATCAACAGCGCAGTGTTCCCCGGCCAGCAGGGCGGCCCGCTGGAACACGTCATCGCCGCCAAGGCCGTAGCGTTCAAGATCGCCGCGTCGGCCGAATTCAAGGAACGCCAGGCACGCACGCTCGAAGGTGCCCGCCTGCTCGCGTCCCGGCTCCTGGCCGATGACGTCGCCGCGGCCGGGATCTCCGTGGTCAACGGCGGCACGGATGTCCACCTGGTCCTGGTGGACCTGCGGCACTCCGAGCTGGACGGGCAGCAGGCCGAAGACCGGCTGCACCGGATCGGCATCACGGTCAACCGCAACGCCGTCCCGTTCGACCCCCGCCCGCCGATGGTGTCCTCCGGGCTGCGGATCGGCACCCCGGCCCTGGCCACCCGCGGCTTCGGCGCCGCCGAATTCGCCGAAGTGGCCGACATCATCGCCACCGCACTCACCTCCCCCGCAACAGAGAACGAACTCAGCGGCGAAACCGCCTCGGCCCTCCGCGCCCGGGTCAGCGCCCTGGCGGGAAGATTCCCCCTGTACCCGCACCTTGGCACGGCACCGGCCCTCGAGGCAGAACTGATTGGAGCAGCACAATGAGCACGGAACAGCTTCCGGAGCACCCGGAATTCCTCTGGCGCAACCCGGAGCCGAAGTCCTCGTACGACGCCGTGATTGTTGGCGGCGGCGGGCACGGCCTCGCCACCGCCTACTACCTGGCCAAGAACCACGGCATGACCAACATCGCCGTCCTGGAAAAGGGCTGGCTCGCCGGCGGGAACATGGCCCGGAACACCACGATCATCCGCTCGAACTACCTCTGGGACGAGTCCGCCGCGATCTACGAGCACGCCCTGAAGCTCTGGGAGATCCTGCCGGAGGAACTCGAGTACGACTTCCTGTTCAGCCAGCGCGGCGTCATGAACCTCGCCCACACTTTGGGCGACGTGCGTGAAAGCATGCGCCGGGTCGGTGCGAACAAGCTCAACGGCGTCGACGCCGAGTGGCTGGACCCCAAGCAGGTCAAGGAACTCTGCCCCATCCTGAACATCAACGACAACATCCGTTACCCCGTGATGGGCGCGACCTACCAGCCCCGGGCAGGGATCGCCAAGCATGACCATGTCGCCTGGGCGTTCGCCCGCAAATGCGATGAACTCGGCGTGGACATCATCCAGAACTGCGAAGTCACCGGCTTCGTCAAGGACGGAAACAAGGTGGTCGGCGTCAAAACCAACCAGGGCACCATCCACACCGAAAAGGTCGGCCTCTGCGCGGCCGGACACAGCTCGGTGCTCGCCGAAATGGCCGGCTTCCGGCTGCCGATCCAGTCGCACCCGCTCCAGGCCCTCGTGTCCGAACTGCACGAACCGGTCCACCCCACCGTGGTGATGTCCAACCACGTGCATGTCTACGTCTCCCAGGCCCACAAGGGCGAACTGGTGATGGGCGCCGGCGTCGACTCCTACAACGGCTACGGCCAGCGCGGATCCTTCCACGTGATCGAGCACCAGATGGCAGCCGCCGTCGAGCTCTTCCCGATCTTTGCCCGGGCCCACGTGCTCCGGACCTGGGGCGGGATCGTGGACACCACCCTGGACGCCTCCCCCATTGTCGGCACCACCCCGGTGGAGAACATGTTCGTGAACTGCGGCTGGGGAACCGGCGGCTTCAAGGGCACCCCCGCCGCGGGGCTGACCTTCGCGCACACCATCGCCACCGGCACACCGCACACCCTGAACAAACCCTTTGCCCTCGAGCGCTTCGAAACCGGCGCCCTGATCGACGAACACGGCGCCGCCGCCGTGGCCCACTAGAAAGAGGTACGGACATGCTCCTGATTCCCTGCCCCAACTGCGGCCCCCGGGACGAAACCGAATACCATTACGGCGGCCAGGCCCACGTGCCCTACCCCGAAAACCCGGCAGAACTCACCGACCGGCAATGGGCCGAGTACCTGTTCTACCGTGACAACACCAAGGGCGCGTTCGCCGAACGCTGGCTGCACAGCACCGGCTGCCGGCAATGGTTCAACATGCTCCGCGACACCGTCACCTACGACATCCAGGCCGTCTACCCGATGGGCCAGCTCCGCCCCGCCACGGGAACCACAGCCCCCACCGTTCCCAGCCCCGTCTCCCCGGAAGGAGCAGTCAAATGACCGCTCAGCCGCAGCCCGCGCGTCTGTCCACCGGCGGACGCATCGACCGCAGCGTCTCCTGGCGCTTCACCCTGGACGGCGAGGAATTCACCGGCCACCCCGGCGACACCCTCGCCTCGGCCCTGCTCGCCAACGGCCGGATCGCCGCCGGCAACTCCCTCTACGAGGACCGGCCCCGCGGCATCATGTCCGCCGGCGTCGAGGAATCCAACGCCCTGGTCAAGGTCGCCGCCCGCTTCCCGGGCCACGTCGCCGAGTCCATGCTCCCCGCCACCACCGTCACCCTGGTCGACGGCCTGAAGGCAGAACTGCTCAACGGGCTCGGCAAGCTCGACCCCGAAGAGGATCACGCCGAGTACGACAAGAGGTACGTCCACACCGACGTCCTGGTCGTCGGCGGCGGCCCGGCGGGCCTGGCCGCGGCCCGCGAAGCCGTCCGCAGCGGCGCCCGCGTCATCCTCATCGACGACCAGCCCGAACTCGGCGGCTCGCTGCTGTCCGGTTCCACCGATCCGGCCCTCGCGGAGACCATCGAAGGGGTACCCGCCCTGGACTGGGTGTCCAATGTTGAAGCCGAACTGATCTCCGCGGCTGAGTGCACGGTCCTGAACCGCACGTCCGCGTTCGGCTCCTATGACTCCAACTACGTCATCGCTGCCCAGAACCGGACGGACCACTTCCTGACCCCGGCCGCGCCGGGCGTGTCCCGTCAGCGTATCTGGCACATCCGCGCCGCCCAGGTAATCCTGGCCCCCGGCGCCCACGAGCGCCCGCTGGTCTTCGAAAACAACGACCGCCCCGGCATCATGCTCGCCTCCGCGGTCCGCAGCTACCTCAACCGCTACGCCGTGGCCGCCGGCTCGCGGGTGGTCATCGGCACCACCAACGACAGCGCCTACGCCCTGGCCGCGGACCTGAAGGCCGCCGGCATCCGCGTCGAAGCGGTCGTGGATGCCCGGCCGCAGCTGAGCGGAACCGCCGCGGCCGCCGCCGCAGCCGGTACCCGTGTGCTGGTGGGCAGCGCCGTGGCTGACACCACCGCTGCTGACTCCGCTGACGGCCGGCTCGCCGGCGTCACCGTCCGCAGCATCAACGACGACGGCGAACTCACGTCCGGCGTCGAGCAGCTGGCCTGCGACGTGCTGGCCGTCTCCGGCGGCTGGTCCCCCGTGGTGCACCTGCACTCCCAGCGCCAGGGCAAGATCCGCTGGGACGATGACCTCGCGGCGTTCGTCCCCAGCAGCGTCGTCCCCAACCAGCAGGTGGCCGGCTCCGGCCGCGGCAGCTTCGCCCTCGAGGACTGCCTCGCCGAGGGCATCTCCGCCGGCGCGGCGGCTGGTGGCGCCGCCGGTTTCGACCCGGAAAATTCCGGCGCGGCCGCCGATCCGCTGGTCTTTTCCGAGCCGAAGGCGTCCGCCCCGACCCGGCAGCTCTGGATGGTTCCGGGGCAGGAAGGCGGCCCGGATGACTGGCACCACCACTTCGTCGACTTCCAGCGCGACCAGTCGGTGGCCGACGTACTCCGCTCCACCGGAGCCGGCATGCGCTCGGTGGAACACGTCAAGCGCTACACCTCGATCAGCACCGCCAACGACCAGGGCAAGACCTCCGGCGTCAACGCGATCGGCGTCATCGCCGCCGCGCTCCGGACAGCCGGCGAAGCGTCCCGGGGCATCGGCGAGATCGGCACCACCGCGTACCGCGCCCCGTTCACCCCCGTGGCGTTCGCGGCCCTGGCCGGACGCCAGCGCGGCGAACTCTTCGACCCCGCCCGGCTCACCTCCATCCACCCCTGGCATGTCGCCCACGGCGCCCTGTTCGAGGACGTCGGCCAGTGGAAGCGGCCCTGGTACTACCCGCAGGACGGAGAGGACATGGACGCCGCCGTGCTGCGCGAATGCGCCGCCGTCCGCGAATCCGTGGGCTTCCTGGACGCCACCACCCTGGGCAAGATCGAGATCCGGGGCAAGGACGCCGGTGAGTTCCTGAACCGCGTCTACACCAACGCCTTCAAGAAACTCGCTCCGGGGTCCGCCCGCTACGGCGTCATGTGCACCCCCGACGGCATGATCTTCGACGACGGCGTCACCCTGCGCCTCGACGCGGACCGGTACTTCATGACCACCACCACCGGCGGCGCCGCGAAGGTCCTGGACTGGCTGGAGGAATGGCTGCAGACCGAATGGCCGGACCTGGATGTGCACTGCACCTCCGTCACCGAGCAGTGGTCCACGATCGCCGTCGTCGGGCCCAAGTCCCGCGCCGTCGTGGCGAAACTGGCCCCCGAACTGGCAGCCGACGGCGGCCTCGACGCCGAGGCGTTCCCGTTCATGGCGTTCAAGGAAACCACCCTGGCTTCCGGCGTGCAGGCCCGGATCTGCCGGATCTCGTTCTCCGGTGAACTGGCCTACGAAATCAACGTCCCGTCCTGGTACGGGCTGAACACCTGGGAAGCCGTGGAAGCGGCCGGGGCGGAATTCAACATCACCCCGTATGGCACCGAAACCATGCACGTCCTCCGCGCCGAGAAGGGCTACCCGATCGTCGGGCAGGACACCGACGGCACCGTCACCCCGCAGGACGCCGGGATGGAATGGGTGGTCTCCAAGGTCAAGGACTTCATCGGCAAACGCTCCTACGCCCGCAAGGACGCGGAACGCGCCGACCGGAAGCACCTAGTCAGTGTCCTGCCGGTGGACGGCACCATCCGGCTGCCCGAAGGCACACAGCTGGTGGAACAGGGCATTCCGACCAACCCCGCCGACGGGCCAGTTCCGATGCAGGGCTTCGTGACCTCGAGCTACCACAGCGCGGCGCTGGGCAGGTCGTTTGCCCTCGCCCTGATCAAGAACGGCCGCAACCGCATCGGCGAGACCCTCGTGGCCGCCGCCGGGGACCAGCTGGTGGACGTTGTTGTCGCAGAAACCGTACTTTTTGACTCTGAAGGGACCCGCAAAGATGGCTGACACTGCAGCACTCAAGAACTCCAAGAAGATCCAGACCCTCCGGAAGAGTCCGGCGGCGCCGCTGGGACAGGCCTTCGAGTCCGGATCCGTTCCGGGCACCGTGGAACTGCGGGAAGTGCCGTTCCTGACCATGGCCGGGCTCCGGGTCGATCCGGCCGGCGACGCCGGCGGGCGCCTGGGCGCGCTGACCGGGGGCCTGCCGCCCGCGTCGGGCGAGGTCCGAAGCAGCGGCGATACGGCTGTGCTGTGGCTGGGCCCGGGTGAATTCCTGCTCGTGGCCCCCGCCGAATCCCACGAGAGCCTGGGCGGCGACCTGCCGCGCACGCTGGTCGAGGCCCTGGGCGACGGCGAGGGCCAGGTGGTGGATCTCTCCGCCAACCGCACCACGCTTGAACTCTCCGGCCCGCGGGCGCGTGCCGTCCTGGAGAAGGGCTGCTCGCTGGACCTGCATCCCCGCACGTTCAAAACGGGGACGGCGCTCTCCACGGAAATCGGCGGCATCCCGGCCGTCCTGTGGAAGACCGCCGACGAGGCCTACCGGATCTTTCCGCGGGCGTCCTTTGCGGAGTTCCTGGGCCGCTGGCTCCTGGACGCCATGCGCGAGTATGCGTCCCCCGAGGTCCCCTGATGGCGCTGAGCGTCCTTGACCTCTTTTCTGTTGGCATCGGGCCGTCCTCCTCCCACACGGTCGGCCCGATGCGGGCAGCAAAACGCTTCGCGGACGGGCTCAAAAGCGACGGGCAGCTGGGCTCGACGACGCGGGTGCAGGCCGAGCTGTTCGGTTCCCTCGGCGCCACCGGCCGGGGCCACGGTTCGGACAAGGCCGTGGTCCTGGGCCTGCAGGGCCAGGACCCCGAGTCGGTGGACACCGCAACGGCCGATGACCAGGTCGCGGCCGCGGCCCTGGATGCCGAACTGCGGATCGGCGGGGACCACCGGGTGGACTTCAACTGGGACGAGGACGTGCTGCTGCACCGGCGCAAATCGCTCCCGGCCCACCCCAACGGCATGACCTTCCGGGCGCTGGACCACGCCGGGGCCGTGCTGAAGGAACGCAGCTACTACTCGATCGGGGGCGGCTTCGTCGTGGACGGGGACGCCGCCGGCGGGGACCGGGTGGTCGCCGACGACACGGTGCTGCCGTACCCCTTCACCACCGCCGACGAACTGCTGGAAATCTGTCAGCGCGAGAACATGTCCATCTCCGACGTGATGCTCGCCAACGAACTCGTCTGGCGCACCGAAGCCGAACTCCGGGAGAAGCTCCTCGCGCTGTGGGCGGTGATGCGCCAGTGCGTGGACAACGGCTGCGCCGCGGAGGGCATCCTTCCCGGCGGGCTCAACGTGAAGCGGCGCGCCCCGTCGTTGTTCCGGACGCTGGCGGCGTCAGCCGCCAGCGCGGACGAGGCGGCCCGCAACCCCTCGCCGGTCCAGGTGCCCGCCGACCCGCTGCTTGCGATGGAGTGGGTGAACCTGTTCGCCCTCGCCGTCAATGAGGAAAACGCCGCCGGCGGGCGGATCGTCACCGCTCCGACCAACGGTGCGGCCGGGATCGTGCCGGCGGTGCTGCACTACTACGTCAAGTTCGTCCCCGGAGCCAACGACGACGGCGTCATCCGCTTCCTGCTCACGGCAGCCGCCGTCGGGATCCTGTTCAAGATCAACGCCTCCATCTCGGGGGCCGAGGTCGGCTGCCAGGGCGAAGTCGGGTCCGCCTGTTCAATGGCGGCGGCCGGGCTGGCCGAGGTCCTGGGCGGGACGCCCGAACAGGTGGAAAACGCCGCCGAAGTCGGAATCGAACACAACCTCGGGCTGACCTGCGACCCCGTCGGCGGGCTGGTGCAGATCCCCTGCATCGAACGCAACGCCATCGCCAGCGTCAAGGCCATCAACGCCGCCCGCCTGTGCCTCCACGGCGACGGCAGCCACAAAGTATCGCTGGACCAAGCCATCAAAACCATGCGCGAAACTGGAGCGGACATGAAAACGAAGTACAAGGAAACCTCCCGCGGTGGCCTCGCCGTGAATGTGATTGAGTGCTGAACCGTGGATACCCCGAACAGCAGCGCCGCTGAATACGTCCTGACCCTCGATTGCCCGGAAACGCGCGGGCTCGTCCACGCCGTGTCCGGGTTCCTGCTTGATCAAGGCTGCGACATCCTGGAGAGCAAGCAGTTCGACTCGCAGGATGACGGCCACTTCTTTATGCGGCTCCACTTCGCGTCGGCCGGAGTCCCTGATGGAGACTCGACCGGCGGACCGGCCGGCATTGAGGCGCTCCGGGAAGCCTTCGTGCCCGTCGCGGAAAAATTCGGCATGCAGTGGCAACTGCGCGAACACGCGGCGAAACGCCGGGTCCTGATCATGGTGTCCAAATTCGAGCACTGCCTCAATGACCTGCTGTTCCGCGCCCGCATCGGCGAACTGCCCATCGAGATTGTCGGCGTCGTCTCAAACCATCCGGATCACCGCGGGATCGTGGAATGGCACGGCATCCCCTTCTTCCATGTGCCCGTCACGGCCGACACCAAGCCTGCAGCCGAAGCGCGTTTGATGGAGCTCGTCGACCGGCTCGACGTCGAACTGGTGGTCCTGGCCCGCTACATGCAGGTGCTCAGCGACGACCTCACCCGCCGGCTGGACGGCCGCGCCGTCAACATCCACCACTCCTTCCTGCCCAGCTTCAAGGGCGCCAAGCCTTACCACCAGGCGCACGCCCGCGGCGTGAAGACCGTCGGCGCCACCGCCCACTACGTCAACGCGGAGTTGGATGAGGGCCCGATCATCTCGCAGCAGGTGGTCGAGGTGGACCACACCTTCGGAGCCGACGACCTCGTGGCCGCCGGACGTGACACCGAGCGGAAAGCCCTGTCCAACGCCGTCCGCTGGCACTGCGAGGGACGCGTGTTCCTGCAGGGCAACAGGACCGTCGTGCTCCGCTGACCCCCCGGGCGTTGGGCCGGCCGGACCGCGGCGCCGCCCGCAGGCGTTCCCGCCCAGTTGCACTCCCCCACACCGCAGAAGCCCCGGCGTGTTCTCAAGGACACGCCGGGCTTTCCGTGTCCGGGCAGTAGCAACCGGGCAGGAGCGCTCGATATCCACCCTGCCCTGCCGTTCCCTCTTCGGCGCCGCCGTGGCACACTGGGGGAACTATCGAGTGACTGGGGGGATTCCACGTCAGGAGATCGTCATGGGCACTGTGATGCACCCCCGCACTTCCTGCTTTCGGTGGGCGGTGAGCAACTCGTGATGATGATGGGCTGGGCCTACCTCATTGCGCTAATTATCAGCATTGACGGGCTCCTGCTGGGACTGCTGCTGCTCAACGTGAAGTGGCCAAAGCCCTGAGCCTGCGTGCTGAGCAACCCACTGAGCCCAACACTGGCCGGCTGACCCGGTTGACCCGGTTGACCTGATCCCCGGGCCGCATCCGCTTTGCTGGCAAAGAAACATTTCCTGCGGGCGGACGTAATTTTGGTGTGTGGTCCACGCAACAGCTAGTGTGTGAGGTGTGTCACCCACAAAAGACACACGCTTTTGATCTGCGGCGGGAGAGTCCTGCCGGTACGTTCAGCAGGCGCCGTAGGAGCAAATCCTCCCCAGGAATCTCTCAGGCCCACGTACCGCCGCGGCGAGGCAACTCTGGAAAGCAGTCCGGTTACCGGGCTCACCGAAGGTGCAAGCGGCGCTCTGTAACAGCAGGGTCCGCGGAAACTCTCAGGTCACAGACAGAGCGGGGAGGAACCCGAATCAACGCGGCGCCTCGGCGCCGCCTGAAACTTGGAGTTCCTGCGTGACGATCCAGTCCTGCCCGTCGACATTCGCCGCCCGCGTCACGGCCGCCCGCCCCACCGCCGCCCGCAACACCAGCTCCCCCCACATCCGCCCTCGCCGCCAGGACGACGTCGACTCCACTGCGGGTTCGTCGGCCACCACGCCGGAAACCGGCTTCGCTGCCCACCCGCTCCAATCCGGCCCCGAGGATCTCGAGATCCCGCTGCCGGAGTAGCCCCCAACGTGGTGCCGGTTCCGGTTCTTGGGGGACCGGAACCGGCACCACCCCCGCCGTTGACCCGTTGTCCGGCTGCCGTCGTTCCCACAAGTTATTCTCACCAAAGGTATTAATCATGGCTGTTGGAGTCTTTGATCTTTTTTCCATCGGGATTGGGCCCTCGAGTTCGCACACCGTGGGTCCGATGCGGGCTGCGGCAGTGTTTGCTGAAGAACTCAAGGCCTCCGGTGTGATGGACCGGGTGGCATCGCTGCGGGTGGATCTGTACGGCTCGCTGGCCGCTACCGGGCACGGTCACGGCACGATGACGGCGATCCTGCTCGGCCTGGAGGGCTTCCACCCCGAGCTGATCCTCCCGGCGGAGGTGGAGGAACGGCTCGCCACGATCGCGGAGACCGGCATCCTGCAGCTGGCCGGCGAAGCAACCGGGGATGGCGAAGGGACCGGGGAGGGCGCGGGGGTTCCGTTGCCCTACGGGGTGAAGGACATGGTCCTGCGGCCGCTGACGATCCTGCCGCGGCACACCAACGGGATGACGTTCACGGTCGCCGGCGCCGACGGCGAGGTCCTGCACACGGCGACGTTCTTCTCGGTCGGCGGTGGTTTCATCGTCCGGGAAGGCGAGGAGGACGCCGCGCTGAAGGAACTCGACGAGTCCAAGAAGGAACTGCCGCTGCCGTTCCGCACCGCCGCGGAGCTGCTGGGCCGCTGCCAGGCCAAGGGCCTCTCGATCGGGGAGATCATGTTCATCAACGAACGCGCCTCCCGCACCGAGGCCCAGATCCGGGAGGGGCTGCTGCACATCTATTCGGTGATGGAGGCCTGCGTCCAGGTCAGCCTGGGCCGCGAGGGTCTGCTGCCGGGCGGGCTCAAGGTCCGCCGCCGGGCACCGGACTGGCACGAACGGCTGCTGAAGGAAACCCGGGGCCAGGACCCCGACTACCGGGACCCGAAGTACTGGCAGGAATGGGTGAACCTGATCGCGCTGGCCGTGAACGAGGAAAACGCCTCCGGCGGCCGGGTCGTGACCGCCCCGACCAACGGCGCGGCCGGGATCATTCCCGCGGTGCTCTACTACGCCCTGCACTTCGCGCCCGGCATGGACAAAGCCAGCCAGGCCGACCGGGACGATGTGGTGGTGAAGTTCCTGCTGACCGCC
>NZ_JBWZCG010000051.1:0-12446 GCF_059383415.1 Pseudarthrobacter sp. RHLT1-30-1
TCAGCGCCGGCGCCCGCGCCGGCACCCGGGAAGGCAAACAGCGCCGCCGTCGCCGCCCCGACCGCCGCCAGGGCCTCCCTGCTCTCCACACTCAAGGCCGAGATATCCATGAACCAAGTACATCAAGGACCTACGACACTCTTCACGCACCAGGCATTGCCGGACAGCGCCGGGCAATGGCTGAGCCGATCGAGCGTCCCGTTCGAGCCCGGCTCGTTCCTACGACAGCGCTGACGTCTCGGGGTCTGCGGGGGCGCCACTCTCCCCCACGATCACGGCCAGCACACCCAGACCGGCATGGGCCGCCAGCACGGCCGGCAGCGCGCTGATCTGGACGGGCGGAGAGCCGGGGACCGATTCCGTCAGCTCGGCGGCGAGCTGCTCTGCCTCGGCCGGATTACCGAAATGGTGGACGGCCAGCCTTGCCTGCCCCTCGGGCCGGGCGGCGGCGTCGGCCACCGCGATCTCCAGGAGCCGCGCGATGGCCTTCGGCGCCGACCGCACTTTCTCCACCGGGACGACCTTGCCATCCTCCAACGCGAGGATGGGCTTGATCGAAAACATGGTCCCCCAAAGCGAGGCTGCCGCGCCGATACGTCCGCCGCGCCGCAACTGTTCGAGGCTCGGCACGTAAAAGTACACCCTGGTACGGGACAGCTGTTGTTCAGTGGACTCGCGCACTTCCGCCGCGGTCCTGCCGTCCGCCGCGGCGACCACGGCGCTCTGGACCGCCATCCCCTGCGCCATGCCGACCGTCCGCGAGTCCAGGACCTCCACGGGGATGCTGACGCGCGTGGCAGCGAGCCGGGCCGAATCCGCAGTCCCGGACAGTTCGCCGGAAATGTGGACCGATACGACAGCCTCGAAACCACGGCGCTGGGCCGCCAGATAGGCTTGCTCGAATTGCCCGGGCGAAGGACGGGAGGTCTTGACCGGCTTGCCGCTGGCCAGGGCCACGGCGATCGTGTCGGCGATGTCGTCCTCGCCTTCGCCGTAGATTTCCGTTCCCACCATCACTGGCATCGGCACCACAGTCAGCCGACCGTCGGCGCAGAAGGCACGGACCCAATCCGCCGGCAGTGCTGCGGCTGAATCTGTGACGATGGCTGTGCGTACGGCGGGGGCAACTTCGGGCCGGCGGGCCTGACGGAGCGGGATAAGGCGCTCCTTCAGCCACAGCCACCCCGCGGGGTCGCGGTGGGGCACGAAGCACCTCCTGGTCTTTGCTCTTGCTGTCGGGAAGCTGTGCTGTCGGGACACGGTCTGTTGGCCGGCCGCCGGATCACACCGGCGGCCGGCCCGGCCCGGCTAGGCCGGGACGATGTTGACCAGTTTAGGCGCCCGGACGATCACCGTGCGGATCCCACGGCCGTCAAGGGCCCGCTGGACGTTTTCGGAGGCCAGCGCCAGTTCCCGCAGTTCGTCCTCGCCGATTCCCGGGGAGACTTCCAGGCGGTCCCGCACCTTGCCCTGGACCTGGACCACGGCGGTCACCGTGTCCTGGACCAGGAGCGCCTCGTCGTGGGCCGGCCAGCCGGCAGTGGCGACGGACGCGGGGTGCCCCAGCACGTTCCAGAGATCCTCGGCCGTATACGGCGCGAAGAGGCTGAGGATGACCGCGACGGTCTCGACGGCCTCCCGGACGGCCGGATCGGCACCGCCCGCCCCGCCGGCTGCATCTATGCTCTTGCGGGTCGCGTTCACCAGCTCCATCAGCTTGGCCACGACCACATTGAACTTGTTGGAGTCCAGCAGCGCTTCCGCGTCGGCGATGGTGCGGTGCGTGACCGTGCGCAGGGCCCGGTCGCCGGCGGCGAAGTCGACGCCGGGCTCGCTCGTGACGTCCTGTCCCAGCCGCCAGGCACGGGCCAGGAACTTCGCCGAGCCCGACGGCGAAACGTCCGCCCAGTCGACGTCGTCCTCCGGCGGGGAGGCGAAGATCATGGTCAGCCGGACGGCGTCGACGCCGTACTTGTCCAGCTGTTCGCCCAGGTCCACACCGTTGCCGAGGGACTTGCTCATGGCCTTGCCGCCGTTGAGCACCTGCCCCTGGTTCAGCAGCGCGCTGAACGGTTCGTCGGCGTCGATCATGCCCAGGTCGTGGATGACCTTGGTGAAGAACCGGGCGTAGAGCAGGTGCAGGATGGCGTGTTCAACGCCGCCCACATACTGGCCGACCGGCATCCAGTCGTTGATCTTCTGCGGATCGAACGGGCCCTCGGTGTACTGCGGGGAGACGAAGCGCAGGAAATACCAGGACGAGTCCACGAAGGTGTCCATGGTGTCCGTGTCGCGCTTGGCCGGGCCGCTGCAGCTGGGGCACTCGACGTTAACCCAGCTGTCGACGGCGGCCAGCGGTGACGTCCCCTTCGGGGACAGGTCCTCGCCGCGCAGGTCGGCCGGCAGCGTGACGGGCAGCTGATCGTCCGGGACCGGCACTTCCCCGCAGGCGGGGCAGTGGATGATCGGGATCGGAGTGCCCCAGAAGCGCTGCCGGCTGAGCAGCCAGTCGCGCAGCCGGAAGTTCACGAACTTCCCGCCCGTGCCCTGCTGCTCCAGGATTCCGATGGCGGCCGGGATGGCTTCCGCCTTGGGCAGTCCGTCCAGGGCGCCGGAGTTGATCAGGGTTCCCTCGCCGGAAGTGGCGGTGCCGCTGACCGCGGGATCTTCCTCGCCCGCGTCCAGCACGGCCCGGACCGGCAGGTCGAAGGTCCGGGCGAAGTCGAGGTCACGCTGGTCGTGCGCCGGGACGGCCATGATTGCGCCGGTGCCGTAGTCGGCCAGCACGTAGTCGGCCGCCCAGACCGGAAGCTTCTCGCCGTTCAGCGGGTTGATCGCGTAGCGGCCGGTGAAGACGCCGGTCTTCTCCCGCTCGGTGGACTGGCGTTCGATTTCGGAGAGCGCCTTGACCTGTTCGCGGTACGCGTCCAGGGCCGCCGCGTGCTCGTCCGTGACCAGTTCGACGGCGATCGGCGCGTCCGCGGCGACCACGAAGAACGTCGCGCCATACAGGGTGTCGGGGCGGGTGGTGAACACCGTGACGTCCTTGGCGGGTTTGCCGCCGTCGGCCTCGATCACGAAGGTGACGTGCGCGCCCTCGGACCGTCCGATCCAGTTCTTCTGCATGGCCAGGACGCGTTCGGGCCAGTGGCCGCGCAGTTCGTCCATGTCATCGAGCAGCCGGTCGGCGTAGTCGGTGATCTTGAAGTACCACTGGTTCAGCGACTTCTTGGTGACCGGGGTGCCGCAGCGCTCACATGCACCGTTGACGACCTGTTCGTTGGCCAGCACCGTCTGGTCCTTGGGGCACCAGTTGACCGGGGAATTCTTGCGGTAGGCCAGCCCGCGCTCGTGGAAGCGCTTGAAGAGCCACTGCGTCCAGCGGTAGTACTCCGGGTCGGAGGTGTGGATCCGGCGGGACCAGTCCGCGGAGATGGCGTAGCGCTTGAACGATGCCGCCTGGGTGTCGATGTTGGCGTAGGTCCACTCGCTGGGGTGGGCATTGCGCTTGATGGCCGCGTTTTCGGCCGGAAGCCCGAACGAATCCCAGCCGATCGGGTGCAGCACGTCAAAGCCTTTTTGGCGCAGGTAACGCGCGACGACGTCGCCCATCGCGAACGCTTCGGCGTGGCCCATGTGCAGGTCACCGGAGGGGTACGGGAACATGTCCAGCACGTACCGACGCTCCCTGGACCCGTCGTCGACGGGCGTGAAGACCTTGAGGTCTTCCCAGACCTGCGGCCACTTCGCTTCGATGGACGCGAAGCTGTAGGTCCCCTCTTCAGGGGCTTCGGCTGCGACTGTTGGTGTTCCGGTCTCTGTCTCCGGCTGAACGCTCACTGCTGGCCTCTTCTGTTCTGTCAAGCCTTATGTTCCGTCAAGTCTTGTTCCGTCAAATCCTGTACCGCCAAATACCCCGGGCGGAGGCTAATCAGCGGCCCCGCCCGTTCCCCGCCGTCCGCCCAAAGGGTCCAGACACACAAAAGCCCCTCGACACGGAGGGGCGGCCGCTCGGCAATCCGAGATCTCGTCGGGATGCCGGGCGGCTAGCTAAGCGGAAGGATCGCACGCATAGGACCACTTTAGCGCCTTTGGCCGCGCAGCGGGTGGAGCATGGCCCGCCCCTCGATGGTCGGCGGCCCGGTTGGAAGCTGGCGGGGAGAAAAGGCGGAGAATCCGGCGGGTCCTGGCCGGACCCAAATTGTTATAAACCTAAAACGGAGAAACAGCAGTACCTACTAATAATGAAATCTGCCGCGACGACAAGTGCAAAAAATGAACAGGCGAGTAGTTTGCAGAAATAAGCAGGTAGCAGTTCTTGGCATCCGAGGGTCCCAAAGGAGCCATCCACGTAATCCCTGGACTCCCGTTGAATGCGCAGCACTGCATCCTTCTGACTCCTCCAAACGCCCGTGTTTACCGGTACTCCGGCGACCTTGCCAACGCCCTCGAATAGGAACACTATTCTCCCAAGATCTCTGGGGGGGATTCACCAATCTTGGGTTGAGGAGCCTGCCATGTATCCCTTCGACGTTTCAGTCCCGCGCAAATTAATTCTCCCAACGGGGCGCATCGACGCTACCGGCAGCCACCAGAAAACGGCCTAGCCATGTTTGGCTGGATAACCCGGTACAGTTTGCACTTCCGCATCCTCGTTCTCGCCCTCGCCGCCGGACTTATTGCCTTCGGCGTTGTGAACGTCCCCCGCATCGCAGTGGATACCCTGCCCGAGTTCGCACCGGCGCAGGTTGAGATCCAGACCGAGGCGCTGGGCCTTTCGGCAGTTGAGGTGGAACAGCTCATTACGTCCCCGATGGAAGCGGACCTCCTCAACGGGGTGGCCTGGCTGGACGAGATCCGCTCCAAGTCCGTCCCGGGGCTGTCATCGATCGAACTCGTCTTCGAACCGGGCACGGATCTGTTGCGGGCACGCCAGCTCGTCGCGGAACGAATGACCCAGGCCGTGGCGCTGCCAAACGTGTCCGCGCCGCCGCTGATCATGCAGCCCGTCTCCTCCACGAGCCGGGTGCTGATGGTCAAGATGAACTCCAAACAGCTCTCCGGCATCGAGATGTCGGTCCTGGCCCGTTGGAAAATCAAACCACGGCTGATCGGCATTCCGGGCGTAGCGAACGTTTCCATTTGGGGCCAGCGCGAGCAGCAACTCCAGGTTGAGGTCACCCCCACGCAACTGCGGGACAAGGGAATCACGCTCGAACAGGTCATCAAGACCACCGGCAACGCGGTGTGGGTATCGCCGCTGAGTTTCCTCGAAGCGTCCACACCGGGCACCGGCGGTTTCGTCGAGTCTCCCAGCCAGCGCCTCGGCATCCAGCACGTCCTCCCGATCCGGACTCCGGCCGACCTGGCCAAGGTCAGCGTGGAGGATTCGACGCCGGCGATGTCGTTGGGCGATATAGCCCAGGTCAGGGAAGACCATCAGCCCCTCATCGGCGACGCCGTCGTCGGACAGGACGCCGGGCTCATGCTGGTCATCGAGAAGTTCCCCGGGACCAGTGCACTGCAGGTCACCGAGGAAATTGAGGCCGCACTGAAGGACATGGAACCCGGCCTGACCGGAGTCCAGCTGGACACCACCGTGTTCCGCCCGGCGACCGCCGTTCAGGATTCCGTGAGCGGCCTGGGCCTGGCACTGTTGCTCAGCTTGCTGATCGCGGTCGGGCTTTTCTGGCTGATTTTCCGATCGTGGCGCGTGGCCGTGATTGCGCTCGCGGCCATTGCGACCACAGTTGTGACGGCCGCCGTGGTCCTTTACGCGCAAAACGCCACGCTCAACGTCACAGTCCTGGTCGGCCTGGTCCTGGCCATGTCAGTGATCGTGGGCGACATTGTGGAGGACGTCCAGGCCCAGCGGCGCAGGCCGCTGGTGACCGAAGCCACGGAAACCGAAGCCACGCTGAGGTCCAGGATCGTAGCTGTCGTCCGGGGAGTCCGGACCCCGTTGTTCCAGGCCACGCTGATCATGGTGGTGGCACTCATTCCGACGCTGTTCGTGACCGGGATCGGCGGCTCGTTCTTCACGCCGCTGTTCTGGTCCTTGGTGCTGGCCCTCTCGGCCGGCCTGCTCGTCGGCCTCTCTGTCACCCCGGTGCTGGCGCAGCTCCTGTTGCCTAAGGAGACTGCGACCCCGGGGGACTCTCCCGCCGCCGGCCGGGCGCGCGCGAACTACGACCGCGCCCTCTCTGGCGCGCGTTCCCGCCGCAACCTCACGCTGGTCGCAGTTGCTGTCGTAGGAGCGCTCGGACTGGCCGCCGGATCCCAGTTGATCGGCAACCGGCCGGTCGTGCCGACCTTGCCGGACAGGACCCTGCTGGTCCAGTGGGACTCCATGGCCGGCACGTCCAACGACGAGGTGCGCCGGGTCGCGTCCAAGGCCTCTGATGAACTGAAGGCGCTGCCTGGCGTTTCAGGAGTCGGCGGCCACATCGGCCGCGCCATCACCTCCGACCAGGTTGTAGGAAGCAGTGCCGCCGAGCTGTGGGTATCCATTGCCACGGACGCCGACTTCGGAGCGACGGAGCAGGCGGTCCGCGACGTGGTCCAGGGCTACCCCGGCATCGCGCATAACGTTGTGAACTATTCCGAGCAGAAGATCGGCGACATGCACAGCACCCTGGAGCCCGGCTTCGCGGTCCGCGTCTATGGCACCGAGATGCCGGTCCTGCGGGAGAAAGCCGAAGAAGTCCGGAAAGCCCTCGAGAACATCAATGGCGTCAAGAACCCGACAATCAACGCCGTTCCAATGACTCCGATCGTGGAGGTCGAGGTCAATCTCGAGGCTGCCCAGAAGTTCGGCATCAAGCCCGGTGATGCCAGGCGAGCAGCAGCGACCCTGATGCAGGGGATCGTCGTGGGCAACCTTTTCGAACAGCAGAAGGTCTTCGAAGTGGTCGTGCGCGGCGCGGTTGACGTCAGGGATGACCTGACCAGCATCCGTGAACTGCTCTTGGATACTCCCACGGGCGGACATGTCCAGCTCGGCGAGATCGCCACGGTCCGGATGGTCCCCAACGAGGTCGTTGTGATGCACGATGACACCTCCCGGCGGATTGATGTCCAGGCCGATGTCAGCGGACGTCCGCTGGCCGACGTTCAGCGGGATATTGCAGCTGCCATCAAGCAGATCCAGTTTCCCCTGGAATACCACGCGGAGATCCCGGCCAAGTATGCCCAGTTGCAGGCTGCCGACGCCCTCGTCCTTTGGCTTGCAGTCGCCGCCCTCCTCGGGGTGTTCCTGCTGCTCCAGACGGCGGTGCGGAGCTGGAAGCTGGCCCTCGCCATCTTCCTGTCCCTTCCGGCGGCTCTCTCCGGGGCGGCCGTGGCCGCCTGGATCGGTACTGCGGCGATGTCCTGGATTGCCATGACTGCCTTCGCCGCTGTCCTCGCGATTGCCGCCCGCAACGCAACGTTGCTCTCGGCCCGTGCCGACGAGCTGTGGCGTTCCCAGCCGCAGTTGTCCCGCGCCAAGGCCGTCATGACGGCAGCCAGGGACCGGGTATCGCCGGTCCTGAAGTCTGCCCTGGTGACCGTGCTCGTGCTGGTTGCGCCCGCACTGATTGGCGGTGTCGGCCGTGCGGTGATCGCGCCCATGCTCGTCATCATCGGCGGCGGCATCGTGACCACAACGCTCGTGGCGCTTTTCGTGTTCCCTCTGCTCGTCCTGTGGTTCGGTCCCCGCACCGCCCCGGAAGAGTGGTCGGAAGTTTACGAGGGAGAAGTGCCTGTTCAACCCGTTATGCAGGAAAAGGTGGAAGCAAAATGACCAGCAATAAGACCCAACGGCGCCTGCCCCTGGCGGCAACTGTCTGTGCAGCCGTTCTCTTCACCCTTCCGGCCTGCGCCCAGTCCGCCGCGGTGACCCCCGCAACGGCCGGCGAAGCCCCCGCCAAAGTGGAGAAGAACGCCACGACCGGCATCGCGAAGCTGACGCTGACCGAACACGGCCTGGCCCGCATCGATCTGAAGACAGAACCTGCTGCGGCAGGTGCCGGAACCGACGTGCTGCTCCCGTACGCCTCGCTGTTGTACGACGCCAGCGGCAAGACCTGGGTCTACACCAACCCGGCATCCCGGGTCTTCGAACGCCGGGCCGTCACCGTCAGCAAGGTCGAAGCCGGCGTGGTCACCGCCAGCGACGGCCCCGCGGTGGGGACTCCCGTTGTGACGGTCGGCGCCGTCGAACTGTTTGGCACCGAGTTCAACACAGGGAAGTGACATGCGCCGGATCGTCGCAGCCAGCCTGAGGTTCAGATCGATCATCATCGCGATGGCGGCGGCGTTGATGATCGTGGGCGGCGCGCAACTCAGCAGTGCCTCGGTGGACGTGTTCCCCGAGTTCGCGCCACCGAAGGTCGAGGTCCAGACAGCCTGCCTGGGACTTACCGCCGCCGAGGTCGAAGAACTGGTGTCGGTACCCATGGAGGAGGCGTTCAACGGCATCGCCGGCCTGGACCACATGAGGTCAAAGTCGGTGCCCCAGCTCTCGTCGATTGTGATGGAATTCGAGAACGGCACGGATCTGCTCACCGCCCGGCAACTGGTTTCCGAGCGCATGGCGACGGTCATCCCGACCCTGCCCACCTGGGCCGCCCCGCCGCTGATGCTGCAGCCGCTGTCCTCCACCAGCCGCGTCATGAAAATCGGACTGTCCTCGGATACCCGGTCGCTCATTGAAATGTCCATGATTTCCTACTGGAACATCAGGGCCCATCTGCTGCGCGTTCCGGGGGTGGCCAATGTCGCCATCTGGGGCGAACGCCTCCAGATGCTGCAGGTGCAGGTGGATCCGGCCAAGCTGGCAGCCAACAACGTCACTTTGGAAAACGTGATGAGCTCAACGTCCGATGCCTTGGACGCGGGCCTGCTGCACTACTCCCCCGGCGCCCTCATCGGAACGGGCGGTTCGGTCGACACACCCAACCAGTCGATTGGCATCCGGCACGTCCAGGCCATCAAGTCTCCGGAAGAACTGGCGAAGGTCGCGGTGGAGGATCGTGAGGGCCAGGCCCCGCTGCGGCTGTCCGACGTCGCCAACGTGGTGGAGGACCACCAGCAGCTGATCGGCGACGCGGTGATCAATGGCGGTCCCGGGCTCATGCTGATTGTGGAAAAGCTCCCCTGGGGCAACACCCTCGAAGTGACGCGCGGGGTGGAAGAGGCGCTGAAGCAGCTCGAACCCGGCCTCACCGGGATTGCCGTGGACACCACGATATTCCGGCCGGCGACCTTCATCGAGGAATCCCTCGGCAACCTGGGCGTGGCCCTTCTGCTGGGCTGCCTGCTGGTCATCCTGGTGCTGAGTGTCTTCCTCTTCCAGTGGCGGACGGCGCTGGTCAGCGTCATGGCCATACCCTTGTCGCTGACGGCCGCGGCCCTGGTGCTTTATTGGACCGGAGGCACGATTAATACGATGGTGCTTGCGGGGCTGGTGATTGCCGTCGGGGTGGTGGTGGACGATGCCATCATCGACGTCGAAAACATCGTCCGGCGGCTCCGGCACCACCGCGCCAGCGGCGGGACCGGGAGCACCGCCAGGGTCGTGGTGAACGCCTCGCTCGAGGTCCGCGGACCGATTGTGTATGCCACCCTGATCATAGTCGCCGCGACGGTACCGATCTTCTTCCTGGACGGGCTGACCGGGGCGTTCTTCCGCCCGCTGGCCACCGCCTACACCCTCGCGGTGATGGCGTCCATGGTGGTTGCGCTCACCGTCACGCCGGCGATGGCGTACATCTTCCTCCGGAACGCCACGCTGGAGGACGTGGATCCACCCGTGGTGAGGGTGCTCAAGCGCTGGTACGGCCAGCTACTCCGGCCCATGGTCCGCAGGCCTGCCCCGGGGTATCTTGCCCTTGGGGCCCTGGGCGTCATTGGCCTCGTGGCGGCACCGCTGCTGGGGCAATCACTGCTCCCGTCCTTCAAGGAACGTGACTTCCTGATGCACTGGCTCACCCAGCCCGGCACGTCCAACGCAGAGGAAGTCCGGGTCAGCCAGCTGGCCTGCAAGGAACTCATGACCATCCCGGGGGTGAACAACTGCGGATCCCACATTGGCCAGGCGTTCAACGCCGACGAGGTGGTGGGCGTCTACTTTGGAGAGAACTGGATCAGCGTTGACCCCGCGGTGGACTACGACGAGACCCTCGCCGCCGTGCAGGAGGTCGTGAGCGGCTACCCCGGAATCGTCCGGGACGTCCAGACCTACCTCAAGGAGCGCATCCGGGAGGTCCTGACGGGCACAGGCTACGCCGTCGTCGTGCGCATCTATGGCGACGACCTGGCGACGCTGCGCCAGGAGGCCGACAAGATCAAAGGCATTCTGGGCGGCATCGACGGGGCCATCGGCGCAAAGGTCGCCCTCCAGACCAACATCCCGCAGATCAACGTGGAAGTGAATCTGGACGCCGCCAACCGCTACGGGCTCAAGCCCGGCGACGTGCGGCGTGCCGCGGCCACCCTGGTCGCCGGCGAGGAAGTCGGCGACGTCTACCGGGACGGCAAGGCCTACGACGTCCAGGTGTGGAGCGCGCCGGAGACCCGGACCAGCGTCACCAGCATCGAGAACCTCCCGCTCGACACCCCTTCCGGGGAAAGGATCCGGATGGCTGACGTAGCCTCAATTTCGGTCAAACCCACCCCCAATGTCATCGAGCGGTCGGAGGGATCCCGGCGCATTGATGTCAGCGCCAACGTCAAGGAAGGCGATCTTGCCAAGGTTGTGGAGAAGCTGAAGTCCGACATGGAGTCGGTCCAGTTCCCGGTCGGCTACGAGGCGGTTGTGCTCGGCGAATACGCCGAACGCCAGGCCGCCTCACAGCGCCTGCTGCTCTACTCGGCGGGCGCGGTCATCGTGGTCTTCCTCCTGCTCCAGGCGGCATTCCGGAGCTGGCGGCTGGCCATTCTGGCCCTCCTGACGCTGCCGGTCGCGCTGGTGGGGGGTGTGATTGCGGCCCACCTTAGCGGCGGCATCCTGTCGCTGGGATCCCTCGTCGGCTTCCTGACGCTGATGGGTATCGCCGCCCGCAATGGCATCCTGCTGATCAACCACTGCCAGCATCTGGAACAGTTCGAGGGCGAGACGTTCGGACCTGAGCTGGTGCTGCGCGGGGCTTCCGAAAGGCTCTCCCCGATCCTGATGACCACCCTCGCCACCGCTTTGGCACTGGTGCCGCTGGTGGTGATGGGGAACATCCCCGGCCATGAGATTGAACATCCCATGGCGGTGGTGATTCTGGGCGGCCTCGTCACGTCGACGCTGGTCAACCTGTTCATCGTTCCCTCGCTGTACCTGCGGTTCGCCAAGAAGGGCCCCAAGCGTGAGCGCCGGCCCAACCAGCCCCAGCCGGCGCCTGCCGTCTAGCCATCCACCACCCAAGAGAGAAGCCTGTGACATGCCTTTAGGAGGACAACGCTTCACCGCATACGGTTCGGCACTGCTGCTGGTGCTGGCCACGCTGACGGTCACGACGGCGGCCACCGCCACCGCCGCACCGGGTCCAAGGGAGCTCTGCGGACCGGGCTCGAAGATCGACTTCGATCCCTGGGAATTCCCTGCCTCGCCGCGGATCAACAACAAGTGGTTTCCGCTGAAGCCAGGGATGCAGTACACCACCGACGGCACGGTCACCTCGCCGGAAGGAACCAGCGCGCACAAGGTTGTCCATACCGTCACCGGCCTGACCAAGGTCATCGACGGGGTGAACACCCTGGTGATGTGGGACCGGGACTACTCCGACGGCGAGCTGGCTGAATCCGAGCTGGCGTTCTTCGCCCAGTCGGAGGATAACGACGTCTGGCTCTTCGGTGAGTATCCGGAGGAGTATGAAAACGGAAAGTTCGTGGGTGCGCCCAGCACGTTTATGAGCGGGATCGCCAGGGCACAGGCCGGAATCGCCATGCAGGCCCATCCGTGGACCGGCACACCAGCGTATGTCCAGGCGTATGCCCCCAAGGTTGATTTCCTCGACTGCGGCAACGTGATCGAAACGAACAAGCGCGTCTGCGTCCCGACCGGATGCTACGACGATGTGCTGGTGATCGACGAATACAACCCGCTCGAACCGCCCGACGCCGGCCACCAGCAGAAGTTCTACTCCGCCGGCACCGGTCTCGTGCAGGTCACCGCAGTGGGCGGCGACCAGCAGGAGACCATGGACCTCGTGAAAATCCGTAAGCTCAGCGATGCGCAGCTCAAGAAGGTCAACGAGCAGGCCCTGGAGCTGGACAGCCGGGCCTACACGGTCAGCAAGGATGTTTACGCCAAGACGCCGCCCGCCGTCGAGGTAGCTCCCCGGCGAGGGGACTGACCCGGGATCTTCACCGGCGAAGAACAGGGAGAGCTTCGGCCAGGCTTGCTGGCCGGGGCTCTTCCCTTGTCTTGGGGCCTTCTTTTCCCTCTTTTTCCCCCCCATTCCCTGGTTTTTTTG
>NZ_JBWZCG010000052.1:0-11966 GCF_059383415.1 Pseudarthrobacter sp. RHLT1-30-1
TGCTCCGGTCCCAGATCCCCGCCGCGGTGTCCGCCGGCAGATACGCGGAGAACCAGGCCATCCCGTCGGTGTCCGGGCGGAATTCGACCCGCCGGTCCGCGACGCCCTTGGCGTGGCGTTTTTCGATGCTCTCCGCGTGGTGGCGTTCCCGCCAGGTCCGGGCCTTGACCCGCAACCGGCCCGGGACGAGTTCCCCGGCCGGGCAGCCCCGTGCCGGGTTCGGCGCGGCCGGGTCCAGGAAGTGCGCCTCCAGCGCCGCCGCCCCGGCCTCGTCCAGGTTCGTGGTTTCGTCCACCATGACCCTCGCGTGCGCCCAGGAAATCGTCCCCGCCCGCAGCGCCGCGAGCGTCAGCGGCAGCCTCTCCGTCAGCGCCAGGCACTGGAAAAGGAACCCGTCGGCGGCCGCTTCACTCACCGTCAGCAGGCACGCGATCTCCGCCCGCACCACCATCTCCTCCAACGCGTTGTCCCGCAGCGACGCCCCGGGGGCGCCAGCGCCTGCGTGCCCTTCACGATGTCCGCGGCCAGCTGCACCTTCAGCGCCGCCAGCGGGCCGTCCACCGCGACCGCCAGGGCCAGAGCGTCCAGGGAACCATCCACCCGGTCCCGCATCGGATCATCCCGCAGCGGATCAGGGCCGCCAATGCCGGATGATCCAGCGCGGTCAGCGCCGGCCTCGGCGGCGAAGCCCGGGAGGGCAAACAGCGCCGCCGTCGCCGCCCCGACCGCCGCCAAAGCCTCCCTGCTCTCCACACTCAAGGCCGAGATATCCATACGTTAAGTAGAACAGGGGCCTCAGACAATAAGTCGGTACCGGCCGGGGGAAGCGAGACCCTGCCCCGGGCCGACGCGGGCGGTCGTCTGGCCCACGAGGGGTTTGATACGACTGCGTGGCCCTACGTCCGGTTTGGGGTCGACGATTTCAGGTGCTGGCGCCACCACTTGTGACAGTGACACGAACCGTCGAGGCCGGGCTACGGTGGCTCAGCCCAGCGCCCGGGGATGCGCGGCGGCATAGATTTCCCGCAGGGTGTCCGCCGTGACCATGGTGTACACCTGCGTGGTGGTGACGGAGGCGTGGCCGAGCAGTTCCTGGACCACGCGGACGTCGGCCCCGCCCTCGAGCAGGTGCGTGGCGAACGAGTGCCTCAGGGTGTGTGGCGAGACGTCCTTGGTGATGTTGGCCTTCTCTGCGGCGGCCTTGAGGATGGTCCAGGCGCTCTGCCGGCTGATCCGGCCGCCGCGGGCGTTCAGGAACAGCGCCGGGGTTCCCTTGCCCTTGGCTGAAAGCAACGGTCGGCCGCGGACGAGGTAGGCGTCCAGGGCACGGGCACCGAAGGATCCCAGCGGGACGAGCCGTTCCTTGGAACCCTTGCCGAACAGCCGGACGATCGCGGGCCCGCTGTCCTCGGCCGTTCCGGTGTGCAGCGAGATGTCGTCGACGTCGAGTCCGACGGCTTCGCTGATGCGGGCACCGGTGGAATACAGGAACTCCAGCAGGGCCCGGTCGCGCAGCCCGGTGGCGGTATCGGATCCGGCGGCCTCAAGGATTTTGGTGACTTCGCCGACGCTGATGGCCTTGGGCAGCCGTTTTCCGGGCATGGGCGGGTGGACGTCGCTGGCCGGGTCGGTGGGGGTGACACCCTCGAGGGCCCAGAACTTGTGGAGACCGCGCACGGCCACGACCGTCCGGGCCGCCGACCGGATGCCCAGGGCCGAACCGCCGTCGGATCCGTCAGAAAGCGCCTGGACGAAGCCGGTGACGTCGTGACGGGTGATGTCGCCCGGGTGCTGCCGGCCTGTGCGGGCGAGGCGCCTGGCGTAACGGGCCAGGTCCCGCCGGTAGGCGGAGAGGGTGTTGGCTGCGAGTCCGCGTTCCACCCCCATGTGCTGCAGGTAGTCCGTCATGGCGCGGTCTATGGCCGTCAATGGCCGGGCCGGGGCTGCGGCGGGAGCGGCGGCTGGCTCGGGATCGGTCGCTTCTGCCGGGGCTGCGGCGGGAACCGGCTGCTCGGCAACCCCTGGTCCTGCCATCAGCGCTGGCTCGGGTGCGCGGGCCACGGCGCGTTGCCCGGGCGGAGACCCTTGAAGTGGTTGGCGCGGGCCGCCGCCGCGGCGAGGATGCCGACGACGGCAGAGGGATTGTGCAGGCGGCCCTCCAGGACGGCCTGCACGGCGGACTCCAGCGGGATCCAGTGCAGCTCGATTTCGGCTTCCTCGTCGGTGCGGACGTGGAGTTCGTGGCCCGGTACATCGGTCAGGTCCCGGGCGAGGTAGATGCGGATGGCTTCGCTGGAGGATCCGGGGGAATTGAAGAAGTCGGCCAGCACGTTCCACTGGCCGGCGACGAGGTCGGCTTCCTCGGCGAGTTCCCGTGCGGCGCCGGCCACGAAGTCCTCGCCTTCAACATCGAGGAGCCCGGCCGGGATCTCCCACAGGTCCATGCCGACCGGATGCCGGTACTGCTTGATCAGCAGCACATCACCGGCGTCGTTCATCGGCAGGACCGCTACCGCGCCGGGGTGCTCGATGTAGTCGCGGACTAATGGGTCGCCGTCGTCGTGAAGCTGGAAACTGTCGCTGACGACATCCCAGATCCGGCCCTCGTAGACCGTCCGGGATGACAAAAGACGGCGCGGGCTCGGTTCGTCCGAAACCTGCCGTGCAGCATGGGGGGTTTCAGGGGTACCGGGCATCGCGCCGTCCTTTGATTTAGTTGATGGTTACTTCGACACTACCGGGGAAGGCTTGTCCGCGGCCGGAGCGCCCGCGGCGGTGCCGTCCGCGTTGTCGGCACTTTTTACGGCAGCCTTGGCGGAACCCGTGGCTGCACTCCCGTGGCCCTTCTGGTGCTCCAGGGCGGCCTTGACCAGCCCGGAGAACAGTGCGTGCGGCCGGGTCGGGCGTGAGCTGAGCTCGGGGTGCGCCTGCGTGGCCACGTAGTACGGGTGGACTTCGCGCGGAAGCTCCACGTACTCCACGAGCTTGCCGTCGGGCGACGTTCCGGAGAACACCAGTCCCTTGGCGGCAATCTGTTCCCGGTACTTGTTGTTGACCTCGTAGCGGTGCCGGTGCCGTTCGCTGACCTTGGTGGTGCCGTAGGTCTCGGCGACGACGGAGCCCTCATCGAGCTTGGCCTCGTACAGGCCCAGGCGCATGGTGCCGCCCAGGTCGCCCTTGCCGTCGACGATGTCCAGCTGCTCTTCCATCGTGGCAATCACCGGGTACTTGGAGTCCGGCTCGAACTCCGAGGAGGACGCGCCTTCGAGGCCGACCACGTTGCGGGCGTACTCGATCACCATGCACTGCAGGCCAAGGCACAGGCCCAGGACCGGGAGCTTGGTTTCGCGGGCATACTTCAGCGCGCCGAGCTTGCCTTCGAGTCCGCGGATGCCGAAGCCGCCGGGGACGCAGATCGCGTCGACGCCGTCCAGGGACTTGACCGCACCCTCGTGGGTTTCGCATTCGTCCGAGGGGACCCAGCGGATCTTGACCTTCGTGTCGTTGGCGAAGCCGCCGGCACGCAGCGCCTCGGTCACGGACAGGTAGGCATCCGGCAGGTCGATGTACTTGCCGACCAGGGCGATCTCAACCTCGTGCTTGGGGTTGTGGACCGCGTCGAGGAGCCGGTCCCAGCTGGTCCAGTCGACGTCCTTGAAGGGCAGGTCGAGGGCGCGGACGATGTAGGAGTCCAGGCCCTGGGAGTGCAGGGTCTTCGGGATGTCATAGATGCTCGGCGCGTCCGGGCAGCCGATGACGGCGTCGATGTCGACGTCGCACATGCGGCCGATCTTGTCGAACATCGCCTGCGGGACTTCGCGGTCCGAGCGGATCACGATCGCCTCGGGCTGGATGCCGATGGAGCGCAGCGCGGCCACGGAGTGCTGCGTCGGTTTGGTCTTCAGTTCCTGCGACGGGCCGATGTACGGCACGAGGGAGACGTGCAGGAAGAACACGTTTCCGCGGCCGATGTCCTGGCGGACCTGGCGGGCGGATTCGAGGAACGGCTGCGACTCGATGTCGCCCACGGTGCCGCCGATTTCGGTGATGATCACGTCGGGGGCGTGCTTGCCCTCGGCGGGAAGCCGCATGCGCCGCTTGATTTCATCGGTGATGTGCGGGATGACCTGGACGGTGTCTCCGAGGTATTCGCCGCGGCGTTCCTTGGCGATGACCGTGGAGTAGACCTGGCCGGTCGTAACGTTGGCCGAGCCTTCGAGGTTTTCATCGAGGAAGCGCTCGTAGTGGCCGATGTCGAGGTCCGTCTCGGCGCCGTCGTCAGTGACGAAGACTTCGCCGTGCTGGAAGGGATTCATCGTGCCCGGATCCACGTTCAGATAGGGATCGAGCTTTTGCATTGTTACAGACAAGCCGCGTGCCCGCAGGAGGTGACCGAGGCTCGAAGCCGTCAGCCCCTTACCGAGCGAGGACGCCACACCACCGGTGACGAAGATGTGTTTGGTCGTCTTGGACGAGCCCGGAAACCGGGAATTTACACGGGAATTTGATCGCTGCACCACGGAGTTCGAGCCTATCACCATTTCGGCCTTTCAAGGGTCTGTTCCCGGCAACCCGCTGTGATTGTGCTCCCACATGTGATCCCGGTATCGGGCGGCCGGAGGGCATGCTCAGGCCTGCTGCGGCAGCAGCCTGGCGTCATCCAGCAGCTCCTGGGCGTGGGCCTGGGCTGACTCGGAATCCTCCTGGCCAGCCAGCATCCTGGCCAGCTCCCGGACGCGTTCCGGCTCGTCGAGGAGCCGGACGTCGCTGGACGTGAAACCGGTCGCGGTGTCCCCGCCGGCGCCGCGCACGGACGTTTTAGTGACCCGGATGTGCTGGTCGGCGAAGGCTGCCACCTGCGGCAGGTGGGTCACCACGAGCACCTGCACGTGCCGGGCGAGCATGGCCAGCCGGCGCCCGATCTCGACGGCGGCACGGCCGCCCACGCCGGCGTCGACCTCGTCGAAGACAAAGGTGGGGACCGGGTCGACGGCGGCCAGCACCACCTCGATGGCGAGCATCACCCGGGACAGTTCACCGCCGGAGGCGCCCTTGCCCAGGGGGCGGGCGGGGGCACCGGAGTGCGGCTGGAGCAGGAAGGAGATCTCGTCCGCGCCGAACGGTCCCGGCGGCCCGCCGGATTCGACGTTGATCACGAGGGTGGCGTCCGCCATGGCCAGGGCTTTGAGTTCGGCGCTGACCCTGGCGGAGAGGTCCTTGGCGGCTTTCTTCCGCAGCTTGCTGATCCCGGCTGCCTGTTTGGCCAGCTCGGCCCCGGCGCGGGCCACTTCGGCGTCCAGCGCCTCGATCCGGGTGGAGTCGTCCTGCAGCTCCAGGAACCGTGCCCGGGACTGCTCGGCCCACTCCAGCACTTCGTCGATGCTCGGAGCGTACTTGCGCACCAGCTTGGCGAGAGTGCCCCGGCGGTCCTCGATCTCGGCGAGCCGCTCAGGGCCCTCGGTATCGAGGGTGGCCTGGTAGCTGGCGAGTTCGGTGGCGATGTCATTGAGCAGGAAACCGACTTCGGCGAGCCGGGTGGCCGCGGAGCCGAGTTCCCCGTCATGTTCTGCGACGTGCTCCAGCGTGCGTTTGGCGGCATCGACCAGTGTGGTGGCGTCGGCGTCCCCGCCGAAGTCCTCGGCAATGAGCGCCTGGTGGGCCGTGCTGGCAGCGATCCGGAGTTCCTCGACGTTGGCGAGCTTGACGGCCTCCCCCTTGAGCGATTCGTCTTCGCCCGGCTGCGGGTCGACGGCGTCGATTTCGGCCAGCGCTGCCTCCAGCGATTCGGCCTCGCGGAGGCGCTCCCGGGCGGCGCTGCGGAGCTCTTCGAGCTCGGCACGGCTGGACTTCCAGTGCGTGTGGAGCTCCTGGTAGCTGCCGAGCGACGCCGCGAGGCTCTCCCCCGCGAACTTGTCGAGGGCTTCGCGTTGCGCGACCGGGCTCTTGAGCCGGATCTGCCCGGACTGGCCATGGACCACCACGAGGGTTTCGCCGATCTCGCCGAGCACACCCACGGGTGCGGCGCGTCCGCCCAGGTAGGCGCGGCTTCGGCCGTCCGCCCCCACGCTGCGGGCGAGCAGCAGCTCGGCGCCGCCGTCGAACTCCTCGACCTCAGCCCCGGCCTCACGGGCGCGGGCAACGGCGGGGTGGCCGGCGTCGAGCTTCACCGTGGCCTCCGCGGAGGCGCTCTTCGCGCCGCTGCGTACGGCGCCGGCGTCGGACCGGGCGCCGAGCAGCAGCCCGACGGCGGTCACCACCATGGTCTTGCCGGCGCCGGTTTCACCGGTCACCACGCTCAGGCCCGGGCCGAGGGGCAGCGTGGCGTCGGTGATGACGCCGAGGTCGCGGATTCTCAGTTCTTCAAGCATGGTTCACTTCGCAGTCGATGGATCAGGAGTCGCGCCCGGCCCTGCGGGCGGCGGACCTGCCTGCGGCGGCGTCGGCAGCGGGGGCCACGGCCGGGGCGTGCGGATCACCGGAATCGGCCCGGTGTGGACCTTGGCGGCCTCCGGCGTGGGCCCGCGCCAGCCCTGGATGGGGAGTTCGAACTTTCGGACCAGGCGGCCGGAGAAGGGCGTCTGGTGGGTGCGGGCGAGCCGGACGGGGGTGGCGGAGCGGGTCACTTCCACCCGTGCTCCGGGCGGGAGGTCAACGGAGCGGCGCCCATCGCACCAGAGCACGCCCTGCGCTTCGGTCCGGTTCAGGATTTCGACCGCGAGCCGGGACCGGGGCGAGACGACCAGCGGCTTGGCGAACAGCGCATGGGCGCTGATTGGCACGATCAGGAGCGCCTCGACCTCGGGCCACACCACCGGCCCGCCGGCGGAGAAGGCGTAGGCGGTGGAGCCGGTGGGTGTCGCCAGGACGACGCCGTCGCAGCCGAAGGACGTCAGCGGGCGTTCGTCGACCTCGGTAACGACCTCGAGCATCCGTTCGCGGTTGCCCTTTTCGATCGCGGCCTCGTTGAGGGCCCAGGTGTGCCAGATTTTTTGTCCGCGGACCCAGACCTGGACGTCGATGGTCATCCGCTCTTCGACGGTGTAGTCGCGGCTGGCGATCCATTCGACGGTCTGGGCGAGGTCCGCCCGCTCGCTCTCGGCCAGGAACCCGACGTGGCCGAGGTTGACGCCGAGCAGCGGCACATCGACCTCGCGGACCAGTTCCGCGGCGCGCAGGATGGTGCCGTCGCCGCCGAGCACCATGACGAGTTCGACGTCGGGCAGCATCACGTGGTCGTGGAGGATTTCGACCGGCTGGTCGAGACGTCCGAAGAAGCGGACCATGTCGCCGAGCTCGGATTTCAGCATCACCGGAACGATGCCGGAGTCGTGGAGCTGGGCGCACGCTTCCCAGGCAGCCTTGAGGGACTCCTCACGGCCTGTGTGGGCAAGGATGAGGACACGCCTGCTCATCGGGTTCCGCCTTCTAGTGCTTCTAGTACTTGGGCCAGATCGTTCCGAGTAACGCAGCAACGGCTGCGTCCCGCTCTTCGATCTTAGGCAGGTCTGTGCCAATCCCGCGCTTTATCCACAGGAAGTACTCGACGTTTCCGTCCTGGCCCGGCAGCGGGCTGCTGGCCAGGCCCATGAGTTCCAGCCCGGTGTCGATGGCCTCGGCCGCAACCTTGCCCACGGCCAGGCGGCGCTCCCACTCCGAGGTGACAACTCCGGTGCGGCCCAGCCGGTCCTTGCCGATCTCGAACTGTGGCTTGACCATCAGGACCAGGTCCCCGCCCCGGTCGGTGCACGCCGCAAGGGACGCCAGCACGAGCGTCAGGGAGATGAAGGACAGGTCCGCGACCGTTAATGCCGCCGGACCACCGATCTCATCCGGCGTCATGTAGCGGACGTTGAGGCCCTCGTGCACGGAAACCCTGGGGTCATTCCGGATCACCGGGACGAGCTGGTCGTGTCCGACGTCGACGGCCACCACGTGGTCCGCGCCTCGGCGCAGCAGCACCTCGGTGAACCCGCCCGTGGAGGCGCCGGCGTCGAGGCAGCGTTTGCCCTTGACCTCGACGCCGGGGAAGGCGTCCAGCGCGCCGGCCAGCTTGTGCCCGGCGCGGCTCACGTAGTTGTCTTCGTCCGCGGCCGCCACCTCGAGGTTCATCTCGTCCTGGACCTGGAGGGACGCTTTCGTCAGCACTTCCCCGTGGGAGCTGACTTTGCCTTCGGCGATGAGGCGGGCGGCATGCGTGCGCGACCTCGCCAGGCCGCGGCCGACGAGGGCCTGGTCAAGCCTGCTCATGCGTGGCGTCCCCTCGTTTAGTGGTGGTTCTGGCTGCTGAATCATGTCCTCCGGGCGGCCGGTCTGTTGCGGCCGGGCCGGCTACGGACCCGCCCGCAACGGCCTCGTTCAGGGCGGCCAGCAGGTCATCGTGCAGGCCGGCGTAGACCTCCTGGTGGTGGTCCACCGGCAGCTCCGGCAGGCCACTGAGGCGGTCCAGCAGCGCGGCAACCGCGGGGTCAGCGGCGTCCGCGGCGGGGGCATGCCCCGCGGTGTGGACCGGTGATGCACTCAGCGCCGGCCAGCTGACCTGGGCTTCTTCCCCGCCGGGGTCCGTCTCGGTCGTGCTGTTCAGCTCCGTCATGGTCCCCAGTCTAGTGATCCAGCCATTCGAGGTCCGGTGCCAGGGCAGTGTCGGTCTCGGGGTTGGCTGTCCACCAGGCCGAACAGGCGGCCCGCCAGGCGTCGAGGTCGCCCGGGTCGCCACTGACTCGCACCGTCCGTCCGTCCACGACGGCGGACGCCGCGCCGCAGCGGTGCCGTCCGGCGTCGAGCTCGATATCCGGGTAGGGGCGGTAGAGGTCGGTGAGGTCGTTGATGAGGTAGTCGGGCCGTTCCGGGGTGCGCGCCGCGAGGATCGATTCCCTGGTGTCGACGCCGGTCAACACGGCGACCGTGGCGAAGCCGGCGTTGTTGCCGCCGAGGATGTCGGTGTCCAGGCGGTCGCCGACGACAAGCGGCCGGTCGGCAGCCAGCCGTTTCGCGGCGGCGTGGAACAGGGGCGCCTCCGGCTTGCCGGCAACCAGCGGCTCCTGCCCGGTGGCGGCGGCGACGGCCGCAACCAGGGTCCCATTGCCGGGGGCCATGCCGCGGGCCTGGGGAATGGACATGTCCGTGTTGGTGGCCACCCACAGGGCACCGCCGGCGACGACGTAGGCAGCCTCCGCGAGGTCCTTCCAGCCGAGATCCGGGTGGAAGCCCTGCACGACGGCGACGGGATGTTCGGCTTCGCTGCGGACCGGCACCAGCCCCGCGAGTTCAATTTCCTGCGCCAGGGAGTCCCCGCCGGTGACCAGGACCCGGGCACCCGCCGGCAGCAGGGAAGCCAGCAGCTCGCCCGCGGCCTGTGAGGAGCTGACCACCTGGTGGTCCTCCGCAGGGGCGCCGAGCTCGCGCAGGTGCTCCGCCACCTGTGCTGGCGTCCTGGACGCGTTGTTCGTGACGTAGCCCAGGCCGACGCCGATCCCGGCGAGTCTGCGCAGGGACTCCACGGCGCCCGGGATGGCGTGCGGCCCGGCGTAGACCACGCCGTCGAGATCGGCGAGCAGCGCGTCGAAGGTCGAGATCAGCTCCGGTGCGGCCATTCCCGATCAGCCTTCGGAGCGTTCCGGCCCGCGGGCGTCGGTGTCAGTGTCGGGGGAATTTCCGTCGGAGTCGCTGTCGGAGTCGGGGTGGGAATCGCCGCGATCGCCTTCACCTGTATCGTCATCGGAGTCGTCGCCGCGGAGAACCTCGGAGCGGTCCAGGGCATCCTTTTCCACGGAGTCGTCATCGGACTCCGCATCGTCGGACTCCCAGAAGTCGGACTCGACGTCGTCCGCTCCTTCGTCAAGGGCAGTCGCTGCCGTCCCGGTGGTTTCCGGGAGGCCGGCAACGGCCTCGGCGCTGGCGGCACGCGGCGCCTGCTCTCGTTCGGGGGCGGACCGCTGGGCGGCCTGCTCAGCGAGAAGCCGGCGCTGCTGCGCTTCCTCGCGGGCTTCCTCTTCCTCGTCCCAGCCGAGATCGATGATGTCCGGGTCTTCGGAGGCATCGAGGCCAAGGGCGTTCTCGGCGACAGCCGCCTGGCGCTGCCATTTTTCGGCTTCGGCGGTGCGGCCCACTGCGGCCAAGGCGTCGGCGTAGGCGCGGAACAGGCGCGGGCTGTAGGAGAAGGCTCGGTTGATGTCGAGCTGGGCAATTTCCAGTTCGGAGACGGCGGCGTCGAGTTGGCCCAGATCGGTCCGTGCGCCGGCGGCCACGATGGCCAGTTCCGCCTTGCCGGGGGCGTCGAGGTCCTTGGCTTCTTCGGAGCGTGCCATTTCCAGGGCGCGGTCCGGCCGGCCGAGTCCTCGTTCGCAGTCAGCCATGACGGGCAGGTGCATGTTGGAGCCGCTGATCCGCCGGTAAGTGCGGAACTCGCGCAGGGCTTCGCCGTAGTGGCCGGCGGCGTAGGCGGTCAGGCCTACGGCTTCGCGGACTGCGGCGAGGCGGCCACCGCGGCGGCTGGCCGCGAGGGCGTGCTGGAACGCGAGTTCGGGTTCCTCGTCGATCAGGCGCCCTGCCATCACGAGGTGGCGGGCCACCCACTCGGCGCTGTTTTCCTCGAGGGTCTTGATCTGGTGATGGGTGGCGCGGTCCAGCTCTTTGCCCGTGACGTCGTCGTCGATTTGCGGTGAACGTTCGCGGTCCGGTCGGTTGGCGCTGCGGAGATCCCGGGCGTTGGGGACGCGGACCGGGCGGTCTTCTGCCCGGTCGCGGTCGAAGCTGCGGGCCGGACGGTCGCCGCGGTCGAAGCTGCGGGCCGGACGGTCGCCGCGGTCGAAGCTGCGGGCCGGACGGTCGTCACGGTCGAAGCTGCGGGCCGGACGGTCGTCACGGCTACCGAACGGCTTCCGATTGTCGCCGCCGCTGAAGGGCTTGCGGTCGCGGTCGCCGCCGAGGCTGCGCGGCTGTCCCCCACCTTCACGCGGAGCGCGGTCGCCATAGGGCTTGCGGTCGCGGTCGCCGCCACCGCTGTACGGCGGCTTGCGGTCACCGGCGCCAGCGCCAAAGGAGCGACGCTCGCCGCCACCCTCACGCGGAGCACGGTCACCAAACGGCTTGCGGTCGCGATCGCCGCCACCGCTGTATGGCGGCTTGCGGTCTCCGCCGCCACTGAAGGGCTTGCGGTCACGGTCACCGCCGAAGCTGCGCGGCTGTCCGCCGCCTTCCCGGGGAGCACGGTCGCCATAGGGCTTGCGGTCACGGTCTGCGCCACCGCTGTACGGCGGCTTCCGGTCACCCCCACCGGCGCCAAAAGAGCGTTGCTCGCCGCCGCCCTCGCGGGGGGCACGGTCGCCATAGGGCTTGCGATCGCGGTCACCGCCGCCGCTGTACGGCGGTTTCCGGTCACCGTCACGCGCCGGACGTTCGCCAAAGGGCTTACGGTCGCGGTCGTTCGAGGACGGACGCTCCCCCTGGGCTCCGCGATCATCGCGAGCACGGAACCCCCGGGGATCACCGCCGGAGTTGTTGGTGCCGCGGAATCCGCCGCCGCCCGTATTGCGTCCGCCGCCAAAGTTGCCGCGGTCACTGCCGCCGCGGTTACCATCGTTGTGCTCAGCCATGCTGGATTCCTCCTGTTATGAGCTGACCACTGGCGCAATCGCAGCCGCTCTATTCCGTGTTTCGTCCCTACGCAACCCGAAATCTAGCGCTTCGAAGTCCGTACATCTCATCCAATTCTAGGCGAGTACCCTGCGCCCGGCTAACGGACTGGGCTCTTTCGACCGTCCCGGTGTCAAGCCTCACAGGCGGGGCCTGACCCTGCCATTGTCTGGCCGGCAGGTTCTGACCGACAGGCCTGGGTCCGCGTGCCCGGGCCGTCATCAGGTGTTTGGGGGTTAAATGCGGGAGAGCCCCGACCTGTGTGGTTGGGGCTCTCGACCGTGTAATGATGTTCCGGCGGTGACCTACTCTCCCACACCCTCCCGGGTGCAGTA
>NZ_JBWZCG010000053.1:0-11320 GCF_059383415.1 Pseudarthrobacter sp. RHLT1-30-1
GCTTCTTTCAGCCGGTAGAACAGTGCGTCAACAACACTATTTTCCCAGCTCAGAAGCACCTTTCGTCGCTTAAACACACCCTGCGGGCCCCACCCTCATGAAAACCCCGGGTTAACAAAAGGCATTTAGCCAGCGGGCCAACTCCATCCGAGGGCTACGACGAAAAGCAACCCGAGAGCACCGTTGAGGATTGGTCAACCGGTGCCATGTTGCGGGGGCATTGGCGAACCGCGGTCACACCTTGGCAGGTTGGCATCGTCGAAGTCCTCCCACCTATTCAGCGGGGGAGAGCGATCCGGCCAGATCGTGACAACACCACCTAGCAACTGAATACGAAAGGCCCGACGGATGTCTGGGCGGCATGCCACCAGCAGCGGCACTGGATCGCTCAGCGGAGGATAACCAAGCACCTACCATGGACGGCGAAATTGTGTGATCGGCGACTGCATTTGTCCGTCGCCGAATAGGAGGAGGGGCAAATCTTGGCAGGAACCTTTCTGCTGTATTCTTGTCCGGATGACTGCTGTCTGGGCCTTCCTACAGTAGTGGGGGGCTTCTTTCCTTGGTGCAGGCGGACCGCGGGTTCACCCTGGGCTCAAGCGGAGACGCGCGTCAACCTGACATTTTCGGGGCGACTGCCTAAGTCTCAAGTCCAACTCCATCTGAAGTCCTAAGAGCCACGGGTGTGTGTCGCATGAAAATATTGGTCGTAGGTCATATGAGTCTGGGGTCCAACTCTCGGAGTCTGGCGGACGGATTTGTTCAGGCTCAGCACGATGTCAGGTGTGTTGATACATCGTTTGCCGCCCATCCTCCTCTGGGTTCTAAGCTCTGGATGACCAAGAGATGGCATCGCCGTGTAACCCACTCGGCCAACCGAGACCTGGTCGGGCGTCTCCGTGATGCTCAGGTTGGCTTCAAGCCAGATCTCTTGATTGCCATAAAGACGACGCTTTTCGATCAGGAGTCGCTCCTCAGCACTCCGGCGGCTTTGCGTGCGCACGTGTCATTTGATGATGTTTCCAACCCGGACAACACGAGTCCCTCCTACATGGCGGAAGAGACTCGTTGGGACGCGATTGTTACTACGAAACAGCACAATGTGGGGGAGTTGAAGAGCCGAGGGGTTGAACACGTCATATCTATACGCGGAGCTTACGATCCTAGCTATCATCGGCTAACGACCCCATTTGGAAAGCGGCCGTACACAGTTGGTTTCATTGGAGCTGCCCGCCCCGATAGGAGAGACTTACCGCTGAAGATGGCAAGGGCCTTTCCCGACAACTCTGCCGTCTTCGGTCCCCGCTGGAACCGGCGATACCCCCATGGAGTTGCCGGTGTCGAGGTTCGACCCGGAGTCAGCCTGGATGAATTCACCACCGCAGCAAACTCGATTCGAATGGGAATAGTGTTGCTCAATTCTGAAAATAGAGATACACACACAATGAGATCCTTTGAAACTCCGGCATGTGGTCAACTCTTCCTCGGACAACGAACTATAGAGCACCAACACATGTTCGAGGAAGGAACCGAAGCTGTCTTCTTTGATTCTGAGGATGAGTTGTGGAGCAAAGCGTTGGAACTGGCGTCGCGGCCAGAAGTGATGGAGCGGGTGGCTCAGGCAGGACACAGACGCGTTGTTAATGGAAGCAATACTTATCAGGATCGGGCCCAGGAAATCGTCCGCGAGCTTAGGGCGCAATGAATGATATGGGTGTATCTATCCTTCCGTTGGTCACAATACTGTCGCTGATTCTGACTCAAATAATTATTGCCAAAAGGCTGGGTAAGGTCACGGGACTAATTTTGGGCGCTCAATCCGTTTTTTGGCTTCTTGCGTTCTTCGGCATGCCTTTGTACTTATTGATTGCCCAGCCAACCCTTAAGCTAGAACTGGCCGATCGCCGAATATCATTCCCAACCTACGACTCTGGAATGGCGCCGGTTCTATGGATATGCGTACTGGGACTGGGGATCTATGTTCTAACTCTATGTATCTTCCTGAGATTGAGGCGTGGTCAGTCCTCGCCCCTTCAGCGAGCAAGAGTGCTCGCAACTCTCGAGAAAATACGACCTGTCGCGTTTTGTCTGTGGTGCATTGGCTGGATTGGGCGAGTTGGCGCCATTATTGGGAATTCTTCATTAGACTCTGCGTTTTCGACTTTTGCGACAGTGGGTTCTTCTCTGCTGATAATTTCTGTGCGGGAAAAGAAGGAGCGGCTGGTAAATCCGCTGGTTGGAATGTTGATTTCCGTAGAGATGTTGTGGGCATTCAGTTACACCTCCAAGGCAGCCCTGATGATTCCCTTGGTAGCACTCTGCGTGAGGTGGATGCTTAGACACCAGTCCGCTCCAATGGGTAAACGCCTGATGATCGTGGCGGGCGTGGCGTGCGTGGGTTTTCTTCTCCTGCAACCGGTCAAGGGGATCACAACGGCGGAACAGGTGACCGCGCGAGCAGATGGCGATTTTGCCGAGGTAAAAGGAGCGGCAGTATCGATACTCGAGCGATTCGACGGGTTTTCGGCTGTAACAGACGCGTTTGTGATAAACCCGGGAAGCTGGTTGTCACCGCCGCAATTCGCTGAACGCCTATTTACAGCGGCCATCCCGAAAGGACCCCTTCAAGGCCCGCGACTGTCGACCGGTCAGTTTTGGACGCAAGAGGTACGGGCGCAGTCTAATCCAGGCCAGCGCGTCACCGATGTGTCGCTGGCGGCGGGGGGCACAGCTGAAGGATTTGCCTTTGCTGGCTTGATTGGCGTCATAGTCGAGAACTTCCTGCTCGCACTCATAACTCTGGCCGTCACGTTGGGATTTCAGTCCGGACGTGCGGGAATAATGCTGTACACAAGTAATTTTATTTTCTCAACAACGCTTTACGAGCAGGGGCTCATTGGGGTAGTTTCAAGTTCCAATAAAGCCATGCAGGTCTTAATAGTCGGCTTCATTCTTCTTGTACTCTTTTCCGGTGTTCAGACTGCATTGCAGAGAGCGCAGCCAGCTAGCCCGGATATCTCTATCAGGTAAGAATTTGTGCATAGAGCTTTATGAGTCCTAGTTTTGGATCAATATGACCACCGTAGGTGTCCCTTCTAGCTGCGAGGCATGGGGAGGTCGATCCATATATTTATTCAGATAATTATTTAAGGTGGGGCATGTCCGGGTCACGGTCAGCTAGGCGCATAATCCGGGGGATAGGGGCCAATGGCTATAATCAGGGCATCACTATCCTGATTCAGTTAATCTCTGTCCCACTGTTCATAGCAGTCTGGTCGATGGATCGGTACGGCCAGTGGTTAGTAATTTCAGCTATACCCGCATACCTGGCAATGACTGACTTTGGCATCGTTATGACTGCGGCCAACCGCACGACGATCCTCCTCGCAGGCGGCAATCGTCGCGCTGCACTCAGGGCATTCCAGAGCTCCCAATTATTTCTAATGGCTACCTGCAGTCTCATAACAATTTTGGGCTTCTTCCTGCTAGTCGCTCCCGTCATAACGGTGGTCAGCTTCGAAAGCCGGTTGGCCCTTTACTTTCTTATTCTCGCCCTTATCGTTGGTCAGATCAGCGGTCTAGCCGAGGCAATTTTCCGTGCAACTGAGCGATTTGCAACGGGGGTGACGTGGAGCGCCACCACGAGACTAGTCGAGTGGCTGGGCGGTTTGACTGGTCTCCTCGTGGGCGGCAACTTCGTTTCAGTGGCGCTCGGTGGACTAATCGCCAAGTCGGCCGCGACAGGCTTAATGATCGTGCACTCCAAGCGTTGCCAAACCGACCTGAAGTATGGATTGGGTTCGTCCTCGCTGGCAGAGGTGCGGAGCATGTTGCGGCCGGCAGTCAGCTACATGTCCTTTGCGGCTTCTAACGCCCTGTCGTTTCAAGGGTTGACCATCTTGGCGGGAATCTTCCTCGGCCCGGCCCAGGTGGTGATATTTAGTACCTATCGGACGTTGAGCAGGCTGGCTGTTCAGGCCACTTCGACACTTAGCCACGCTGTTTGGCCGGAGTTTTCCCGCATGTTTGGAAGATCGGATCGCGGTGCTCTAAAGCTCGCCTACCGTCGAACCTTGCTGATCGGTGCGGCACTGGCCGTTACCATCAGTCTCGCAACGCTCGCATTTTCGTCGTCATTCTTGGCCGTGTGGACCCATGGCCAAGTCGATTACGATGCATCGCTGATGATCCTGTTTTTGGCCTACGCGACAGTTGCGGGGGCGGGCCACACGCCTCGCGTACTGTTGATGTCCACCAACGCACACGGGGCTTTAGCCGTTTGGGGCGTTTCATTCAGCGTAGGGACAGTCCTATCTTCTGCTGTTTTGGTGGCCGCCTTTGGCATGCCTGGGCTTGTGTATGGGATGTTGGGCGGTGAAATCGCTCTATTTTTCGTAGCATCTTTGCTCGTTGGGCGCTTTATCCAGAGGGAAATGAAGTTAGAAGAGGGAGTCATTCATGCGCATTGAACTTTTAAGCCCTGGGAAATTTCATAGTTTTGACCTAGCTCGTCAAATGCAAGATCGTGGGCACCTCCAAAGGATCTTCACGGGCTATCCGAAGATGAAGCTGAAGGACGAAGGTATTCCGGATACCAAAATTTCGTCATATCCTTACTTTATTGCGCCTTTACTTGCATTGCGACAGGGTGGGTTGTCGCGTAGCCGGCTCGTTACTCAATGGGAGTACATAAACACTCTTACTTTGGCCAAATGGGCCAAAGGTAAAGTAGGCGACTGCGATGCCTTTATTGCAATGTCTGGTTCAGGACTTGAAGCTGGAATAGAAGTTCAACGGCGTGGCGGCGTCTACATATGTGACCGGGGATCCGCGCATATTAGGGTGCAGGATGATTTGCTCCGTGAGGAACATGAACTTTGGTCATTCCCCTATCAAGGCATCGATGCCAGAATAATAGATCGAGAAGAACGTGAATATGAAGTCGCCGACGCAGTGACGGTACCGTCGGCCTTTGCGCGCAGATCCTTCCAGCAGCGTGGACAAGATGGTCTTACGGTGCGAACCATTCCTTATGGTGTGGATCTGTCTCGCTTTCGCCCGGGTGGCCAGCCCAGTTATTTGCAGTTCTCTGTTCTTTTTGTGGGTCGGGTCACGCTTCAAAAGGGTATCCCCTACTTGCTGGAGTCGTTCCGACAGCTTCGTCACCCTAATAAGGTCCTACGTATCGTTGGACCTTTCGAACGAGATTTCCTAGACGAAATTAACCGGCGGGGTCTCGTTCCCGACCGAGTTGAATTTCTCGGGTCAATACCTCAGTCGGACCTAAACCACTACTTCAGTACTTCGGATATCCTTGTGCTACCCAGTATCCAGGACGGATTTGGCATGGTCATGGCCCAGGCGATGGCGTGCGGATGCCCCGTGATAGCTTCCGAAAACACCGGGGCCGAGGACCTCTTTACGTCTGGAGTTGAAGGATACGTCGTACCAATTCGAAACTCGAGTGCTCTGGCGGAAAAACTTCAACGACTTGCAGACGACGCTAGCCTGCGCTCAGACATGAGAACAAGGGCCCTGCAAAGGATCAAGTCAATCGGCGGCTGGGAAGACTATGGGTCTACGATGATGAGTCTGCTCGCCGAGCTGGTCGGAAACGACTGTCCGGGGCCGTGCTCACCGACCGCTGCCCCTGACGTAGACTAAGTGTGTAGTCAGCGCTGAAGCCTCTTAAACGCATGCGTTTTGAGCTAATCTGTGTGAATTTCAATTGTAAGGTCTCTATTTCCTGAGATGTCAAACATCTTGAAGCACACGCGGATAGAGGTGCACTGTTGACAACCGGCGCTGTAGTCTTTGCGTCGGAAAGTGTGGTCCACGCCGCTAGATTTTTCGACGGCGGTGCTCGCGTCTATGATTGTCTAGACTGTGCGAAGGACCCCATCGCCTCGGGTTCCGCTCGGCAGGCCTGAATCTTCTAATTGGGGGGACCTTAGTTTGGACCTGCGCGACTTTTTTCGTATTTTTCGGCGAAACTGGATATTCATTGCATCTTTGGCACTTATTGGACTACTCTCGGGCGCCGCAGCATCCATCATCGTGCAGCCGACGTACACGTCGCAAACACAGTTATTTGTTGCGATTCAAAGTTCTGGGTCCGTATCCGAGCTTCAGCAAGGCAATACATTTAGTCAGGCGCGGGTTCAATCCTACGTGCGAACTGCGACGACTCCAGTTGTACTTCAGCCTGCCATTGACACCTTAGGTCTCGATGTGACCGCATCCGAACTTGCCTCGAGAATCGAAGTGAGCACCGATCTGAACACAGTCATTATCAATATTTCTGCCAGCGACGCTTCCGCTGTCCAAGCGGCTGCAGTAGCTCAAGCTGTTGCGGATAACTTGATCAAGGCTGTGGACGCGTTGGAACGGCCGCGAAACTCTGGAGCGTCGCCTGTTAGCCTCTCGGTCATCACGCCGGCTGAGGCTCCGACATCGCCTTCTGGGCCCAACACAAGATTAAACCTAATTCTCGGGCTACTTATTGGGCTGGTGTTAGGTTTTGTAGGTGCGATAGTGCGGACCTCCTTTGACTATCGAATCCAGGGGGAATCCGACCTTAGACAACTGACTCCCGCTCCAGTTTTAGGTGGGATTGCCTTCGATCCAGGAGTAACGCGGAAGCCCTTGCTGACGCAGACCGCTGCCCAGAGTCCTCGCGCCGAATCGTTCCGTCAGCTCCGGACGAATTTGCAGTTCGCCAACGTGTCCGGGCAAGCGAAGACCGTACTCCTGACATCTTCCCTTCCAGGCGAAGGCAAAAGTACAACGGCAGTGAATTTGGCTATAGCCCTGGCTCAGGCAGGAAATTCGGTCTGCCTCATCGATGCGGACCTTCGACGGCCGATGGTTGGTGAGTACTTGGGGTTGGACAGATCCGCTGGGCTAACGACCGCACTTGTCGGATCGGCCGATGTCAACGAACTACTCCAACCCTGGGGTGAGAACGAGCTCTTCGTTTTAACTTCCGGCCAGATTCCTCCCAATCCGAGTGAACTCCTCGGATCCGAGGCGATGAGGGACCTTATAGTTCGGCTTGAACACACATTTGACGCTGTGCTCATCGATGCTCCACCCCTGTTGCCCGTAACGGACGCTGCCGTGCTTGCCCAACATGTGGGCGGTGTAGTGATTGTTGTCGGCTCTCAGAAAATCAAGACCCAGGATCTGCAGCGGTCGCTGCAGGCACTGGACTTGGTTGGAGCGAAGCTTCTCGGCCTAGTGCTCAACCATCTCCCTACAAAGGGACCCGACGCATACTCTTACAGTTACTGGAGCCACGACGCCCAAAGTGAGGCAAAGGATCTGAGACTTAAGTCAGGCGGGTCCCAAGGGCAGGGAAATTCGCTTAGCGGGAACGGCAGGCCGAGTATTCCAGCCCCAGCGCCAGATGAAGCTATGACATCCAGCCTCAACACACGGACGGCGTCAACCTTTCCCTCTCACCGAATCGGCTAATCTTCATCTCCATAGCTGGCCGTAAAGCTATTCGGCGAAGAGAATTCTTGGGGAAACGGATCAGAAATCGACTGATGGATAGAGGACGTCACAAATGACCCCGGTAGTTTACGTTCTGGGTGCTCACCCAATGAACGGTTACAGCATGCGTCGGTACACGGCAATGCTCGAAGAAGCGTACGGCAAAATTGGGTACGACGTTCGGGTGCTAAGACCTACGGGACGGTTTAGCAAAGGGGCTAAAAGGGGCTATGTTCGAAAGCTAATAATTTACGTCGAAAAGCTCCTTCTTTTTCCACTGGTGTTGTGGCGAATACCCAAAAGCGCGCTTGTCCACATTGCGGATCATAGTGATGGAATTTGGTTGCTTCACCCAAATATGCGGAACCGGCGTGTGATATTGACTTGTCATGACCTTTTTGCGATCGATGCAGCGGACGGCCTAATCAAGGAATACTATCCGAAACGACTAGGCCGTTTATATCAGAGATTTATCAAACGCGGAATAGCCCGTTCTGGACGAATCGTTTCTGTTAGTGAATGTACCCTCAAAGATGTGACGCGAAGTTTTCCTACGATTCCGGCAACCGTTATTCACAACCCACTGGGCGAACGATTTCTGTCCGTCACTTCTTCTCGTCCTGGCCGATATGCTTTAATCGTAGGTGCGGTGGACTGGCGCAAGCGTCGCGCGCTGGCAATCGAAGTCTGGATCAAGCTTCGTCAAGAATCTAGTGGGGCCGTTCCCTTGGTCATGGTCGGTCCTGAGCTCACCGAAACCGAGAGTATGTTGCTTCGTAACGCCCAAGTCGATTCTGCCTTGGTATCTGTTAAGTCGAACGTGTCGGAGGAGGAACTGTTAGAGGTCTACGCCGGGGCTGCGTATCTGATCCTGGCATCTAAGTACGAAGGCTTCGCTTGGCCAGTCATGGAAGCTAACGCTTTCGGTGTCCCAGCACTCTGTGCAAATGAGCCGATTCTGCGTGAGACCGGGGTCGGCAACGTATTCTTTGAAGCGGAACTTCAAATGAACGACTGGAACTACATACGGAAAGAACTCCGAAGGATACGTCTAGCGCCGCACCTAGCAAAAAGGGCACGACTGTTTACGCACGCAGCATTTGCCGGTGCATTAGCCAATAACTTAGCGTCGGCTGCCTTAGATAAGGAAGTGCTCGGTGACTCAGCGGTTATGAAAGAATCGAGATACTAGTGCCGAAACTTCTCAGAGTGGTGACGCTAGCCAGTGCTTCCGGGAAATATGGTGGTCCATTTGATACCGCCTCCCGTCAGGCATTGCTGGCCCAAGAACTTGGATTTGACGTCCTCCTCTTCTCAGGGCATCTGTCCCATGACCGCCCGACGTCTAGATCGCTTGCTTTGATTCCGACTAGATTTTTACCAGTGCGTCAGATTATTCCACGTATGGGCTTTGCCGGGTTGTGTTCCTTGCGGATCATTGTAGAACTTGCCAGGGAGATTCGCCGCGCCGATGTGGTTCATATAAGCACGGCGCGGGAGCTGCTGCCCATGGCGGCAATTCTTATGTCAAAACTGTTCAGGACACCGTATATTGTGCAGGGTCATGGCATGCTGACGTCGAGGACCAGCTTCCTGCATAAGGTTATCGACACAGTCCTGGTCCCTCTTGTTAGGCGCTCGTCGGCGGTAATTGCACTCACGCAGATTGAATCGGACGAAGTTCAATCATGGTTGCGACGCGAGCGACCTCAGGTCTTTGTTCTGGGTAATCCGATCCCGCGTGGCGTAGCGGCTGAGTTCCGCAAAGCGCCCAGAGAGGACGAGGCATTGTTTGTGGCTCGGTTACACAAGCGTAAACGAGTTGGCGATTTCCTAAACGCGGCCGGCATTGCAGGCACAGAAGGCTTTTCACATAAGTTCGCAGTAGTTGGACCTGATGGCGGCGAACTCTCTGCCGTGTCAGAGGCCAGACGACGCCTGCCCAATCTTGAGTACGAAGGGGCAGTCTCCTCCGACGAAGTTTCCGTTCGGGTAGCCCGGACAGGCGTGTTCGTGTTGACGTCAGAAAAGGAGCCTTGGGGAAACGTCTTGGCCATAGCCTTGGCAAGCGGAGTCCCTGTCGTCGTGCCTAGATCCGCCGCCTTAGCGACGTATGTAGAAGCGTACGCCGCAGGCATGGTTTATGAGGATCTGAATGTCGGCTCAATCTGTGAGTTAATTCACAGACTATTAAGTGACTCGGTTCTCTACGAATCTTGCAGTGCCGGCGCCTTGCGTCTGGCCACAGAAACATTCGCAGCGAGTCATCAACTGGAAGTGCTGGCCAAGGTATATGCCGTTGATTAGTCGTGCACGGGACGAAATTATTTGTCGCAGAATGGGCGGATAATGTCTTTGAGTTTTCGCTTCCGTCTGGCAAGCTCCCGCGGCTGCGACTTGTTAGAACGAGCTGTGCGAAGAAGGAATGTTCTGGTTGGCATAGTTTCATTTATTTCAGTATCATTTATAATCGCCTAAAGAGGATCCGTGACTGACAGAACCAAAAGACTGGCCAAGCTGGCAATCTCAAAACTGCCACTTCGCCTGCGCCGAAACGTCTTATTTTTTCGAAGTCAAGGCCGTTTGATTTCACGGACGCCCACTTCCTTCTCGGATAAGATTCAATGGCGAATCCTTTATGATCGAAGAGCTCTCATAGCGAGGGGTGGGGACAAGCTATCGATGAAAGAGCATGCGGCTGCCTCTTCCTCTGGTGTCTTTATTCCTGAGACGATTTGGACCGGGGATGATTTGAGGAGCATCTATGCTCACGACTGGGGATGCGAGTGGGTGCTCAAGCCGATCGCGGGTTCGGGGTATTCGTTCTTTGGTTCTGGTTCTCTCGAAGCATCTGGAGCAAACCTGGAAGAAATAGAGCGGTGGCGTCATCTGGACTCCTATCATATTTTCGGGGAATGGGCTTACGGCCAGTCCCGTCCTGGGTACCTCATAGAACGTCGCATAGAGACGGAGTCGGGTAACTCTCCCCACGATTTCAGGTTCTTTGTCTTCTCAGGAAAAGTGAAATTCATCCAAGTAGACTCTCCTCGCATCAATGAGGTTCAGAGGCGATTCTACTCGACAGATTGGGTTGCATTGCCTTATCAGCAGGGAGGCAAAGTCCTTGCGGAAGTCCGTGCTCGTCCTGTTCTCTTCGATGAAATGATTGCTGCGTCTGAGCAGATCGGGCGCGATTATGATTTCATCCGAGTTGACCTGTACGAAACCATGGGGCGCATCTATTTCGGTGAGATAACTCCCTACCCTACCGGTGGCCTCGGACGTTACAATGACCCGGCATTTGACATCGAGTTGGGTTCCTATTGGAAATTACCGACGAATGTTTCATAATTGTCTGTCGTCAATTGCATCGTTTGAATAAGAATTGGTAAGTCGAATGTCCGATCTCACCCCGGATTCGAGGATGGGCGGTCTCTGGCAATACGGGGCCCATCGCGTGCTTTGAGCGACGGACGGTGTTGCTGAGCTGGAAGACTAGTGTTTCTGGCGCTGTCAGGTCGTGAACGGGCGCCGACGAAGCTGGGTGACCATTTGGATCGACCTCTATCGCTCGCTAGCGTCAAGTGTCGTGAGTCCGCGCAAACTTCGGGTTGCGCGGACTATCAGTCTGGCTCTTCGTGGTTGGTGGGGAATTGATTTCGTTTCGTAGCCTAAAAGCGGACCGTGCCCCCGCTGTTATGAGGGTGTCTAGCCCGGATTTTTCATGATGGCCGGGTTGGGGGTCGGTCAGGGTCTGATTTCCTTTTCCGGCTGATTTTGCGGTTTTGGGTGTGCTGGAGGGGCCTGTTGTCGCTGGTTGGGC
>NZ_JBWZCG010000054.1:0-7508 GCF_059383415.1 Pseudarthrobacter sp. RHLT1-30-1
CAGGGCGCCTCTGTCCCCGTCACGCAACTCCAATGCCTTCGCCAGATAAACCATGAATCAAGTCTGACAAACAATCAGACCCAAAGGAATCAACGACACGCTACACTAGCGTGGAACATCCCCACAGCCAGGGAAAGACACCGGAAGGACTGAGTGCCATGTATACGCTGCAGATCGAGCACGGGATCAAGGATTTTGGCCTGTGGAAGGCCGCGTTCGACCGTGATCCGGTTAACCGCGCGGCGTCGGGGGTGACTGCGCACCGGATCAGCCGGCCGGTGGAGGACCCGCACTATGTGGTGGTCGAACTCGATTTCGAGCAGCGCGCCCAGGCGGAGGCGCTGCTGGCGAAACTTCAGGCCAACGTCTGGACGTCCCCGGCGGCAGCCGCCGCCCTCCAGGGCGCTCCGAAAACCCGGATCCTCGAGTCGGCCGCCTGAACTAGGCGACCGCCAGCGCCTCCCGCACCGTGCCCGCGACGGCGGCCGCTCCCGCCCCGCCCATGACGATGGTGTAGTGGTTGACGCCCGGGATCTCGCGCACGGTCAGGGCGGGCAGCTTCTCCGCCCAGGTATCGAGGTAGCCAGGCGCGTAGAGGCCGCCGGGTTCGTTGAGCAGGCCGCGCGGCGCGCGCAGCACCAGGGTCTCCACCGCGAGTTCATCCAATGCCTTCAGGAGTGAGGCTCCGCGGTGCAGCTCGGCGGTGTCGTCAGCCATTGCCTGGTAGCGGGTGGCCGGCCGGAGCACCGGCTCGTCGCCGGTGAGGTCGTAATCCACGTACTCCTCCACGAGCGGGCTCCAGTCCGCGCTGAAGGCCGGATGCTGTTTCCAGAAGCTGCGGTACGCCTCCCGGCTGACGAAGGTGGCGTTCAGCCGCTCGGCTGCCGGGCCGAGCACGGAGGCGACGATCTGCTCGTTGCTGAGCCCCGCCGGCACCTGTAGCGGCAGGCCGCCGTCGACCAGCACGAGGGACCGCACCCGCTCGGGAAACAGGTTCGCGAGTACCACCGCGGCGAAGGCGCCCATGGAATGGCCGACGACGACAACGGGGCCGGTGCTGAGCGCGGCCAGGACGGCAGCGAGGTCCTCGGCGTGGGAGGGCATACCGTACGGCGCCGGGAGCGCGTTGCTGCGCCCCCGGCCGCGCAGGTCCGGGGCGATGATCCTGACCTCCGGCAGGGCCTCCGCCAGCGCCGGCCAGGCCATGTGGGACGCGGTGACGCCGTGCACCGCAAGGATGGTCGGGGCGGCCGGGTCCTCGGGCCCCCAGAGCGCGGTGTGCAGGGTGCCACCGCGCACCTCGACCTCGGTGGTCCGGTAACGTGCGTTGCTGGCTGCCTGGGTCATGGGTCTGTCCCTTCCTGGGGCGGAATAGATTCGGAGGCGGGGGTGGGGGCTGCGGCCGGGCCGGGGGCGAGCGCCCTCTCGATGAACTGCATCATTTCCTCGAAGACCTCCTCCGGGACATCGGGACGGGCGCCCTGGGCGGGTTCTGCGCCTTCCTCGTCCCACAGCACCCAGCGCATGCCGATCAGCTCGCCGATGCCCATCAGCGCCCACGCCGCCACGGTGGGGTCCATCGCCCGGACTTCGCCGGTGAGCTGCGCGGCTTTGAGCCCTTCGATGTAGCCGTTGACGATCCGGGTGTAGTGCAGCCGCAGCGCCCCGGGTGAGACGAACTCGGCCTGCCGGATGATCCGGTACAGCGCGGGGTGTTCGGCGGTGAACTGGAAGAAGGCCCGGAACCCGGCGCGTTCGGCCGCGAGCCGGGTGCCGGCGGAGCGGGCGGCGTCGGTCATGGCGTGCCGGACCCGCCGGTTCAGGTCCTCGACGACCTCGTCGAAGATGGCCTGTTTCCCCTCGAAGTACAGGTAGAAGGTGCCGAGGCCGACGCCGGCCTCCTCCGTGATCTTCACGATCGAGGCCTCGTGGTAGCCGACCGAGGCGAACACCGTCTCGGCGGCCTGCAGCAGCTTGGCCCGGGTGCGGGTGCCCCTTGCGGTGCGCGGTGCGGCGCTCACCGCTGGCTCCCGGTTGCAGGCATGCCGGCCAGGGGCAGGGTGGCTGCAGGCAGGTCGGCCGGGTTCAGTTCGGCCGGGGGCAGTTCGCGCGCGCGCAGGTCGGTCGCGGCGCCGTCGTGCCGTCCGTCCAGTTGACGACCTTCCAGCTGCTGCCGGAGCCGGGCGCGGAGTACCTTGTTCAGCGCCGTGCGGGGCAGCGCAGCGACGGTCTCGATCCGGGCGGGAACCTTGAAATGCGCGAGCTGGACGGCACAGTGCTCCAGAAGATCCTGCTCATCGGTGGCCATGCCGGGCCTGATCACCACGAAGCCGATCCCGGTTTCACCCCAGCGTTCGTCTTCCACCCCGACGACGGCGGCCTGCGCCACCGCCGGATGGGCCAGCAGCACCGCCTCGACCTCGGCGGGGGCGACGTTTTCGCCGCCGGAAATGTAGATGTCCTTGAGCCGGTCCACCACTCTGATGTAGCCCTCGGCGTCGCGCTCCACCAGGTCCCCGGTCCGCAGCCAGTCCCCGACCAGGACGGCGGCAGTAGCCGCGGGATCGCGGAAGTAGCCGGCGAAGACCCCCGGGCCACCCACCAGCAGTTCCCCGGTAGCGGCACCGTCCAGGATGTCCCCGGTCACCGGATCGGCCACCGCGACGGCGACGTGGGGGTACGGTTTGCCCGAGTAGCCCACCATCCGGGCGGCGTCCTCGTTGGCCAGGCAGAGCACGTTCGGTGACGCCTCGGTCAGTCCGTAGCCCTGGCTCAGCGCCACTCCCCTGCGGTGCCAGATCCGCAGCAGCGGCGCCGGCATTGGCGCCCCGCCCACCACGGCGTGCCGGAGGCTGCCGAGCTGCGCGGCGGCGAAGTCGGGGTGTTCGGCGAGCATCAGGTACTGGGTGGGGACTCCCATCAGCATGGTTACGCCCCGTTCCGCGATCAGCTGCAGGACCCGGCCGGGTTCGAAGCCGCGTTCCAGCACGACGGTGGCGCCGGTCCACCAGGCCAGCAGGGGCTGGATGTTCCAGCCGCCGACGTGGAACTGCGGCAGCACTGCCAGCACGACGTCGGTGCTGCCCAGGTCCAGCGTCCGGGACAGTGAAAGGTTGGTCCAGAAGCAGTTGGCATGGGTCAGCACCGCGGCTTTGCTGGTCCCCTCGGTGCCGGAGGTGAAGACCATCAGGAGCGGGTCGTCGTCGCGCACTTCCCGGCCTGGCCCTGGCATGGTGGCCGGTACGGTGGCCGGCGTGCGCCGCGAGGGCGGGGGGACGGACTTTTCAACCCCGCCGGGGCCCAGCGCTGCCGTCCGGGGCCGGTGCGCGAGCAGCGTGCACGCCCGCGCGGCGAGGGAATCCAGTTCATCCTCGACCAGGAGCAGCTGCGGGTCGGCGAGCTCGAGCTGCGCGGCGAGTTCCCGGGGCGAGAGCCGCCAGGACAGCGGGACCAGGACCAGCCCGGCCTTGGCGCACGCGAAGAACAACACCACGTGGTCCGAGCTGTTGCCGGTCAGCGTCGCGATCCGGTCCCCGGTGGCGTAGCCGGCAGCCCTGAGGCCGGCGCCGAGTCCCGCTGCCCGGCGTTCCAGCTCGCCGTAGCTCAGGGTGCAGCCGCGGTCGTCGATCGCGATCCGCTGCGGTGTGGCGAGGCTGCGGTCGGTGGTCCAGCGGCCCAGGGTGTGCAGCCCGTCCGGCCGTCCGGTTCCGGTCGTGCTCATGCCGATTCCTCAAGGATCTCGCGGGACGTTTCGGTTCGTTGACCTCTGGCGGCTGCGCCGCCGGCAGTACTGCCGCCGCCAGCCTGCCCGCCGCGGCGCGTGCGGCGCTGGGTCAGCCGCTGGGCAGTGCCCGTAATGCCGCCGGGCAGGAAGAGCACCACGAGGATGAACAGGGTGCCCAGGATGAACAGGGGTTCGGACAGCGGGACCCGCAGGATGTCCGGCAGCGCGTTGATGGCGTCGGAGTTCGCCAGCGTGGTGAGGCGCTGGTCCAGGATGGTGTAGAAAACGCCACCGATAACGGCGCCCCAGCGGGAGCCGACACCGCCCAGGACCACCATCACGAGCAGCGTGATGGTCAGGTCCGCGGACATGGCGCGCGGGACGGCGCCGCTCTGCAGCAGCAGGAACACCATGCCGATGATGCTGACCAGAATGGCGGAGACCACGAAGATCAGCAGCTTCACGAGGTACGGCTGCAGGCCCAGGACCCGGACGCGGAGTTCGTTTTCGCGGACCGCCGCGGCGACGTGGCCGGCGCGGGAGGACTGCACCCAGGTCACGACGATGAACACGGCCACGAGCACCGCGAGGGCCAGCCAGTACAGGTTGCGGGTGTTGACCACGCCCACGAGGAAGTCCGGCAGGTTATCGGTGCGCAGCGTCAGGCCTTCGTCTCCGCCGGTGCTGCCCTCCGGGTTGCGGCCCACAATCACCGAGCCGGCCTGCGCGAAGGCGAGCGTGACCATGGCGAAGGGGATGCCGCTGACCCGCAGGCTGATACTGCCCACCACATGGGCCAGCACGATCACGATCAGCAGGGTCAGGCCCATCGCGGGCAGCAGCGGGATGTCCAGGTTCTGCAGGATGATCGCCAGCCCGTAGACGCCGGCGCCGAAGTACAGCGCATGGCCAAAGGACAGCAGCCCGGCGACTCCGAGCAGCAGGTGGTAGGTCAGGGCCGCGGCGGCCATCAGCATGCACATTGCGAGCAGCTGCAGGGATCCCGGCGTGTACGTCGGTCCGGGCAGCACGCCGGGCAGGGACAGATTTAGCAGCGGCAGCAGGACCAGGAGCCCAATGCCGGCGAGCCCTGCGGCGGCGCCGGCAATCGTCCGGCGGGTCAGGCGCGGCCGGGCGGGACCGCCTGGCCGGTCGGCGTCGGCGGCGCGGCGTGTCCCCGCGGGGGCATCCGCCGTGAGGTCCGTTTCAGGGTTGGTGGCGTCGGTATCGGTGGTCATGAGGTTCTCCCGAGCAGACCGGAGGGACGGAACAGCAGGACAAGCGCCAGGGCCAGCACCACGACGAAGTCTCCGGTGCCGCCGAGGTAGAAGTTCGCGAACTGCTGCAGGACGGCGACGGCGACGGCGGCGATGGCCGCGCCGGTCAGCGAGCCCAGTCCGCCGATTACGGTGACGATGAAGGCGAAGATCAGCAGCGAACCGCCCAGCATCGGCGAGACGTAGCCGAAGTAGTGCGAGGCCAGGACCCCGCCCAGGCCCGCCGCGGCGCCGCCGATCGTGAAGACGAGGGTGAAGGCCTTCCGGACGTCAATGCCCAGGGCCGTCACCATGGAGCGGTTCTCGACGCCGGCCCGGATGATCATGCCGTAGCGGGTGTTTTTCAGGAAGAACACCAGGGCCAGCAGCACCAGGACGGCGGCGATGATGCAGACAAACCGGTCGTTGGGGACGCGGGCGCCCAGGATTTCGGTGGTCTCCTTGAACCAGGCCGGCCCCTGGATGAACACCGGGTCGGTGCCCCAGATGCCGTCGAAGAGGGCCACCGCTGCGAGCGAAAGGCCCACTGTGATGAGGACCTGCTCGATGTGGCGCTGGTACAGGCGGCGGATCAGCACGAACTCGGTGAAGGCGGCAAAGAGCGCTCCGGCCGCGGCCCCGACCAGCAGCGAGAGCAGGAACGTGCCCCAGTTGTCCGAGCCGGTCCGTCGGGCGATTTCCCAGCCGGTGAAGGCGCCGAGGGTGAGGAAGGCGCCGTGTGCGAAGTTGAGCACGCCCATCAGCCCGTAGATCAGGGACAGGCCGGCGGCCACGAGGAAATACAGGGCGCCCAGGCCGAGGCCGGTGAAGAGGAGGAGGACGACGGTACTCACTGGGCGGCGCCCTTCGCTGGTTTCCCGGCGGCAGTCCCGGCAGGTGCCCCGGCGGTTGTCCCGGCCGGTGACCCGGCGGCAGTCCCGGTGTGTGTCTCGGCGGAGACGCCCAGCAGGCGCTGGGTCAGGTCGGCGTCGTCGAGGAAGTCCAGGGCGCTGCCGGTGTGGACCACCCGGCCCCCGGAGAGGACGACGGCTCCCCCGGCGAGCTGGCGCACCACATGCAGGTTTTGCTCGACCAGCAGGATGGGGACGGTCCTGGCTGCTTCGGCCAGGGTCTCGGCGACCTCCGCGACGATTTTCGGGGCCAGGCCCTTGGTGGGTTCGTCGACGAGCAGGATCTTGTTGGTGTTCAGCAGCGCGCGCGCCAGTGAAACCATCTGCTGCTGGCCGCCGGACAGGGTGCCCGCCATCTGCGCGGACCGGGCCAGCAGGTCCGGGAAGAGGTCCTCGACGAGCTGGCGCCGCGGTGCGGCGTCGCGTTCGGCGAGCCGGAGGTTTTCCGCAACGGTGAGTTTGGAGAAGACTTCGCGGTCCTCGGGCACGTAGCCCACCCCGCTGCGGATGATCTTGAACGTCGGCTCCTTCTCGATCCGCACGCCGTCGAGCTCCACGGCACCGGTGCGGTCGATCAGGCCGATAATGGCTTTGATGGTACTGGTCTTGCCGACGCCGTTGCGGCCCAGCAGCGCGGTGATGCCGGTGGCCGGGACGGTGAAGGAGACGTCCTCCACGACCTGCTGCCCGGCAATGTGCGCGTTGAGACCACGGATGGTGAGGATGGGTCGGGCTTCCGCTGCGGCGGTCATACGGGTTCTCCCAGGTAGGCACTCTGTACAGTCGGATCCGACATCACGGCCTCCGGGCTGTCGAGGGCGAGCAGGCTGCCGTGGTGCATCACGGCGACCCGGTCCACGAGGCCCAGGACCACGTCCATGTGGTGCTCCACCATCATCACGGTGCAGCCGCGGTCCCGGTGCAGGCCGCGGATGATCGCGCTGAGGGACGGAACGTCCCCCGATGCCACGCCGGCCATCGGTTCGTCCAGGAGGACGACGGCGGGATCGGTCGCCAGCAGCACGGCGATTTCCACTTTGCGTTTCTCGCCGTGCGAGAGGTCCCCCGCCGCCGTCGAGAGCTGGCCGGTGAGGCCGACTTCGGCGAGGGTGCCGCGGGCGATCCGGGTGGCTTCGTCGGAGGCGGAGGGGAAGCGCAGGATGCTGAAGCTGCCGCCGAGTTTGGCCTGGGCGGCGAGCCGGACGTTTTCCAGCACGCTAAGCCGTGGAAACAGGTTGGAGGTCTGAAAGGTCCGGCCCAGCCCTGCCTTGGCCCGGCGGTGGATCGGCGCGGCCGTGATCTCCCTGCCGTTCAGCGTAACGGTGCCGGTTGTGGGCCGCATTACACCGGAAATCAGGTTGAACAGGGTGGTCTTGCCGGCACCGTTGGGGCCGATGACGCCGATCATTTCGCCGGTGCCGACGGCGAAGCTCACATCCTGGAGGATGCGGGCACCGCCGATCTGCAGGCCGAGGCCGTCCACCGCAAGGGCGGGCAGGGCTGGGGATTTCATTCGGATCCTTCGTGGCTCGCTGGAGTCGTGGCTGTCCCGCCGGCGTGGGGGGGGGGGGGGGGGGGGGGAGGGAAAACGGGGGAGGAGTCGTGTGTCGCTGGGGG
>NZ_JBWZCG010000055.1:0-5804 GCF_059383415.1 Pseudarthrobacter sp. RHLT1-30-1
TGCGGCGTGGTCGGGGGCGAACAAGTATGTCCGTGAGTGCGTGAACGATGCTGATGACCGGACCGTGGATGTGCCCAAGGCCAGTGCGGCGCCGAGTTATGTGTTCCGGGTGAACCGGGACCTGGTGGTCCTGAATGATGTGAACTCGGGCAATGTGTGGCTGGTGAACCAGAACATGCAGCTGGTCAACAACTGGGACGACGTCATCCCGCCGCAGCAGACCTCCGACGACGCGGACAAGGACTCAGCCGACGAGGTCCAGCAGACCGTACTCCCGGACCGCACCAAACCCAACAGCGCCCCGGCCGCCAAACCCGACACCTTCGGCGTGCGCGCCGGCAAGACCACTATCCTGCCCGTGCTCGACAACGACACCGACCCCGACGGCGACATCCTCACCGTCCGCAGTCCGGACCCGCTCACTTCCGGGCTGCTCGCGCCGATTTACGGCGCCACCGGCTTCCAGATCAGCGTCGGGGCGGACAAGACCGGCTCGGAAACCTTCAAGTACACGGTCGACGACGGCCGCGGCCTCTCCGCCAGCGCCGACGTCACGCTCAACATCGTGCCGCCGGGGGAGAACGCCGCCCCGCGGCAAAAACCCAACCGCAACACCACCCTCGTGGTGCAGTCCGGCAAGATCGTCAGCCAGAACATCCTTACCGACTGGATCGACCCCGACGGCGACGACCTTTTCGTCGTCGGCGCGGCCAGCAGCGACCCCCGCGACCAGGTCAAGGTCCGGCCCGACGGCCTGCTCAGCTTCCAGGACGCCGGCTCCGAGGCCGGCCGCAAGACCGTCACCGTCACCGTCTCGGACGGACGTTCGACCGCCGAAGGCAAGGTCACGGTCGACGTCCGCGCCCCGGGCGCGCTGCCTCCCATCGCCAACGCCGACCACCTGGTCGCCGTCGCCGGGGTGGATACGGTGATCGCCCCGCTGAAGAACGACTCGGACCCCCAGGGCGGCGCCCTCCGCCTCGCGCAGGTCACGCCGGCCGGCAACTCCACCGCCACCATGGGCGCGGACCAGCAGACCTTCACATTCAATTCCACCGCCCAGGGCGCGCACTACGTCACCTATCTGGTCACCAACGGACCGGCCAGCGCCCAGCAGCTGGTCCGCGTCGACGTCGTCCCCGGCGGCGGCGACGGCGCCCCGGTCGCCGTCCGCGACACCGCCCTGCTGCCCAGCGGCGGCAGCGTCCTGGTGGACGTTCTGGGCAACGACTCCGACCCCTCCGGCGGCGTGCTCGTGGTGCAGTCAGTGACCGCGGCCGACGGGCTGCCGTTGAGCGTGTCCGTGCTGGACCACTCCGTCGTCCGGATCACCGACATCCGCGCCGAAGGCCAGCTCAGCGTTCGATACACCATCTCCAACGGCAAGTCCTCCGCGAGCGGGGAGATCGCCGTCCTGGTGGTCCCCGCCCCCGCAAAACTTCAGGCCCCGCAGGCGAAGCCGGACGAGGCGACCGTGCGCGCCGGGGACGTCGTCACCATCCCGGTCCTGGCGAACGATACCGACCCCAACGGCGGCAAACTCAGCCTGGAGCCGGTGCTGGCCCAGCAGCCGGACGCCGCCGACGGGCGGATGTTCACCTCCGGCGGGATGCTGCGCTTCATCGCCGGTGAAGTCCCCAAGACGGTCTACGCCATCTACAAGGTCACCAACGCCTCCGGCCAGTCGGATTCCCAGCAGGTCACCATCCGCATCCGGGCCCGCGACGACGAACGCAACACCCGCCCCGAACCGAAAAACCTCACCGCACGCGTGGTGGCCGGGATGAGCGTGCGGATCCCCGTGCCGCTCGACGGCGTCGACACCGACGGCGACTCCGTCCAGCTGACCGGCGTGGACAAGGCCCCCGCGATGGGCACCGCCGTGGTCAGGGACGGCTACCTCGAATTCACCGCCGCCGGCAACGCCGCCGGCACGGACACCTTCAGCTACCGCGTCCGGGACCGGATCGGCGCCGAAAACACCGGCACCGTGATCGTCGGCATCGCCCCGCAGGAAGCCAACAACCAGAAGCCCATCGCCGTGGACGACGCGGTGGACGTGCGGCCCGGCCGCAAGATCGCCGTCGAGGCCCTGGCCAACGACTCGGACCCGGACGGGGACCCGGTCAGCCTGGTCAGCAACGGTTTCGAGGCTAAGCCCGAACTCGGAGTCGAGGCGGCCGACGGCGGCAAGGTGCTGCTCACCGCCCCCGGCACCGCCGGCAACGAAAGCGTCAGCTACAAGATCCAGGACGACAAGAAGGCCCAGGGCAGCGCCGTGATCCGGGTCCGGGTCAGCCCGGACGCCGCGCTGAAGCTTCCCGTTGCCAAGGACGATGTAGTCACCCCGGCCGAAACGCTGGGCAAGTCCGCCGTCGATGTCCCGGTCCTGAAGAACGATTCGGACCCCGACGGTGTCGCCGCCGACCTCAAGATCAGCCTGCCCGACGGCAACCCCAACGCCCGGGTGGGCGACGGCAGCGTCCGGGTGGCCCTCGCGCCGACGGACCAGCTGGTTCCATACACCGTCACCGACGTCGACGGCCAAAACGCGACCGCGATCATCTGGGTCCCCGGCCAGGGCGAGCAACACCCCACGCTGGCGAAGACCGATGTCGTCGAAGTGATGGCGGGCAAGCAAATCGACCTGGACCTGAACGACTACGTCCGGGTCAGGGAAGGCCGCACGCCCCGGATCACCCAGGTGGACAACGTCCGGGTGCAGGGGGCTGACCCGCAGAACGTCGTGGTCGGAAACGGCGACAAGCTGCGCTACGCCGCGCTCCAGGACTACGTGGGCCCCGGCTCCGTGACGTTCGAAGTGACCGACGGGACCGGCCCGGAAGATCCGCAGGGCCTCAAATCGACCCTCAGCATCATCACCAAGGTGATCCCCGACCCGAACGCCAACCACCAGCCGAGCTTCAGCGGAGCGACCCTGGACGTGCCGACGGCCGAATCCGCAAGCCTGGAGCTGGGCAACCTGGCCAAGGACGTGGACTCCGGCGACCAGGAGAAGCTCAGGTTCGAACTCCACGGCACGCTGCCGGAGGGCTTCAAGGCCTCTGTCGAGGGCGGGACCCTGAAGGTCACCGCGGACTCCGCCAAGGCCGCCGGCTGGAAGGGCAGCATCCCGCTCAAGGTCACCGACGGCCGCTCCGAGCCGGTCCGGGCCAGCATCGAGGCAACCGTCGTCGCGTCCACCCGCCCGCTGCCGGTCGCCAACGAGGACGTGATCGAGAAAGCCAACGCCGGCAAGACCGAGACCATCAACGTGCTCGCCAACGACTTCAACCCCTTCAGCGAAACCCCGCTGAGGATTGTCGCCGCCACGGTGGAAACCGGCTCCGCCGCCGGCCAGCCCGCCATTTCCGGCGACTCGATCACCGTCACGCCGGCCGCCGGGTTCAAGGGCGTGATGGTGCTCCGCTACACCGTGATGGACAAGACCGATGACGTCTCCCGGCAGACCGACGGCCGGGTCCGGATCACCGTCCGGGACAAGCCGGATGCCCCCTCGGCACCGGCCGCCACCGACGTGCGCAGCCGGACCGCGGTGCTGAAATGGGCCCCGCCGTCGGATAACGGCGCCACCATCAGCAAATACACGGTGCGCTCCAGCGGCTTCAGCCAGGACTGCGCCACCACCACCTGCACGCTCAGCGGACTGACCAACGACGTCAAATACGTCTTCACCGTCACCGCCACCAACGAGGTGGGGGAGTCCGAGCCATCGCCGGCCTCCAACGAAATCCGGCCCGACGAGAAACCCTCGCCGCCGGAAGCCCCCACGGTCAAGGCCGGGGACAAGAACATGGTGATCACCTGGCCCGCGGCAAAGACCGAAGGCTCCGCCGTGAAGAACTACAACCTGGAGATCTCCCCGCCGCCGGCCAGCAGCATCGCCGTGAAGAACGGCGTGACCGGCCTGAGCTACACCTGGCCCGGACTGACCAACGGCGTGCGATACAAGGTCCGCGCCCAGGCCGTCAACGAACTCGGCCCCTCCGACTGGGGACAGTATTCCGCCGAGGACAACCCGGCCGGCGTGCCCGCCGCCCCGGCAGCCCCGACGACGTCGGTCGCATCAAACGTGGGCACCTCCAACCAGCTGAAGGTGAACTGGAGCGAGCCGAACACCAACGGCGACGCCATCAAGAGCTACTACGTCACCATGAGCGGCGGCGGAGGCACCACCCAGACGCAAATGGTCGCCGGGACCGTACGGACCGCCAACTTCACCGCAAACAACTCCGAAACCGGTTACACCTTCACCGTCCAGGCCGAGAACAAGGCGGGCAAGGGCGCGGTCAGCGCACCCTCGGCACCGCGCCGCGCCACCGGCAAGCTCGGCCAGGTCTCGGGCGTGACCGCAACGGCGGCGGACACCGGCGGCGCCGGCCGGGCCGTGGTCATCAACTTCCGCGAACTCGACACCGCCGGGCGCAACGGCTCCCAGCCCGGCGAGGTCAGCTACACCTACTACGCCAGCCCCAGCGGAAAGACCGGCGGGATCACTCCCGGCCAGAAGATCGGCGGGTTCACCAACGGCGCCCCCACCACAATCACCGTCACCGCCAACTCGAGCGTCGCACCCAGCTCCGACGCCAGCACCGGAGCCACCACCACACCCTACGGCTCGCCCGGAACCCCCTCGGCATCCGGACAGAACGGCGCCGAAAACCAAAAGAACCTCAGCTTCAGCTGGAGCTCGCCGTCGACCACCACCAACGACGTCGCCTACACCCAGATCAGCATCGACAACGGAGGCTGGGAACGCGTGGCAGCCTCCGGCAGCCGGACGATCAACACCGGCGGCTTCAGCGAACCCCACTCCATCCGCGTCCAGACGGTCAACTCCCTCGGCACCGGCGGGCCGATCGCCTCGGCGTCCGCCCAGTCCGGAGCCGCTAAGACCCGCTGGAGCACCCGCCTCAACACCGGAATGGACCGCAGCTGCACCGACCTTCCCGGCGCCACGTCCTACGACGACAGCCAGCCGGGTAACTTCACCTGCGATGGGCAGTCGGGCTACACCAGACCCTGGATGTCGCACCTCGACTCCTTCGACGTCATGTGCTGGAAGCCGCACGGTACCTACTACAGCGGCGACGGCCAGTGGTACTACATCATGCGCGGTTCGCCGAACGCGACCCGCTGGATCAACTCCACGCACACCTCGATCGGCTCGCCCGGGCAAAGCGGCGTTCCGCTCTGCACCTTCCCGGTCGGAGCAACACCGTGACCGCGCCGGGTGCTGCTCCGGCGCCCGGCCCCGGACGGACACCGGCCGGTGGGGAGCCCTCCCCATCGCCCGCCGCCGGACCGTTCGGTAGGCTGTCGCGGGAACTGGGAGCCTGCTCCCGGGCCCGCCACGGGAATGACAACGCGCGTATGAAGGGCATCTGAAGCTGTGACACGACTTCTCGCCACCCTGCGCTCCAGGACGCCCGGCTTCACCACCCCGCTGGGCGGCCGCTTCACCGCGCGCCGGCGGCGTTTGATGGCCGGTACCGGCATCGCCGTGGCCTCCGCGGTGTTGATCACGGGCGCGATTATTTATCCGGGGTTTAAGACCACTGAGGTGGAGTTGAATGACGGTGGGGTGTGGGTGGTGTCGAAGTCCAAGAATGCGGTGGGGCGGGTGAATTATCCGTCTCGGGTGTTGGATGGGGCGGTGACGCCGGCGTCGGCGACGTTTGATGTGTTGCAGGATGCCGGGACGGTGTTGGTGGATGATGCGGCGGGCTCGACGTTGAATCAGGTGTCGGCGGCGCAGTTGCGGTTGGGTGGGGATAAGAAGT
>NZ_JBWZCG010000056.1:0-5419 GCF_059383415.1 Pseudarthrobacter sp. RHLT1-30-1
TCCGCCACCCCGTGGTGTGGTCTGGTTTTTACAGCTGGTTTCAAATTTTGTGCAGGGTGTGCATCCCGTTTTCCCGGGGGCGCATGTTGTGTCTGTTTTACTTCAACGGAGAGTTTGATCCTGGCTCAGGATGAACGCTGGCGGCGTGCTTAACACATGCAAGTCGAACGATGATCCCAGCTTGCTGGGGGATTAGTGGCGAACGGGTGAGTAACACGTGAGTAACCTGCCCTTAACTCTGGGATAAGCCTGGGAAACTGGGTCTAATACCGGATATGACTCCTCATCGCATGGTGGGGGGTGGAAAGCTTTATTGTGGTTTTGGATGGACTCGCGGCCTATCAGCTTGTTGGTGAGGTAATGGCTCACCAAGGCGACGACGGGTAGCCGGCCTGAGAGGGTGACCGGCCACACTGGGACTGAGACACGGCCCAGACTCCTACGGGAGGCAGCAGTGGGGAATATTGCACAATGGGCGAAAGCCTGATGCAGCGACGCCGCGTGAGGGATGACGGCCTTCGGGTTGTAAACCTCTTTCAGTAGGGAAGAAGCGAAAGTGACGGTACCTGCAGAAGAAGCGCCGGCTAACTACGTGCCAGCAGCCGCGGTAATACGTAGGGCGCAAGCGTTATCCGGAATTATTGGGCGTAAAGAGCTCGTAGGCGGTTTGTCGCGTCTGCCGTGAAAGTCCGGGGCTCAACTCCGGATCTGCGGTGGGTACGGGCAGACTAGAGTGATGTAGGGGAGACTGGAATTCCTGGTGTAGCGGTGAAATGCGCAGATATCAGGAGGAACACCGATGGCGAAGGCAGGTCTCTGGGCATTAACTGACGCTGAGGAGCGAAAGCATGGGGAGCGAACAGGATTAGATACCCTGGTAGTCCATGCCGTAAACGTTGGGCACTAGGTGTGGGGGACATTCCACGTTTTCCGTACCGTAGCTAACGCATTAAGTGCCCCGCCTGGGGAGTACGGCCGCAAGGCTAAAACTCAAAGGAATTGACGGGGGCCCGCACAAGCGGCGGAGCATGCGGATTAATTCGATGCAACGCGAAGAACCTTACCAAGGCTTGACATGAACCGGAAACACCTGGAAACAGGTGCCCCGCTTGCGGTCGGTTTACAGGTGGTGCATGGTTGTCGTCAGCTCGTGTCGTGAGATGTTGGGTTAAGTCCCGCAACGAGCGCAACCCTCGTTCTATGTTGCCAGCGCGTGATGGCGGGGACTCATAGGAGACTGCCGGGGTCAACTCGGAGGAAGGTGGGGACGACGTCAAATCATCATGCCCCTTATGTCTTGGGCTTCACGCATGCTACAATGGCCGGTACAAAGGGTTGCGATACTGTGAGGTGGAGCTAATCCCAAAAAGCCGGTCTCAGTTCGGATTGGGGTCTGCAACTCGACCCCATGAAGTCGGAGTCGCTAGTAATCGCAGATCAGCAACGCTGCGGTGAATACGTTCCCGGGCCTTGTACACACCGCCCGTCAAGTCACGAAAGTTGGTAACACCCGAAGCCGGTGGCCTAACCCCTTGTGGGAGGGAGCTGTCGAAGGTGGGACTGGCGATTGGGACTAAGTCGTAACAAGGTAGCCGTACCGGAAGGTGCGGCTGGATCACCTCCTTTCTAAGGAGCACCTACAACAACCCTGCCAGGCGTTTTGTCTGTGTGGTGGTGTTGTCAGGAGTACGCCCGTTGCGCAGACGCTAGTTCTGCGGCGGGTGCTCACGGGTGGAATATCAACAAATAGCGGCCGCCGGTTTTTTCCCGGCACCCAGTACGGATTGTTTCTGCCCTCTTTGGGGGGCGGGGTGGTTCTGGAACGGTGCGGGGAGGGTACGGGTGGTTTTGTGTTTGGCACACTGTTGGGTCCTGAGGCAACAGGACCGGGGTTCATGGCTGTTGTGCTGTGGGTTCCGGGACTTGTGTTTCTGGTTTCCTGGCTGCACCGATCATACGGTTGGGTTCCTGCTTTGGTGCGGGGGCCGTGTGTGGGGTGTGTGGTACGGGGTTGTTGTTTGAGAACTACATAGTGGACGCGAGCATCTTTTATAAGAAGCAATTTCCAAGAATATGAACCTGGATCTGTCCGGGTGCTGTTGCTGTGGCCTTTGGGTTGTGGTGGTGGTGTCCGGGTGGTTTTCGTGGTTCTCTCGAAAATAGCGTTTTTGATCTTTTGTGGTCAAGTTTTTAAGAGCACACGGTGGATGCCTTGGCATTAGGAGCCGAAGAAGGACGTAGGAATCTGCGATAAGCCTGGGGGAGTCGATAACCGGACTGTGATCCCAGGGTGTCCGAATGGGGAAACCCCGCCAGGGGCGCGAGTTACCTGGTGACCCGCATCTGAACACATAGGGTGCGTGGAGGGAACGCGGGGAAGTGAAACATCTCAGTACCCGCAGGAAGAGAAAACAATAGTGATTCCGTCAGTAGTGGCGAGCGAACGCGGATCAGGCTAAACCGTTCCATGTGTGATAGCCGGCGGGCGTTGCATGGTCGGGGTTGTGGGACTTCCCATTCTGTCTCTGCCGGGACAGTGGGGTGTGTAGTGCAGGCATAGGTGAACGGTCTTGAAAGGCCGGCCAGAGAGGGTGTGAGCCCCGTAACCGAAATGTTGTGTACCGCCCGGGGAGTATCCCAAGTAGCACGGGGCCCGAGAAATCCCGTGCGAATCTGTCAGGACCACCTGATAAGCCTAAATACTCCCTAATGACCGATAGCGGACCAGTACCGTGAGGGAAAGGTGAAAAGTACCCCGGGAGGGGAGTGAAACAGTACCTGAAACCGTGTGCTTACAATCCGTCGGAGCCAGTCTGATTCTGGTGACGGCGTGCCTTTTGAAGAATGAGCCTGCGAGTTAGTGTTACGTCGCGAGGTTAACCCGTGTGGGGAAGCCGTAGCGAAAGCGAGTCTGAATAGGGCGTTGCAGTGGCGTGATCTAGACCCGAAGCGAAGTGATCTACCCATGGCCAGGTTGAAGCGACGGTAAGACGTCGTGGAGGACCGAACCCACTTCAGTTGAAAATGGAGGGGATGAGCTGTGGGTAGGGGTGAAAGGCCAATCAAACTTCGTGATAGCTGGTTCTCCCCGAAATGCATTTAGGTGCAGCGTTGCGTGTTTCTTACCGGAGGTAGAGCTACTGGATGGCTAATGGGCCCTACAAGGTTACTGACGTCAGCCAAACTCCGAATGCCGGTAAGTGAGAGCGCAGCAGTGAGACTGTGGGGGATAAGCTTCATAGTCGAGAGGGAAACAGCCCAGACCACCAACTAAGGCCCCTAAGCGTGTGCTAAGTGGGAAAGGATGTGGAGTTGCGAAGACAACCAGGAGGTTGGCTTAGAAGCAGCCATCCTTAAAAGAGTGCGTAATAGCTCACTGGTCAAGTGATTCCGCGCCGACAATGTAGCGGGGCTCAAGTACACCGCCGAAGTTGTGGATTTCAGATATTAGCTAAGCCGCCCCTTGTGGGTTGGTTCAGGCGTCTGGAGTGGTAGGGGAGCGTCGTGTGGGCAGTGAAGTCGCGGTGTAAACCAGCGGTGGAGCCTACACGAGTGAGAATGCAGGCATGAGTAGCGAAAGACGGGTGAGAAACCCGTCCGCCGAATGATCAAGGGTTCCAGGGTCAAGCTAATCTGCCCTGGGTAAGTCGGGACCTAAGGCGAGGCCGACAGGCGTAGTCGATGGACAACGGGTTGATATTCCCGTACCGGCGAAAAACCGTCCATGCTGAACAGGGGATACTAACCGCCCGAGACCTGCCCGGCCACCCTTGTGGTGACCCGGGTTTTGGTGGAGCGCGGGACCTGATCCTGGGAGGCAAGCGTATTAACAGGTGTGACGCAGGAAGGTAGCCGAGCCGGGCGATGGTTGTCCCGGTCTAAGGATGTAGGGCGAACGGTAGGCAAATCCGCTGTTCATGATGCCTGAGATCTGATGGGACTCCCGTAAGGGGGGATTCGGTGATCCTATGCTGCCGAGAAAAGCATCGACGCGAGGTTTTAGCCGCCCGTACCCCAAACCGACACAGGTGATCAGGTAGAGAATACTAAGGCGATCGAGAGAATTATGGTTAAGGAACTCGGCAAAATGCCCCCGTAACTTCGGGAGAAGGGGGGCCCCCATCGTGATGGACACTTGCTGTCCGGAGCGTGCAGGGGCCGCAGAGACCAGGGGGAAGCGACTGTTTACTAAAAACACAGGTCCGTGCGAAGTCGCAAGACGATGTATACGGACTGACTCCTGCCCGGTGCTGGAAGGTTAAGAGGACCGGTTAGCCGCAAGGCGAAGCTGAGAATTCAAGCCCCAGTAAACGGCGGTGGTAACTATAACCATCCTAAGGTAGCGAAATTCCTTGTCGGGTAAGTTCCGACCTGCACGAATGGAGTAACGACTTCCCCGCTGTCTCAACCATAAACTCGGCGAAATTGCAGTACGAGTAAAGATGCTCGTTACGCGCAGCAGGACGGAAAGACCCCGAGACCTTTACTATAGTTTGGTATTGGTGTTCGGAGTGGCTTGTGTAGGATAGGTGGGAGACGTTGAAGCCCGGACGCCAGTTCGGGTGGAGTCATCGTTGAAATACCACTCTGGTCACTTTGGACATCTAACTTCGGCCCGTAATCCGGGTCAGGGACAGTGCCTGATGGGTAGTTTAACTGGGGCGGTTGCCTCCTAAAAAGTAACGGAGGCGCCCAAAGGTTCCCTCAGCCTGGTTGGCAATCAGGTGTCGAGTGTAAGTGCACAAGGGAGCTTGACTGTGAGAGAGACATCTCGAGCAGGGACGAAAGTCGGGACTAGTGATCCGGCGGTACATTGTGGAATGGCCGTCGCTCAACGGATAAAAGGTACCTCGGGGATAACAGGCTGATCTTGCCCAAGAGTCCATATCGACGGCATGGTTTGGCACCTCGATGTCGGCTCGTCGCATCCTGGGGCTGGAGTAGGTCCCAAGGGTTGGGCTGTTCGCCCATTAAAGCGGTACGCGAGCTGGGTTTAGAACGTCGTGAGACAGTTCGGTCCCTATCCGCTGCGCGCGCAGGAAATTTGAGAAGGGCTGTCCTTAGTACGAGAGGACCGGGACGGACGAACCTCTGGTGTGTCAGTTGTACTGCCAAGTGCACCGCTGATTAGCTACGTTCGGATGGGATAACCGCTGAAAGCATCTAAGCGGGAAGCTCGCTTCGAGATGAGATTTCCATACACCTTGTGTGTGAGAGGCCCCCAGCCAGACCACTGGGTTGATAGGCCGGATGTGGAAGCGAGGACTAACGACTCGTGAAGCTGACCGGTACTAATAGGCCGATAACTTACACCACACACCACCCCGCGAACCCATTCAAAAGGGGTTCGCACCCCGGGGTGGTAAAAAGAAAACAAGACTGCTTGCGTCCACTATGTGGTTCCCAAACAACAAACCCG
>NZ_JBWZCG010000057.1:0-5103 GCF_059383415.1 Pseudarthrobacter sp. RHLT1-30-1
AAAAAAAAAGACGAGGGGGGGGGATTTTTTGGGGGGGTGGGGGGGGGTGGGGTGGGGGGGGGGGCGGCGCTTTCGGGGGGGGAGGGCCCCGCCGCAGGCGAATTAGCGCGGAGGATTACCGGGCGGACAGCGACGGTACGCCGGCGGATTCCGGCACGTTGAGGCGTAGCAGCCGTTCGGCATTGCGGAAGCCGATCTTTTCCCGGTCAGCCTCGCTGATGGGAGCGTTGTCGAGGAATTCGGAGGCTTCCCTGATGGTCTCAAACGGGTAGTCAGTGCCGAAGAGGATGTGGTCCGAGCCGAGGGCCAGGAGGGCACACAGCAGCGGGGCGGGGGAGCAGACGCCGCTGGTGGTGATGTAGAGGTTGTCGCGGATGTACTGGGACGGGTTGCCCTTGGCCAGTTCGATGCCGTGGTGGTTGTGGAAGTTCCAGCGGGAATCCAGCCGCCAGAGGACATAGGGCAGGCCCTCTCCCATGTGCCCGAGCATGAGCTTGGCTTGCGGGAAATCATCGAAAACTCCGCCGAAGATCAGCCGGAGGGCGTGGGTCGAGGTGTCGATGCCCCAGCTCCACATGGGGCCGACAAGCTCGGGGTGTCCGCTCAGGACATCGGCGGTGTCCACGCCGTTGGCCGGGTGCAGGTAAAGCGGGACATCCAGGCCTTCTGCCATCTCCCAGACGACCCGGAGCTTGGGGTCATCCAGGTACATGCCGTTGGTATGCGCGTTCACCAGCGCACCCTTCATGCCCAACTGTGTGACAGCACGCTCCAGTTCCTTCGCCGCGGCCTGCGGATCCTGCAGAGGCAGGGCGGCAAAGCCGGAGAACCGGGTGGGGTTCTCGGCCATGACACCGGCCAGGAAGTCATTGACCGTGGTGGTCTTCGCGATCGCGGTGCCCGGATCCGTTTCGGCCTGAATGCCGGGGGAGTTCAGCGAGAGCACTTCCATGTCAATGCCGTACAGGTCCATCTCCGGGAGGCGCTCGGCCTGGAAGTCCAGCAGCCGGCGGGAGGCATCGGCCCAGGCCTGGGGCTGGGCGATGGCACTGGTGCTGCTTCCGTACCCGACGAGGTCAGGGGTGACGAAGTGTTCTTCGAGGGCAATCTTTTTCACGGGATCTCCTGGCATCTTGATTCAAAGTCATTCACTAATATGCATTGACTTCACTAATAATGAATCCTACTGTGACTAAGTGTCAAGGATCACAACTGTGGTCCCGATCCGGAGGACTAGAGGATGATGATGGAAAAATTCGATGTTGCGGTGGTCGGCTACGGCCCCGTCGGCATGGCCATGGCGGCGCTGCTCGGCCAGGCCGGGCATCAGGTTGTGGTGCTGGAACGCTATGCCGGGCTTTACAACCTGCCGCGCGCCGCCATCTTTGACGATGAAACGATGCGGACCTTCGCCCGGCTGGGCATCGCCGAGAAGATGCTGCCCAAAATAAACGCCCAGCGGAACTACGAATGGCGCAACGCCGCAGGGGACCTGCTCATCGAGCACGAGTTCGCGCTCAAGGGCGCCTCCGGCTGGTCCGAGTGGTACATGATGTACCAGCCGGAGCTCGAAGAGGAACTGGACCGTCTCTTCCGCACGATGCCCAACGTCACCGTCTGGTTCGACGCACCGGTGGAGGGCTATACCGAGACTGCGGCCGGGGTGGAACTGCAAGTTCCAGGCGGAAACGTCCAGGCATCCTATGTGGTGGCCTGCGACGGCGGCAACGGCTTCACGCGCGGCTGGCTGGGGGCGGACCTGGAAGATTTCGGGTTCTCGGAGCCGTGGCTGGTCTGCGACTTCCGGCTCACCGCAGAGACAGACCTGCCGCACGCCCGGCAGGTCTGCGACCCGAATCAGCCGCAGTCCATCATCTCGCTGGGACCGGACCATCACCGCTTCAGCTTCATGCTCGACTCCGCAGAGGATTTCCTGATCGAACGCGACCCGCAGCGGGTCTGGGCGCGCGTGGCCCCGTACTTGTTGCCGGACCAGGCCGAACTGATCCGGGTAGCGACCTACACCTTCCGTTCCCTCATCGCCCGCCCGTGGCGGCGCGGCAGGATCATGCTGGCCGGCGACGCGGCGCACCAGATGCCGCCGTTCCTGGGGCAGGGCATGTGCTCGGGCATCCGGGACGCGCAGAACCTGGCCTTCAAGCTGGACCTGCTGCTCTCCGGCCGGGCGCAGGAAGCAATCCTGGATACCTACCAGAGTGAACGCGAGCCGCACGTGGCCGCCGTCGTGCACAAGGGCATCGAACTAGGCAAGGTCCAGACCATGCGCGATCCGCAAAAAGCCCAGGAGCGGGACCTGCAGTATCTGGAAAACCGGCGGAAGAACATGAAGCCGGACAAGCTCCGCTTCCCCGGCCTGGGCCCGGGCCTGGTCTCCCGCTCGGACCACCCTGCCAACGGCCGGCTGTTCATCCAGGACGAGGTACGCACCGACGCGGCCGCCGGCCGGTTCGACGAGATCTTCGGCTACGGCTTCAAGCTCCTGCGCCGCAGCTCCTCCGGGAGCGGCCGCCCGGGCGACGTCACCGTCATCGACCCGGACACCGGCGAGGTGAGCGGGTCCTTCACCGACGTCACCGGAAGCTACCTGCGCTGGTTCGATGAAAACGACTGCCAGGCTGTTCTTGTCCGACCGGATTTCTACATCTTCGGAGCCGCGCGGACCGACCGCGATTACCAGACGCTCCTCCGTGAATACAGCGATGCATGCTCCACAGTGGGCAGCAGCGCGCAAACAGTAGGAGTATAACGATGTCAATGACGACAAAAACTGCTGGCACGGCAATAGGCCGGGTCATCACCGAACGAACCCTGCTGACCGTCGCGTTCGTGATCGCGGCCCTTGAAGGCTACGACCTGGCCGTGTACGGCGTCTCCGTGCCGGCGCTGCTGGCCGACGGATCTCTGCACGTGGACAAAGGATCCGCCGGAACCCTGGGCTCCGTGGTCGGCGTCGGGATGCTCATCGGCGCCGCACTGGCCGGCGCCCTGATGCGCCGAGTCGGGGCGCTGCGCCTCATCCTGGCCAGCTGCATCATCTTCTCCGCCGGCATGGTGCTCTCCGCCGCCGCGGCGAACCTGGCCCTCTTCGGAACGGGCCGCACCCTGGTCGGACTTGGCCTGGGCGTCGTACTGCCCACCCTGCTCGCCTACGTGGCGGACCTCTCCGTCCCGGAACACCGCAACCGCAACACCGGCATCGTCATGGCTGGCTACGCTGCCGGCGGTCTGGCAGCACCGCTGCTGGGCGCCGTGCTGCTGCCGGTCACCTCGTTCCGCTGGCTGTACATCATCGGCGTCCTCCCTGCGCTGATCATCCTGCCGTTCGCCTGGAAGCTGCTTCCGGTGCCGCCCGTTCACCTGCTGCGCAGCGGCCACACGGAGGAAGCACACAGCCTGAGCCGAGCCATGGGACTTCCTGCGCCGGTGCTGACCGTGGCCGGAAAGCGGAACTTCGCCGGTATTGGTCCGCTGTTTTCCCGCGGCGTCGCGGGCGCAACCCTGCTCTTCTGGGTCATGACGTTTTGCGGCCTGCTGCTGGTCTTCGGCATCACGGCTTGGCTGCCGACCATGATGCAGGCCAACGGCTACTCGCTGGGCTCGGCACTGTTGCAGACCGCGGCCATGTGGATCGGCGTCGGCGTGGGCGTGATCGTCGGCGGCCGGATCGCCGATGCCATCGGAGCCAAACCCGTCGTGGTGGCGGCCTTCCTGACCGGGGCCGTCAGCCTGATTGTCATGAGCATGAACCCCAACGTGATCGTACTGTTCATCTTTATGTTCCTGAGCGGCGTCGGCTTTATCGGCTCGCAAATCCTCGTCAACGGCTTCATCCTCACCCGGTACCCGGACGACATGCGCGGCAGCGGGCTGGCCTGGGCCTTGTCCTTCGGCCGCGTAGGCGCCATCGTCGGGCCCTCACTGGGCGCCTGGGTGATGACTTCCGGGCTCGCGGTCGAATGGAACTTCTACGCCTTCGCCATCCCCGCGGTGGTCGGCGCCATCGCCTCGGTGCTCGTGCCCCGCGTCCGGGTGCCGGCCGTGACCGGCACCAGCGTCCCACCCCGGCCCTGACCCTTCGACTCCCGGCAAGGCACAGATATATACCCCCGCGTCCCGACCATCACCCGTAACGGTCGGGACGCGGCCGGTCATAATGGACCATGAGGCAAAGGAAGTATCAGCATTGAGCGCGTTGGAACAGGCCGGGCCCCCGGAACGGCAGGGCATCCAATCCGTCGAGTTGGCCATGCGCGTACTGCAGGCCCTGGAGGCCGGTGGCGGCCCCATGTCTCTGTCTGAAATTGCCGAGCGCAGCGGCTTCCAGCCCAACAAGGCACACCGTTACCTTGTCAGTCTGGTCCGCGCCGGGCTGGCATCCCAATCCCCGAAGACCGGAAGGTACGACTTCGGCGCCGCCCTGCGCCGGCTCGGCGCCGAATCACTGCGCCGCACCAACGAAGTCGCCGTCGCATCGGACTACGCCATGATGCTGCGCGACAGTTGCGGACATTCAGTCAATATCTCTGTCTGGGGTGAGGACGGCCCCGTCGTCGTGCGGTGGGACTACGGCTCCCACGCGCTCCCGATCAACGTCCGGGTCGGGGCGAAACTGCCCATGCTCACATCCTCCGGCGGGCTGGTGTTCCTGGCCTACCTGCCCCCGTCCATGACCGCCAAGGCGCTGGAAGCCGACCGCGCCCGGCGCAGCCGGTCGGCGTACCCGGACGAGGAAATCAGCCGGATTAAAAAGAACGTGCTTTCCGCCGGCTACTCGATCACCACCGGAGGCGTGATTCCAGGGGTATCCTCCATCGCCGCCCCCGCGTTCTCTACCGGGGACTCGCTGCCGCTGGCCATCTCCGTTGTTTTTCCCGCCGAAGTCGTCGACCAGGATGAGATGGACAAGGTCACTGCAGAACTGCTGGAAACCACGCGGACCATTTCCCGGGAACTCGGAGTCTCCGCGGAGGACGCCGGCTGACCTGCAGCGGGGCGTCCCCCTCTGTGCATCGCTTCCGGCTTGTCCCTGCGCGAGCGGAAGTGGTTTCGCAGGAAGGGTGTGGGTTTTTTAGGAGCACACCA
>NZ_JBWZCG010000058.1:0-2787 GCF_059383415.1 Pseudarthrobacter sp. RHLT1-30-1
ACCCGGGAGGGTGTGGGAGAGTAGGTCACCGCCGGAACATCATTACACGGTCGAGAGCCCCAACCACACAGGTCGGGGCTCTCCCGCATTTAACCCCCAAACACCGAACCCCACGGCCCCGCGCGCTGGGACCTGCCCAACGATAGGCGCACTCCCCGGGCACACGGCGGAGCCAGCACCCCCCGCGCACGTCGGGGCGCAGGCTCAGCGCGGGAACACCCTGCCATGCACCAAGGCCAGCAACTCAAGCAACAACCCCGCACCGGCCACACCGATCCCTGCTGCCCACAACATCTCCGCCGGCGGCAGCGTCAGCTTGAAGAAGTCCTGGGCGAGCGGCAGGTTGAGCAGGATCACCAGGCTCGCACACATCGCAATCATGACCGCCAACTTCTTCGGATCCAGCGGGCGGGAGATAATCGCGAGAATCCACAGCCCGAGCAACGCCAACGTCAGCACAGATGCTGATTGCAGGAACTCCGGCCCCGTCTGGGCAAGTGCACCGGTATTTGCGTACAAGTTCAGCCCCAGCAGGCAAGCAGCGACGATGAGCCCTGCGGGCACCGCGAACGAGAGCGAGCGGCGCAGGAACCCGGGCCGGTAGAGGCGGGTATTTGCCATCAGCGCCAGGAAGAAGGAGGGGATGCCTATCGTCAAGCCGTCCGTGAATGACAATTGCCGGGGCAGGAATGGAAACTGCAGGTTCAACACGCCAAAACTGACCGCGATCGCTATCGAGTAAGCCGTTTTGCTGAGGAATACCTTGGAAACCCGCTCAACGTTGGCTATCACCCTCCGGCCCTCGGCCATCACTCCTGGCAGCCGGTCGAAGCGCCCATCCAAAAGGACCAGCCGGGCCACAGCCTTAGTGGCAGGCGCGGCAGTGTTCATTGCTATGCCGAGGTCTGCCTCTTTCAAGGCCAACACATCATTAACGCCGTCGCCCGTCATCGCAACCGTGTGACCGCGACGCTGGAGTGCGGCCACCATTTCCTTCTTCTGGTCGGGACTTACCCGGCCGAAGACCGTGTTGGCAGCCAATACCTCTTCGAGAAGACGGGGGTCAGCCGGGAGTGTCCGGGCATCATAACCACCCTCGACGTCGAGACCCACGCTGCGCGCAATCGCAGCCACCGTACGGGGGTCGTCTCCCGAAAAAATCTTCAGCTCAACGCCCTCCTCGCGAAAGTACGCAAGCGTCCTTCGCGCATCAGGACGAATCTGCTCCCGAAACGTGAGCACCACCACGGGCCTCACGGCGGAGGGCAGTGTTGCGGTGTCGGCAGTGATGGCGGTGCCGTCTGCGAAAGCGAGCACGACGGTGCGTAGCCCCGATGCGGCCAGCCGCCCGGCCTTTCCCAGCGCGGCGCCAGCCGGCGAGTCCGCACCCGCGCCACCGTCGGACCCGGCTCCCAGCACTACCTCCGGGGCGCCGAGGATCCAAGTGCCTGGGCGAGCAACACCGCCGTCGAACGCCACAGAACTCCACTTCCGGGCGGACGAGAACGGAACCGAAGACACCGCTGCGCTCGTGCCGTTCTGCTCAAAAGCTGCGGCCATGCAACGCGACGTCGCGTTCGCCTCCGGATCCGCCGCAAACCAGCCCAGAGCGCGCTCCCAACCAGGTTCCGCCGGCTCAGCCAGCTCATGCACACCGTCGAAGACGATCCGGCCTTCGGTCAGCGTCCCGGTTTTGTCCAGGCAGAGGACATCCACGCGGGCCAGGCCCTCCACTGCTGCCAGCTCCTGGATGAGAACCTTATTCCCGGCGAGCCGGACCCCTCCCACGGCGAAGGCCACGCTCGAGAGCAGAACAAGGCCCAGCGGAACCATGGCGATGACGCTTGCAATCACGCCCACCAGCGCGGAGGTCCAGGCGCCGGTAGCGATGGCCTGCTCCCAGCCGCCTCTGGACTGCATCTCACCATTGGCCACGACGACGGCGACCGGCAACAGCGCCCAGGTGAGCCAGCGCAGAATCCGGTTGAGACTATTGCGGATCTCCGAGTTGACCAGCGAGAACCGTTTCGCATCGGCGGTGAGGCGGCTGGCGAACGACTCAGCGCCCACCCGCACGACCCGAGCGGTGCCGCGGCCGGCAACGATGATGGAGCCGGAGAGCACCTCAGTCCCAACATCCCGGTCAACGGGGTCCGACTCCCCGGTAAGCAGGGATTCGTCGGCCTCCAGCCCGCTGCTCTCGAGGACCGAGGCATCGGCCGTAACCTGGTCGCCGGGCCGCAGGACCAGGACATCGTCAAGCACCACCTCGGCGGTGCCGATTTCCTGAACACTGCCATCCCGCAGCACGCGGGCCAGCGGTGCCTCAAGGACTGCGAGCCGGTCCAGAGACCGCTTGGCCCGATACTCCTGCACGACTCCGATCACCGCGTTGCCCACGGCGGAAAGGCCAAAGAGTGCGTCCTGCCAGCTTCCAAGCAGCAGGAGCAGCACGAAGCTCGTACCCACGATCGCGTTGAACAGCGTCAGCACATTGGCGCGGACGATCTCCCAGAGGGTGCGGCTGGTTGCGTCCGGCGCATGGTTGCCGAGGCCGTCCCTCATCCGGGTGGCAACTTCGCCTTGGGAGAGGCCGGTCGCGGCTGGCCCGGACACACGCCGATGGCGGAGTTCTGGTCTTCGGCGCCCGCTTTCTGCCATCACCCCCTGATCGTAGTCCGAGTGACTTCGGAGCGCGGTGATGCAGCCCACAGGAGCGGGGTTTCATTGTTTCGGCCGTGGGGGCCCGTCTGTTGGGCCTTTAGTCCGGGTGGTTGCGGGGTTTTT
>NZ_JBWZCG010000059.1:0-1983 GCF_059383415.1 Pseudarthrobacter sp. RHLT1-30-1
TTCCAGAAGGTCTCCTCGGGTATCTCACACAGGGTAGGAGTGCGTTGGAACGAGTTCGCGGAAGTCATCACCCCACGTGGATGCGTGGGCGACGGGCGGGATCCGATTCGTGCTTCCGGATGATTTCCCGCACGACTGGAGGGGTATCACCGCGCCCGAGGAGTAGATACCGCATCAGGTGGGCGAGCGGGTTGCCTTCAGACCATTCGAAATAGGAGTGGGGGATGACGCCGGTTGTGTCCCGGATTGCTAACAGTACCGCGGCAATGGCATTCGGTGCGGCGGGGCTTTCGACCCGAAGGATACGGTGGCCATCGACTTCGACGCCGTGCACGTCGAGGGTTCCGGCGAAGTTGGACGGGTCGATGATGTCGATTTCGAGGAAGATGACGTCAGCGGTCCCGGGGACAGCGTTCTGGCCGCGCTGGTCCAGTTCCTTCTCGGCGTATTCCGGGGCGTCGCCGGCCTGGCGGCGGTTGGCGATCAGGTTCAGCGCTCCGTCGTAGTCCAGTGAGTCGGCGATGAAGCGGCGGGCGGTGTCGTCGAACCTGATGATGTCCGCGCGTAGTTCCGTGGTCCGCGCGACGCGGGAGACCAGCGAGATGGCGATGATGCCCAGGATGAAGAACGCGGAGATGGCTAGACCGTCGGGTTTCGCGATGACGTTTGCGGCCAGTGCGTAGAGCAGGATCAGTGTGAGCACCGCGAAGCCCGAGCCGGCCCTGCGTTGCCCCCGACGGAAGGCGGATATGGTGACGGCGATTGATCCGGAAACCATCATGGCCAGGATGCCGGTGGCGTATGCGCCGGCTTGTGCGTTGACGTCGGCGTTGAAGCCGATGGTGATCAGGATACTGACGCCGGTGTAGACGAGGACCACGGGGCGGACGGCTCGTCCCCATTCCGGGGCCATGCCGTAAGAGGGGAGGTAGCGCGGGACGATGTTAATCAGACCGGCCATGGCCGATGCGCCGGCAAACCACAGAATCAGGATGCTGCTGACGTCATAGACCGTTCCGAAAGTGTTTCCCAGTTGCTGGTGGGCCAGGTAAGCCAGTGCCCGCCCGTTGGCCTCACCGCCCGGCTGGAATTCCTCGGCCGGTATAAGGACAGTGGCGACGAAGCTGCTGCCCAGGAGATAAACACTCATGATCGCCGCGGCCGCAGTGAGCAGCCGGCGGGTGTTCCGCACCCGTGACGCCAGCCGCTCCTCGGGTGTCTTGCCCTTGGAGGCCACCAGCGGCATCATGCTGACACCGGTCTCGAATCCGGACAGGCCCAGGACCAGAAGCGGGAACGCGATCAGGGCCGGCCCCACGACGTCCCCGATGCCGCCCCGCGAAGCCAGATCCCCGGTCCAGGCCGCCATTGCGGAAGGGTCGCCGATGACCTGGGCTATGCCGGCGACGATGACGACGGCATTCAGGACCAGAAAAACGGCCACCAAGGGGATTGCCACAACCACGGCTTCACTGAATCCAAGGAGGAATACGCCGCCGAGTATGAGCAGCAGCACCACTGTGATGGGTACGGCCTGCCCGTGCAGGAATTCGGGGAGATATGGGTTCTCCAGCATGTGCACTGTGGCGTCGGCCGACGAGAGCGTGATCGTGATGATCCAGGACGTGGCGACAAATCCAAGAAGGATCAGCACAAAGATCTTTCCCCGCCAGAAGGGCAGCAGATTTTCAAGCATCGCCACCGACCCTTGGCCGTGGGGGCTCTCCTGAGCAACCCTCCGGTACATCGGCAGCATGCCCAGGAGCGTGAGAGCGACAATCAGGAGGGTCGCCAACGGAGACAAGGCCCCCGCCGCGAGGGCTGCGATCGCCGGCAGGTAGGAAAGCGTGGAGAAGTAGTCGACACCGGTAAGGCACATGACCTTCCACCAGGCCTGCGGCCTGGCGTGGTCTTCCGGGCTCTCCGGGCCGATCACCGGCTGGACACGGTGCTTCAGCAACCATCGGACCAGACCATTTCCGG
>NZ_JBWZCG010000060.1:0-1427 GCF_059383415.1 Pseudarthrobacter sp. RHLT1-30-1
GGTTACGTCCCGCTGAGTGGTGGAGTTTTCTCGACACCGTGCAGGTCAGTTATTTGATTATGCTGCCGTGAGTTCGGGAAGCAAAATCGCCTCCTCGATCGGCGTGGCGGGTGCCGTGTTTATGGCCTTGAGTTCGGCCATGGAGGCCTCGGAGAGGTAGCGGCGGTCGCCAGCTTCCCATTCGTCATGTTGCTCGACGAGGACCGCGCCGGCAAGCCGGAGAAGGGCAGCCGGGTTGGGGAAGACCCCGACGACGTCAGTGCGTCTCTTGATCTCCTTGTTGACGCGTTCCATGGGATTCGTGGACCAGATCTGACGCCAGTGCCTGGCCGGGAACCCGGTGAAGGCGAGCACGTCGTCCCGGGCGTCGCCGAGCATCGCGGCGACCTTCGGATGGGATTTGAGAAGCATCCGGGTGACCTCGTCGAACTGGGTGTTCACGTGTCCGGCATCGGGCTGGGCGAAGGCGGTGCGGATGATCGAGGCGACCATGTCCTGGGAACCCTTCGGCACGGTCGAGAGCACATTGCGCATGAAATGCACGCGGCATCGCTGCCACGCCGCACCCTGGAACACCGTGCCGATGGCTTTCTTCAGGCCGCTGTGGGCGTCGGAGATCACCAGTTTCACGCCATCCAGTCCGCGGGCCTTCAAGGACCGCAGGAACGCGGTCCAGAATCCCTCGTTCTCGCTGTCGCCGACGTCGAACCCCAGGACTTCCCGCCGCCCGTCCGCGGCCACGCCGAAGGCAACCACAACGGCCTGGGACACGACGCGGTGCCCGACGCGGGCCTTGCAGTAGGTGGCGTCCAGGAAAACGTACGGGTAGTCCATGGCCGAGAGATCGCGGTCCCGGAACGCACCGACCTCGTGGTCCAGGTCCTCACAGATCCGGGAAACTTCGGACTTGGAAATCCCGGTTTCGGCCCCGAGCGCCTTGACCAGATCATCGACCTTCCGGGTGGAGACCCCGTGCAGATAGGCCTCCATCACCACAGCGTAGAGCGCCTGGTCCACGCGGCGGCGGCGTTCGAGCAGGGCCGGGAAAAACGACCCGTTCCGCAGCTTCGGGATCTTCAGGTTCAGGTCCCCGGCGGTCGTCGTCAACGTCCTGGGCCGGGACCCGTTGCGCTGGGTTGTCCGCGCCTCGGAGCGTTCGAACGGGGCGGCGCCGATGAACGCGGTCGCCTCGGCCTCGATGAGCTGCTGGTACAGGGTTTCGGTCGCGGCACGGATCCGATCGGAGACATCGGTGAGTTTCAGTTGGCCAAGGAGGTCAAGCAGGGCAGACTGGTCTAGAGCCATCGTGTGTTTGTGTCCTTTGTGAGTTCTTTGATCGGTTCTCACTGACCATCGCACGATGGCTCACTACGTCACCGGAGCAACGCGCAACTGCTGAGATCTACACCACTCCACGGGACGTAACC
>NZ_JBWZCG010000061.1:0-1127 GCF_059383415.1 Pseudarthrobacter sp. RHLT1-30-1
GGCCGACGGCGGCACCACCGGGATCACCAACCTCGGCGGGCCCTGCCGCAAACACCACGGCCTGAAACACAGCTCCGCCTGGACACCGGCCGGGGCCACCAAAGACGCCCCACCCGGCTGGACCTCCCCGACCGGAAGGCACTACGCGTCAGAACAACAGGACTGGGAACCACCCCACTGGCCACCAGGCCTCCTGGACATAGGCGCGGACCCCGGAACAGATGCAAACGCAGACGCGGACATCGATGCAGCCGGGGACATGAACCCGGACCCGGACAGAGACAAAGACAGGGACAGAGACAGAGACCCCGACATAGGCGCAGCCATGCCCCCGGACACGGACCCCGGCCCAGACATTTACCTGGACTCCGCCCTGCCGCCGGATCCTGACATGGACCCGGACATTGACCTGGGGCGCGGCCTTCCCCCGGATCCAGAACAGGAACAGGAACTGGCCCCGGATCCTTTCCCGGAACGGGACCAGGAGCTGCCCGCGGATCCCTTCCCGGACTGGCACCTGCTCACGGCCGGGCACTCATTCCGTGCCGCAGACCCCGACGACCCGGTCTTCTACGAGCCCCGCGCCGAATCCAGCCTCGAACACTTCCTCGCCCACCACGCCTGACCGCAGGACCGTGCGGTCCCGCCGCGGGGGTGACCATAACGAGCCTTCCGCGCCACGTGACAGGACCGGCCCCATCCACCGCGAAAGGGTCGCCTGCACGAGCTGCGTCAAAGCACAATCATTGCGCCTGTCTGGTACCCCGTGTCCTGGGTCCATTAACGGCGGCCGGGGAGCGGCGACCATGCGCTCCGCCAGCGGCCTGTACAGCCGGCACCGGGGTCTGGAAATTCACCCGCCGTCGGCCGGACTCTGAAACTTCTTGCTCGTCGCTGTAAGAAAAACCCCTTCACGGGACACTTAGTCAGTAGGAGGAAGTCGTCTGATGACCGGGGGAAGCACCATGTTGGCTGCCAAGGAACAAGCATTCATTGACCTGCACGCTCAGCATTCCGGTTACGTCCCGCTGAGTGGTGGAGTTTTCTCGACACCGTGCAGGTCAGTTATTTGATTATGCTGCCGTGAGTTCGGGAAGCAAAATCGCCTCCTCGATCGGCGTGGCGGG